>NZ_JBFUHS010000001.1:0-481288 GCF_056402255.1 Pseudomonas sp. P4_B4
GTGCTGTGCTGCATGAGCGTTACCCGATTGAATTTTTTTCGGTACAGCTCGTGACCACGATCATCCTGTGCATGTAGATGAAAGGTGTGTTTTCCCAAGTCGATGGCGGCAATAGCTACTTTGTTCATGGCAACGATCTCCGATGAGCCCCCTGCGAAAGCTTAGTGGGCGATCACAGGGGGCAGCGGGGGTAGCCATTTCATTAGGGGAACGCATTCCAATGTGGGAGCGGGCTTGCTCGCGAATGGTGTACCTCGGTCTTACTGAATGAAATCAGGCCCGGCCTTTGCTTGCCGCTAACCCCAGCGGTCTTTAGACTTACGCCTCATTTCAATGAGAGCAGGGTCGATGCCAGCTGCCTTTCCCCCCGATTCTGTTGGTCTGGTGACGCCGCAAGTGGCGCACTTCAGCGAACCCTTGGCGTTGGCTTGTGGACGTTCGCTCCCGGCCTATGACCTGATTTACGAAACCTACGGCACGCTCAACGCCACGGCGAGCAACGCCGTGCTGATCTGCCACGCCCTGTCCGGTCACCACCACGCCGCCGGCTACCACAGCGCCGACGACCGCAAACCCGGTTGGTGGGACAGCTGCATCGGCCCCGGCAAGCCGATCGACACCAGCAAGTTCTTCGTGGTCAGCCTGAACAACCTCGGCGGCTGCAACGGTTCCACTGGCCCGAGCAGCATCAACCCGGAGACTGGCAAGCCGTTCGGCGCCGATTTCCCGGTCCTGACCGTCGAGGATTGGGTGCACAGCCAGGCGCGCCTGGCCGATCGTCTCGGCATCGCCCAGTTCGCGGCCGTTATCGGCGGCAGCCTCGGCGGCATGCAGGCGATGCAATGGAGCATCACCTACCCTGACCGCATTCGTCACTGCCTGGCCATCGCCTCGGCGCCCAAGCTGTCGGCACAGAACATCGCGTTCAACGAAGTGGCGCGCCAGGCGATCCTCACCGACCCTGAATTCCACGGCGGTTCGTTCCAGGAACACAACGTGATCCCCAAGCGCGGTCTGATGCTCGCGCGGATGGTCGGGCACATCACCTACCTGTCCGACGACTCCATGGGCGAAAAATTCGGCCGCGGGCTCAAGAGCGAGAAGCTCAACTACGACTTCCACAGCGTCGAATTCCAGGTGGAAAGCTACCTGCGCTATCAGGGCGAAGAGTTCTCCGGACGCTTCGACGCCAACACGTACCTGTTAATGACCAAAGCGCTCGACTACTTCGATCCGGCGGCCAACTTCGACGATAACCTGGCGAAAACCTTTGAAGGTGCAAAAGCCAAGTTCTGCGTGATGTCGTTCACCACCGACTGGCGCTTCTCCCCTGCCCGCTCGCGGGAACTGGTGGACGCACTGATGGCCGCGCGCAAGGACGTCTGCTACCTCGAGATCGACGCTCCGCAAGGCCACGACGCCTTCCTGATTCCGATCCCGCGCTATCTGCAGGCATTCGGCAATTACATGAACCGCATTACGTTGTGAGAAAGCCATGAGAGCTGATCTGGAAATCATCCAGGAATGGATCCCCGCCGGCAGCCGCGTGCTCGACCTCGGGTGCGGCGATGGCGAACTGCTGACCTGGCTGCGCGACAACAAGCAAGTCACCGGTTATGGCCTGGAAAACGACGCCGACAACATCGCCGAGTGCGTGGCCAAGGGCATCAACGTCATCGAACAGGACCTGGACAAGGGCCTGGGCAACTTTGCCAGCAACAGTTTCGATATCGTGGTCATGACCCAGGCGCTGCAAGCGGTGCACTACCCGGACAGGATCCTCGAGGAAATGCTGCGCGTCGGCCGTCAGTGCATCATCACTTTCCCGAATTTCGGTCACTGGCGCTGCCGCTGGTACCTGGCGAGCAAGGGCCGTATGCCGGTTTCCGAGTTCCTGCCGTACACCTGGTACAACACGCCGAACATTCACTTCTGCACCTTCGCGGACTTTGAAGCCTTGTGTCGCGAACGTGAAGCGAAGGTCATTGATCGGCTGGCCGTGGATCAACAGCATCGGCACGGGTGGGCCAGCAAGCTATGGCCTAATCTGTTAGGTGAGATCGGCATCTACCGGGTCAGCAGCCCGGGACTTTCCGACCACAAGATCGCAGTCTGATCCACCCTATTTCAAGGAGAACGATCATGGGTCGTCTAGCGTTGTTTCTACTCACTGCCTGCCTGAGCGTCACCGCCATGGCCGCCGACGCCATCAAGAGCGAACGCAAGGAAACCTTCGGCGACGTGACAGTGCACTACAACACCTTCAACTCCACCTACCTGCTACCGGACGTTGCCAAGGCCGCCCAACTGACGCGCAGCAAGGATCAGGGCGTGATCAACATTACGGTGATCAAGGCCGGCACGCCGATGATGGCCGAGGTCAGCGGCACCGTCAAAGACCTGACCAGCCAAAGCTACACGCTGAACTTCAAACAAGTCACCGAGCAAGGAGCGATCTACTACATCGCCCAATACCCGGTACCGCAGCAGGAAATCCGCACCTTCGACATCAAGGTGCAGACCGGCGACAAGATCAACACCATTAATTTCAACCAAGAGCTCTTCCCCGGCCAATGATCAACTTCACGCAACTCGTATTGGCCAGCCATAACGCCGGCAAACTCAAGGAACTCCAGACCATGCTCGGCGAGTCGGTGCATCTGCGCTCGATTGGCGAGTTCAGCAGCGTCGAACCTGAAGAAACCGGCCTGTCGTTCGTCGAGAACGCCATCCTCAAGGCCCGCAATGCCGCGCGCATTTCCGGCCTGCCGGCGCTGGCCGACGATTCCGGGCTGGCGGTGGATTTCCTTGGCGGTGCGCCGGGCATCTACTCGGCGCGTTATGCCGACGGCAAGGGCGATGCGGCGAACAACGCCAAGCTGCTCGACGTGTTGAAAGACGTGCCTGAAGCCGAACGTGGTGCGCAGTTCGTGTGCGTGCTGGCATTGGTGCGCCACGCCGATGATCCGTTGCCGATCCTCTGCGAAGGTTTGTGGCACGGGCGAATCCTGACCCAGGCCAGCGGCGAACACGGCTTTGGCTACGACCCGCTGTTCTGGGTGCCTGGGCGCGACTGCTCCAGCGCCGAACTGAGCCCACGCGACAAGAACCAGATCAGCCACCGCGCCCGTGCAATGGATCTGCTGCGCCAGCGTCTGGGCTTGAAATGACCCGTGAATCATCCGCGTCGCCGCTGATCTTCGGCGGCGATGCACAATCGCCTCGGGCGGCCCTGCCTGTGCTGCCGCCGCTAGCGCTGTATATCCACATCCCTTGGTGCGTGCGCAAATGCCCTTATTGCGACTTCAACTCCCACACCGCCAGCCCGGTGCTGCCGGAAGAAGAGTACGTCGACGCATTGCTGGCCGATCTCGATCAGGACCTGCACGCCGTTTATGGTCGTGAGCTGAGCTCGATTTTCTTTGGTGGCGGCACGCCAAGCCTGTTCAGCGCTGATTCGCTGGGTCGCTTGCTCAAAGGCGTCGAACAGCGCATTCCGTTTGCCAGCGACATCGAGATCACGCTGGAAGCCAATCCGGGGACGTTCGAGCAAGACAAGTTCGTGGCGTACCGGAAACTGGGCATAAATCGCCTGTCGATCGGCATCCAGAGCTTTCAGCAAGAAAAGCTCGAGGCCCTGGGGCGGATTCACAACGGTGACGAAGCCGTACGCGCCGCCGGCATGGCGCGGCAGGCCGGGTTCGATAACTTCAACCTGGACTTGATGCATGGCTTGCCGAATCAGTCCCTGGACGATGCCTTGGCCGACCTGCGCACAGCCATCGCCCTGAAACCGACACACCTGTCGTGGTATCAACTGACTCTGGAACCGAACACGGTGTTCTGGAACCAGCCGCCGACGCTGCCGGAAGACGACACACTGTGGGACATTCAGGAAGCCGGGCAAGCGCTGTTGGCCGAACACGGTTACGCGCAATACGAAGTCTCGGCCTATGCCTTGCCCGGTCGCCCGGCGCGCCACAACCTCAATTACTGGAGTTTTGGCGACTTCATCGGCATTGGCGCGGGTGCCCATGGCAAGCTCAGCCATCCGGACGGGCGCATCATTCGCACCTGGAAGACCCGCCTGCCGAAGGATTACCTGAATCCGGCGAAGAGCTTCCAGGCTGGCGAGAAAGCGCTGGGCAACGATGAAATGCCGTTCGAATTCCTGATGAACGCGCTGCGCCTGACTGAAGGCGTCGAATCGCGGCTGTACCCGGAACGTACCGGCATGACTCTGGAAAGCCTTGCTGAAGGCCGCCGTGAAGCCGAACAAAGCGGCCTGTTGCAGGTCGAACCGTCACGTCTGGTAGCCACCGAGCGCGGACAACTCTTCCTCAACGACTTGCTGCAGAAATTTCTGACATAAGGAAATCGAATGGATTTGGTACTCGACCTGCTTGCCACCGTGTCTCGCTGGAGCCGCAGCAACCTCTCGGAAATCGCCCTGGCCCTGGTGGGCTGCCTGCTGGTGCTGTTCGGTGCAGATTTCAAAGGCTGGGTCGAGCAGCGTCTGGGCAGCATCGCCGGCGCCTTGCGCGTGCCACTGATGTCCCTGCTGTGCCTGATCGGCAGCGGCGCGGCGCTGATCTACGCCACGCCGTGGGTCGTGCGCGGCTTGAGCCAGTTCAACAACTACAGCCTGGCACCGGTGTTGCTGGTGGTGTTGGTGTTGATTGGTGTGGTCGCGGATCGCCGCTGATCTTCGGGCATACCTAAAACAACTGTGGGAGCGAGCTTGCTCGCGATGGCGGCCTGACAGTCAACAGAGATGTTGAATGTTATGGCCTCATCGCGAGCAAGCTCGCTCCCACAGTTTGTATTAAGTGAAGTTTAAGACTGCTTCTCGAACTTCAAATCCCACACCCCATGCCCAAGACGCTCGCCACGGCGCTCGAACTTGGTGATCGGCCGCTCGGCCGGGCGCGGTACGCACTTGCCGTCTTCGGCGAGGTTTCTGTAACCCGGCGCAACGTTCATCACTTCCAGCATGTACTCGGCGTACGGTTCCCAATCGGTGGCCATGTGCAGAATGCCGCCGACTTTCAACTTGCTGCGCACCAATTCGGCGAAGGACGCCTGAACGATACGACGCTTGTGGTGACGGCTCTTGTGCCACGGGTCCGGGAAAAACAGCATCAGGCGATCGAGGCTGTTATCGGCCACGCAGCGGTTGAGCACTTCGATCGCATCGCAATCGTAAACCCGCAGGTTGGTCAGGCCTTGCGTCAGCACGCCATTGAGCAGCGCACCGACACCCGGACGGTGAACCTCGACGCCAATGAAATCCTGATCCGGCGAAGCCGCTGCCATTTCCAGCAGCGAGTGTCCCATGCCGAAACCGATTTCCAGCGAGCGCGGCGCCGAGCGACCGAACACCTGGTCGAAATCCACCGGCGCGTCGGCCAGCGGCAGCACGAACAGCGGAGTGCCCTGCTCCAGGCCCTTTTGCTGGCCTTCGGTCATGCGCCCGGCGCGCATCACGAAACTCTTGATGCGGCGGTGTTGGCGCTCGTCGCCTTCTTCCGTCTGGATTGGCGTGTCGTTCGATTCAGTCATCAATGGCTCTTACTTGATCAGACCATCCAGCGGCGAAGAGGCGCTGGCATAGAGTTTTTTTGGCATGCGGCCGGCGAGGTAAGCCAGGCGGCCTGCGACGATCGCATGTTTCATGGCTTCAGCCATCATGATCGGCTGCTGGGCATGTGCGATGGCCGAGTTCATCAGCACCGCATCACAGCCCAGTTCCATGGCGATGGTGGCGTCGGAAGCAGTACCGACACCAGCATCCACCAATACTGGAATCTTGGCTTCTTCGAGGATGATCTGCAGGTTATACGGGTTGCAGATTCCCAGGCCGGAGCCGATCAGACCGGCCAGCGGCATCACCGCGATACAGCCGATTTCCGCCAATTGACGGGCGATGATCGGATCATCACTGGTGTAGACCATCACGTCGAAGCCTTCCTTGACCAGCGTTTCGGCGGCCTTGAGGGTTTCGATCACGTTGGGGAACAGGGTTTTCTGGTCGGCCAGCACTTCCAGCTTCACCAGGTTGTGGCCATCGAGCAGCTCACGGGCCAGGCGGCAGGTGCGCACGGCTTCGATGGCGTCGTAGCAACCGGCGGTGTTCGGCAGGAAGGTGTAGCGATCCGGCGACAGCACTTCGAGCAGGTTCGGCTCGCCCTCGATCTGGCCAAGGTTGGTGCGGCGCACGGCGAAGGTGACGATCTCGGCACCCGAGGCTTCGATGGCCAGGCGGGTTTCTTCCATGTCACGGTACTTGCCGGTACCGACCAGCAAACGCGACTGGTAAGTACGACCGGCCAGGACGAAAGGCTTGTCGCTGCGAACGATGCTCATGGGAAATCCTCTGTAGGAGTGAGGTACTTGCAGAATTCTGTGGCCACTCGGCCGAGGGTGCTAGCCGCCGCCGATGGCGTGCACCACTTCGACGTTGTCGCCGTCGTTCAACGCGGTGTCTGCATGCTGACTGCGCGGGACGATATCCAGATTGAGTTCGACCGCCACCCGGCGTCCGGTCAGGTCCAGACGGGTCAGCAGGGCCGCAACGGTTTCACCGTCGGGCAGTTCAAAGGATTCGCCGTTCAACTGAATGCGCATGCCGGATGCCGCCATCATTTTTAGGGGCTGGCATTCTAGCCCGATCATGACCTAAAGGTCAGCAACAAGCGTCAAGCGGTAAGCTGCAAACGCCAGGCGGCAAGTCCGAGGCAAAACCAGCCCACCAGGAAGGCCAGGCCACCGAACGGGGTGATGATGCCGAGCTTGCTGATGCCGGTCAGCGTCAAGATGTACAGGCTGCCGGAGAACAGCAGGATACCGATCGCAAACGATGCGCCGGCCCAAGTGGCGAGTCGACCGGGAATTTGCGAGGCCAGCGCTGCAACACCGAGCAACGCCAGGGCATGCACCAACTGATAGGTGACGCCCGTGTGGAAAATCGCCATGTACTCGGCACTCAGGCGGTTTTTCAGGCCGTGGGCGGCAAAGGCGCCGAGGCCGACACCGGTGAAGCCGAAAAAAGCGGCCAGCATCAGAAAGCCACGCAGCATGCAGAACTCCAGTCAGTTTCGATCCAAAGGGACTGTATAATGGCCTGCTCAACGGGTTCGGCCAAGCCATCACTATGCTGCGTATCTATTTCCGTCGTTTCACCAAGGCCGTGCTCTGGTTCATGGGTGGCAGCGTATTGCTGGTGCTGATCTTTCGCGTGGTGCCGCCACCGGGGACGACGCTGATGGTCGAGCGCAAGATCGAATCCTGGTTCGACGGAGAACCCATCGACCTGCAACGAACCTGGAAACCCTGGGACGAGATTTCCGATGACCTGAAAGTCGCGGTGATTGCTGGGGAAGACCAGAAATTCCCGGAGCACTGGGGCTTCGATATCGGCGCGATTCAGGCGGCGTTTGCCCATAACGAACGCGGCGGTTCGATCCGTGGCGCCAGCACCCTAAGCCAGCAAGTCTCGAAAAACCTGTTCCTGTGGTCTGGCCGCAGCTGGCTGCGCAAAGGCCTGGAAGCCTGGTTCACCGGACTGATCGAAGTGTTCTGGCCCAAGCAGCGGATTCTTGAGGTGTACCTCAACAGCGTCGAGTGGGATGACGGCGTGTTTGGCGCCGAAGCGGCGGCCCGGCATCACTTTGGCGTGAGTGCCAAAGGTCTCAGCCGCCAACAATCGAGCTTGCTGGCGGCCGTTCTGCCCAACCCGCGAGTATGGAGTGCGAGCCATCCAACCGCTTACGTGGCGCGACGTGCAGGCTGGATTCGGCGACAGATGAGCCAACTGGGTGGCGACAGCTATCTGGTCGGGCTGAACGATTCGCGTCGGGCGCCCTGGGCCCAATAACACCGAAGATCCCCCCTGTGGTGGATCTGAAATGTCACCACAAACAAAAACGCCCCGATCAATGACCGGGGCGTTTTTTATTGCCTGCTCGCCAGTTAAGCAGCGATCGACAACTTGAGCTTGTTCATCGCGCTCTTCTCGAGTTGGCGAATACGCTCGGCCGACACGTTGTACTTCTGCGCCAGGTCGTGCAGCGTGGCCTTTTCTTCCGCCAGCCAGCGCTGGTAGAGGATGTCACGGCTGCGGTCGTCCAGCACTTCCAGGGCTTCGTGCAGGTTGTGGTTGGAGTTGTCGCTCCAGTCGGCATCTTCCAGTTGACGGGCCGGGTCGTACCGGTGGTCTTCCAGATAGTTGGCCGGCGACTGGAAAGCACTGTCGTCGTCCGCTTCGGCAGCCGGGTCGAAGGCCATGTCATGGCCGGTCAGACGGCTTTCCATCTCGCGCACTTCCCGAGGCTCTACACCCAGGCTTTCCGCCACACGGTGGACTTCCTCGTTGTTCAGCCAGGCCAGACGCTTCTTCTGGCTGCGCAGGTTGAAGAACAACTTGCGCTGGGCCTTGGTGGTCGCGACTTTCACGATGCGCCAGTTGCGCAGGATGAACTCGTGGATTTCCGCCTTGATCCAGTGCACGGCAAAGGACACCAGGCGCACGCCCATTTCCGGGTTGAAGCGCTTCACGGCCTTCATCAGGCCAACGTTGCCTTCCTGGATCAGGTCAGCCTGGGCCAGGCCATAGCCGGAATAGCTACGGGCGATATGTACGACAAAACGCAGGTGGGCGAGCACCATCTGCCGAGCCGCCCCCAAATCCTGCTCATAATAGAGACTCTCGGCCAGTTCACGCTCCTGCTCCGGCGACAGCAATGGAATGCTGTTGACGGTGTGCACATAGGCCTCCAGGTTCGCACCCGGGACCAGAGCATATGCAGGTTGCAAAGAATTGGTCATACGAAAAAACCTCCGACTTACAAACTCGTGCAGTTCAGCACTGCGAAAATTGACCGGAAACCGAAAGACAAGTTCCCAAAAACCCAAAAACGCTGAAAGGTCAATACGAGCAAAATGATACTACTTAGGCGCAAGCTCCCTCAGGTGGCGTGCGACTGCAATCCATGCACCGATATACCCCAACAGCACCGCGCCAAGCAAGAGAGACAGACCGTCGGCAACTGGCACTCCAGCCAGCGCAAAATCACTGCCGTACAAACCGGCCAGCCCCACCACCGCGTCGTTCAGCCAGTCAAGGCCGAACGCCAGTACGCCCCAGGACAGAATCCCCGCACCGAAGCCATACAGCGCACCCATATACAGAAAGGGCCTGCGTACATAGCTGTCAGTGCCGCCGACCAGTTTAATCACTTCTATCTCTGTGCGGCGGTTTTCAATATGAAGACGAATGGTATTGCCTATCACCAAAAGTAATGCAGAAACCAGAAGCACGGTCAGACCGAAGACAAAACGGTCACCCAGCTTGAGGATGGCTGCCAGACGCTCGACCCAGACTAAATCAAGTTGCGCCTGTTGTACCTTCGGCAGCTCGGATAGTTTTTGTCTTAATGCTTCAAGGGCCGGCTTGTCGACTTCGGCCGGCGTCACCAGGACCACGCCCGGCAGCGGGTTCTCCGGCAACTCCTTGAGCGCCTCGCCCAGCCCGGACTGTTGCTGGAACTCTTCCAGCGCCTGCTCCCGGCCAACGTACTCGGCATCGGCGACGCCAGGCATGCCCTTGATCTGATCACGCAGCGATTCGCCTTCGGCCGGTTTGGCCTCAAGGTCCAGGTACAGGGAAATCTGCGCCGCGCGCTGCCAGGAACCGCCCAAGCGCTCGACGTTACCTAGCAAAAGTGACAGGCCCATGGGCAAACTCAGGGCCACCGCCATCACCATGCAGGTGAAAAAACTGCCAATGGGCTGCTTGCCCAGGCGGCGCAGGCTATCCACCAGACTGGCTCGATGGCTTTCGATCCAGGCGCGGAACAACGTGGCAAAGTCCGGCCCGTCGTCATCATCGCGTTTTTTCTTTTGCGGCTGCTGATCGGCGGCCTTCGGGGCCACTCGCTCGGAAACCTTGGGACTACGTGTTGCACTCATACCGCGGCCTCCCCGTCGCCGATCAATCGACCACGTTGCAAGGTCAGCATGCGGTGGCGCATGCGGGCGATCAGGGCCAGGTCGTGACTGGCGATCAGCACGCTGGTACCCAGGCGATTGATGTCTTCGAACACACCCATGATCTCGGCGGCCAGACGCGGGTCGAGGTTACCGGTCGGTTCGTCCGCCAACAGCAAGGCCGGACGGTGAACGATGGCGCGTGCGATGCCGACGCGCTGCTGCTGACCGGTGGACAGGTCGCCCGGGTACAGATCGGTTTTATCCGACAGCGCCACGCGCTCCAGTGCCGAGTCCACGCGCTTGGCGATCTCGGCCTTGGACAGCCCCAGGATCTGCAAAGGCAACGCGACGTTATTGAACACCGTGCGATCGAACAGCAACTGGTGATTCTGGAACACCACGCCGATCTGCCGGCGCAAGAAAGGAATCTGCGCGTTGCTGATGGTGCTCAGGTCTTGCCCGGCGAGCAGCAGCTTGCCGCTGGTCGGGCGCTCCATCGCCAGCAACAGGCGCAACAGTGTGGATTTACCGGCACCGGAATGGCCGGTGACAAACAAGAACTCGCCACGACGGACTCGAAAGCTCAGCTCATGCAAGCCGACGTGACCGTTCGGGTAGCGCTTACCGACCTGTTCGAAACGAATCATGAACGCTCCCGCTCGGCAAACAATGCCTGGACAAAGGGTTCTGCTTCAAAGGTACGCAAATCGTCGATGCCTTCACCGACTCCAATGTAGCGGATCGGCAGGCCGAATTGCTTGGCCAGGGCGAAAATCACCCCACCCTTGGCAGTGCCGTCGAGCTTGGTCAGCGCCAGGCCGGTCAGTTCGACGGTCTGGTTGAATTGTTTGGCCTGGTTGATGGCGTTCTGGCCAGTGCCAGCATCAAGCACCAACAGCACTTCGTGAGGTGCGTCGGCGTCGAGCTTGCCGATCACCCGGCGAACCTTTTTCAGCTCTTCCATCAGATTGTCTTTGGTGTGCAGGCGGCCGGCGGTGTCGGCGATCAGCACGTCGATGCCACGGGCCTTGGCGGCCTGCACGGCATCGAAGATCACCGAGGCCGAGTCAGCGCCAGTGTGCTGCGCAATCACCGGGATCTTGTTGCGCTCACCCCAGACCTGCAATTGCTCCACTGCCGCGGCACGGAAGGTGTCGCCAGCGGCAAGCATGACTTTCTTGCCTTCCAGCTGCAGTTTCTTCGCCAGCTTGCCGATGGTGGTGGTCTTGCCGGCACCGTTGACGCCGACCACCAGAATCACGAACGGCTTGTTCTGCGAGGTGATTTTCAGCGACTGCTCGACAGGCTTGAGCATCGCTGCCAGCTCGGCTTGCAGGGATTTGTACAAGGCGTCGGCATCGGCCAGCTCCTTGCGGGCGACCTTCTGCGTCAAACGCTGAATGATCACCGACGTGGCTTCGACACCAACGTCGGCTGTCAGCAAACGGGTTTCGAGGTCTTCGAGCAGTTCGTCATCAATAACCTTTTTGCCCAGGAACAGGCTGGCCATGCCTTCGCCGATACTGGCGCTGGTCTTGGACAGGCCCTGCTTGAGGCGGGCGAAGAAACCGGCTTTGGTTTCTTCGGTGCGTACGGGTTCTACCGGGGTTTCGACGGGCGCCGCGATCGGCTCAGGAATCGGAGCGGGGGCAGGCGCTTGAGCAACCGGAGCAACCGGAGCAACCGGAGCAACCGGAGCAACGAATACCGGAACCTCTGGCTGGCTGACAACGGGCACGGGCTCAGCCACAACGACTGGCGCCACCACCGGCTCGATCACAGGTGCTTGAACCGGCGCCGGCGCGAACGCTGCCGGAGCCGGAATCGGTGGTGTCACGTGAGGAGCCAGGTCATTCTCGACCAATGCCACGGGCTCTTCGGCTACCGGCAGGGTCAACCACGGTTCGGCCGTCGGGGCCGGCGGCTGTTCGATGACGATTTCGCTGACTGGTTCAGGAGCGGCTTCAACCTTGGGTTGCAGCAACGGCTCGGCAATCGGCAGAACAACCGGCGCGGGCGCTTCGTCTATTACCGGGACCGGCATCGGCGCTGGTTCAGGAATGGCTTGTGGCTGTTCGACGACGGGTTCCTGCGGCTTTTTGCGCAGCCATCCGAACAGGCTTTTTTTCTCGCCAGCCGCAGCTGGGGTCTTCTTGTCGTCGTTGGAACCAAACATGGAGGACGGCTATCTCACGGTAGCGACGCGCCAATGGCGCCCCGGCAAATAAATATTCGATGCAGAACAGACTGTGTTTCACCCAGCTTGTTCACGCGCAACATTTTGTCGAGGTGCTCGTCGGCGCCTCAAGGAATCGATTTCTCATAGGACTAAAGCAGCAAAATCGGCGAAAACGCGGAATTCAGTTGATAAACATCCACCTTCCGTCGCAAACCCATTCAACCTGATCAAGCATAAAGGCCTGATAGGCGTGGCCGCCGCTAAAACGGATCAGTATCCTAGGGCGTGTCATCAATCATTACCAGTACCGCGTGGCCGCCTGAAAGCGGGCCAGACAAGGCGCAGGCCGCAGGGAATGTGCTTTCCTTGCCAAGGACTGCAACGCAGTATGGCCCGCTTTCAGGCGACCACCCGGAGGGCCGGGCCTGATAGTGCGCAGGGCTGCGTTGCTCGGAGTTTATTTGGAATACCAAACTACACTCCTCGCGCCTTGCCCTGCGCACTATCAGGCTCCGGCGCGGTACTGGTAATGATTGATGACACGCCCTACCTCTCGCCCGCTGACGCTAAGAACAAGCGGGCAGCCCCAAAGGTTTGAAAACGAATGAATGCTCTTGCCCGCCGCGCCGCTGGCCTGCTGCTCAGCACAGTTTGCCTGCCCCTTTCGGCCCTGGCTGCCGACCCGCAACCCACCCACGAATTCACCCTCGACAACGGTCTGAAGGTGGTCGTGCGTGAAGACCACCGTGCGCCAGTGGTGGTTTCCCAGGTCTGGTACAAGGTCGGCTCCAGCTACGAGACCCCGGGTAATACCGGCCTGTCCCACGCTCTGGAACACATGATGTTCAAGGGCAGCGAGAAAGTCGGCCCCGGCGAAGCCTCGCTGATCCTGCGCGACCTCGGCGCCGAAGAGAACGCATTCACCAGTGACGACTTCACCGCGTACTACCAGGTGCTGGCCCGGGATCGCCTGGGTGTGGCCTTCGAACTGGAAGCCGATCGCATGGCCAGCCTGCGCCTGCCGGCCGACGAGTTCGCCAAGGAAATCGAGGTCATCAAGGAAGAACGTCGCCTGCGTACCGACGACAAGCCGATGTCCAAGGCCTACGAGCGCTTCAAGGCCATGGCCTACCCGGCCAGCGGCTATCACACGCCGACCATCGGCTGGATGGCCGACCTTGAGCGGATGAAAGTCGAAGAGCTGCGCCACTGGTACGAAACCTGGTACGTGCCCAACAACGCCACGCTGGTTGTGGTTGGCGATGTCACCCCAGACGAAGTCAAAACTCTGGCCCAACGTTATTTCGACCCGATCGCCAAGCGTGATGTGCCCGCCGCGAAAAAACCGCTGGAACTGGCCGAACCGGGCGAGCGCCAGATCATCCTGCACGTGCAGACCCAACTGCCTAGCCTGATGCTGGCCTTCAACGTGCCGAGCATCGCCACCGCCGAAGACAAGCGCCTGGTCAATGCCCTGCGCCTGATCTCGGCACTGCTCGACGGCGGCTACAGCGGACGCATCCCGACGCAACTGGAGCGCGGCGAAGAACTGGTGTCCGGCGGCTCGTCGAGTTACGACGCCTACACCCGTGGCGACAGCCTCTTCACCCTGTCGGCATCGCCAAATTCACAGAAACACAAGACCATCGCCCAGGCACAAGCCGGTTTGTGGAAGCTGCTCGACCAGCTGAAAACCACGGCGCCAACCGCTGAAGAACTGGAACGCGTACGTGCACAAGTCATCGCCGGCCTGGTCTTCGAGCGCGACTCGATCACCAGCCAGGCCACGGCCATCGGCCAACTGGAAACCGTCGGCCTGTCATGGAAACTGATGGACACCGAACTGGCCGATCTGGAAAGCGTGACACCGCAAGACATCCAGAAAGCCGCCAAGCTGTATTTCACCCGCGAACGTCTCAGCGTCGCCCATGTACTGCCTCTGGAGACGACTCATGAGTGAGCGTAAACCCTCCCGTCTGGCCCTGATCGGCCTGGTCGCCGTCGCCGTTATCGGTTCCGCCGCGTTCTATTTGTCGCGCTCTGGCGAAACCAATGCCAGCGAAGCCCTGGACAAGGCCAAGGCCAGCCAGAAACTGCAATCACTGACCGAGCTCAACGGCAAGGCACCGGACCACCGCAAGCTGGACGTGCAGACCTGGAACACCACAGAAGGCACCAAGGTGCTGTTTGTCGAAGCCCATGAGTTACCGATGTTCGACATGCGCCTGATCTTCGCCGCCGGCAGCAGCCAGGACGGCGATGCACCGGGCGTGGCGGTGTTGACCAACGCCATGCTCAACGAAGGCGTGGCCGGCAAAGACGTTGGCGCCATTGCCCAGGGCTTCGAAGGCCTGGGCGCCGATTTCGGCAACGGCGCTTATAAGGACATGGCAATCGCTTCGCTGCGCAGCCTCAGTGTCAAGGACAAGCGCGAGCCGGCCCTGAAGCTGTTCGCCGAAGTCATCGGCAAGCCGACTTACCCTGCCGATTCGCTGGCCCGCATCAAGAACCAGATGCTTGCCGGTTTCGAATACCAGAAACAGAACCCCGGCAAACTGGCGAGCCTGGAACTGATGAACCGCTTGTACGGTGATCACCCGTACGCACACGCCAGCGACGGCACGGCGAAAACCGTCCCGGCGATCACCGTGGCCCAACTGCGTGCTTTCCACGAGAAAGCTTACGCCGCCGGTAACGTGGTGATCGCGCTGGTCGGCGACCTGTCCCGTGCAGAAGCCGAAGCGATTGCCGCGCAGGTTTCCAGTGCCCTTCCCAAAGGCCCGGCCTTGCCGAAAATTGCGCAACCGGTCGAGCCCAAGGCCAGCGTCGGCCATATCGAGTTCCCGTCCAAGCAGACCAACCTGATGCTCGCGCAATTGGGCATCGACCGCGACGACCCGGACTACGCAGCGTTGTCCATGGGGAACCAGATTCTCGGTGGCGGCGGCTTCGGCACCCGCCTGATGAGCGAAGTGCGCGAGAAGCGTGGCCTGACTTACGGTGTGTATTCGGGCTTCACCCCGATGCAGGCGCGTGGCCCGTTCATGATTAACCTGCAGACCCGCGCCGAGATGAGTGAAGGCACCCTGAAACTGGTGCAGGATGTACTGGCCGACTACCTTAAAACCGGCCCAACCGAAAAAGAGCTCGACGACGCCAAGCGCGAACTGGCCGGCAGCTTCCCGCTGTCCACCGCCAGCAACGCCGATATCGTCGGTCAGCTGGGCGCCATCGGTTTTTACAACTTGCCGTTGAGTCACCTGGAAGACTTCATGCAACAGTCCCAGGCCTTGACCGTCGAGCAGGTCAAAGCCGCCATGAACAAACACCTGAGCACGGACAAGATGGTCATCGTCAGCGCTGGCCCGACCGTGCCGCAAAAGCCGTTACCGGCCCCTACTGATAAACCTTCCGAGCAGCCGCTCGGGGTTCCGGAGCATTAATGGCCCATTCTAAAAAACCCGCCAAAAACGTCCATAACGGCGTGAATCAACTGCGCATCATTGGCGGTGAATGGCGCAGCCGCAAGCTGAGCTTCCCCGACGCCCCGGGCCTGCGCCCGACGCCGGACCGGGTGCGTGAAACCCTGTTCAACTGGCTCGCACCTTACGTGCCAGGCGCCAAGGTACTCGACCCGTTCACCGGCAGCGGCGCGCTGTTCCTCGAAGCCCTGTCCCGTGGCGCAGCCATGGGCCAGGCGCTGGATGCCAGCAGTATCGCGGTGTCCAGTCTGAAGGAACACCTGGGCACATTGCGCTGCACCAACGGCCAGGTCCAGACCGCCGACGCCCTGCGCTATCTGGAAACCCAGACCGCAACGGCTTACGACCTGGTGTTCCTCGACCCGCCGTTCAACCAGAATCTGCTGCCCGCCGTTTGCAAGTTGCTCGAAGAGCGCCAATGGCTGGCCGAGGATGCCTGGGTGTACACCGAAAGCGAGTCCGCGCCTTCGACCCTGGGCCTGCCGCAGAACTGGCGCCTGCACCGGGAGCAAAAATCCGGGCGTGTGTATTACTCTTTGTGGCAGCGCTTCGCTGAAAAACCTGCTGAATAAAGCGCACGGGCAGGCCGGCGGCCTGCCCGGCACGATGGCTGTTTCTTAAAACGCAACACATCTGAGGTGGCTTGTTCCTCTGATCCTGGATCATCGTTGACGTGCGAAATGTCTCGCATGGATGCAATGAATGATTAATGGATGAACAAGCCAATGACTGAACGAACTCCACACCCCACCCATGACTTCACCCTCGACAATGGCCTCAGGGTCATCGTGCGCGAGGATCACAGAACCCCTCAGGTCGGACTCACACTGGTTTTTGCCGTAGGAACTGATGACGAGCGCCCCGAAGACTTCGGGGTCACACGTGTATTACAAAATGCACTGATGCCTGACTATGAGGATTTCATCAAAGAAACCGGAGCCACTCATCAAAACTTCGGTGGCCGTGAAAATCTGAGCGACCGTTTACTGATCGCCGCCGAACACCTGGAAAGCGCTCTCAAAATCCAGTCGACCATCATGACGGACGAAATATCGGATGAATGGCTGCGCACCTGTCTGGACGAAGAACTGCTGCGCAACAAGGAAGAGTCCCTGTTCATATCCGCGATCAGCTTCAGTCCGGAAATCGACGCCCTGATAAACACCGGCAACAGTTACTACAGACCAAACGAAGCGATTGCCGCCAATCTTGAACGCCTGACCTTTGAACATCTCAGAAACTGGCGTCAGAGCCGGTATTGCCCCGGCAATGCATGCCTGGTGGTTGTCGGCGATGTCGAGGTCGAGGAGGCAAGACAATTGGTCGAGCGTCACTTCGGATCGAAAGACCAGCGCGCCGCCCCCTTCAGGCCCTTGATAAAAGGACCGTCAGAGCCCGGTTACCGCCAGATAACGCAACGTCTGGAAACCGAATACCCGCTGATGCTCGTCATATTCAATACACCGGGGATGGAAAACGCCCCCGATCCGCAATCCGTCAGGGCACTGGAAATACTGGATTCCCTGTTTGAATCCTCTGCACGCCTGAAGTCATTCGGGAATGACAACCGCTCGACAATTATTGCGACAACCTTTCGACTCAGTCGAGCCAGTAACCGATTCATCCTTGCGTTCCACTTCGAGGGTAATCCGCAGAAAGCCGAAGCCGATCTGTGGGCATTGCTGGATGACGTCAAGCGCGTGCCGTTCACTCCCGAGGAAATCGAGCCCGCCATCATGCAGGAAAGCACCACCCGGCAGGCGCTCTATGACACCCCTTTTGGGCTGTCGGGCAGCATCGGTCATCTTGTTGCAACTGCTCAGCCATGGCAGTTGATCGATCTTGAGGTCGCGCAATTACGCAGCGTCACTGCGCAGGATATTCAGTGGGCAGCCAACGAATACTTCACCCGCGAACGCGCAACCGTCGCTCATGTGTTTCCCATCGAGAACAATACCCCCGACGTAACCGGGCCCCCTGCCTGATCATCAGTTCCGGAAAACCGGCCCCGGCGCTCCCACCGCGCAGGGGCCTGCTTTCATCGGTCGCGAATCCACCTGGTTTGTGGCAAGTTAGCAACTTGCGGCGCGCACGACACGCCCCATTAATTCCTCTACATTTCGCGAGCAGCGGTCTGCAATTGAACAACATGCCTCACTACACGCCGCACTCCGATTTCCGATGAAAACCTTTACCCCCGCCTTCGGCCTCGGCAATCCGCACTTGCAAACCTTGTGGGGGCCGCTATGGCGTAAAACCGTGCACATCGGCCGCGAACGCGAACGCCTGTGGCTTGAAGATGGCGACTTTCTCGACCTCGACTGGCATGGCCCGCACAGCGCCGACGCACCGCTGGTGCTGGTGTTGCACGGGCTCACCGGCTCCTCGAATTCGCCTTATGTCGCCGGCATGCAAAAAGCCTTGGGCGACCGAGGCTGGGCCAGCGTCGCGCTGAACTGGCGCGGCTGTTCGGGCGAACCCAACCTGTTGCCGCGCAGCTACCATTCCGGCGCCAGCGAAGACCTGGCCGAAACCATCAGGCACTTGCGGGCCAAACGGCCTCTCGCTCCGCTGTATGCTGTCGGCTACTCATTGGGCGGCAACATCCTGCTCAAGCATTTGGGCGAGACCGGCAGCGACAGCGGCGTGACAGGTGCCGTGGCGGTGTCGGTGCCGTTCCGCCTGGACCAGTGCGCCGACCGCATCGACCAGGGTTTCTCAAAGGTCTATCAGGCACATTTCATGCGCGAGATGCTCGCCTACATCAAGAACAAGCAGCGGCAGTTCCAGCATGACGGACGCGAGGATGGCCTGGCCGCATTGGCCGCGCTTGGCTCGCTGGAAAAAATGCGCACGTTCTGGGACTTCGATGGCCGGGTTACCGCACCGCTGAACGGCTTTGTCGATGCCGAGGATTACTATCGTCGCGCCTCAAGCCGCTATTTCCTTGGCGAAATTCGTACGCCGACCTTGATGATTCAGGCCGCCGACGACCCCTTCGTGTTTCCCCACAGCCTGCCGCACGTCGATGAGTTGTCCGCTTGCACGCAATTCGAACTGCAAGCCAAGGGCGGGCATGTCGGCTTTGTCGACGGCACGCTCAGACAACCTGGTTACTACCTGGAACGGCGCATCCCCGAGTGGCTGGCCGCCACAGGGCGCACTTGAATCATGGACGCTGACCAAGGCGAGTCAATCCACTTCTGGCAAACCCCGCCGCTGGCCGGGGTCGAGTTGTTGTCCGCCCGCTACATCGATCATCGTTTCGCCCCCCACGTGCATGACGGCTATGTGATCGGCATGATCATGGCCGGCGCCCAGCGTTATCGTTATCGCGGTGCCGAACACCTGGCGGGCAGCGGCACGCTGGTACTGATCAATCCCGATGAATTGCACACCGGCCACAAAGGCACCGAGGATGGCTGGCTTTACCGGGCGTTTTATCCGGACAGCGGGCAGATAACCTCGCTGCTGGCCGAACTCGAATTGCCGACCCACCACTTGCCGGCCTTCGGTGCCACGCTGTATCGCGATCAGGATCTGGTGAACGGCTTCTGCCAACTCCACCGCCTGCTGGAAAGCCCCACCACCGCATTGCAGCAACAAACGCTCTGGCGCGAACTGGTGCTGTCGCTGTTGCAGCGTCATGCGGCGGTGCCCGATGCCGGTAAACCTGGCAAGGAGCATCGAGCCGTGAGCCTGGCCAAGGAATTGCTGCACGCGCAACTGACAGCACCGCCCTCACTGGAGGCGCTGGCAGCGGCGGTCAACCTCTCGCCATTCCATTTCGCCCGAGTGTTCCGCCGGGCCACCGGCATGCCGCCGCACACCTGGCTGATGCAACAGCGCATCGCCCGGGCTCGGGCGTTGCTGCAAAGTGGTTGTCTGCCGCTGGAAGTCGCGATGCAACTGGGGTTTGCCGACCAGAGCCATCTGAGCCGGCAGTTCAAGCAAGTGTATGGGGTTGGACCGGGGGCGTATCGCACAGCCCGGCAGTTACCCGGATCTTGATGAAGACGAAAAACCATTGTGGGAGCGGGCTTGCTCGCGAAAGCGGTGGTTCAGTCAACATCTTCTTTGACTGTCACACCGCTTTCGCGAGCAAGCCCGCTCCCACAGGGTTTACGGTGATTATTCGCCGGTGGCAATGCCTCGCGCAGGCTCGTTGATCCACTCGCTCCACGACCCGGCATACAACGAACCCAACGGATAACCGGCCAGACACAACGCAAACAGGTTGTGGCACGCCGTCACGCCGGAACCGCAGTACGCCACCAGATCATTCGGCGAACGAGCGCCCAGTTTCGCGGCGAAGCGCTGCTTGAGCTGATCGGCCGGCAGGAAGCGCCCGTCACTGCCCAGGTTGTCGGTAAACGCCGCACACTGGGCGCCAGGAATGTGCCCGGCAATCGGATCGATCGGCTCCACTTCACCCTTGAAACGCGGCAATGCACGGGCATCGAGCAGGGTCAGTTCCGGCCGCGCAAGGCGCTTTTGCAGATGCTCGGCATCGATCAGCAACGCCGAGTCAGGACTGCCGGTGAAGAAACCACGGGTAATCGCTGGCGCATCCAGGCTCAGCGGCAAACCGGCGGCGTGCCAGGCCTTGAGACCGCCATCGAGGATGAATACACCGTCGCGCTTGCCCAACCATGCCAGCAACCACCAGGCCCGCGCCGCATAGGCACCTGGGCCGTCGTCATACAGAACCACTTCACTATCGGCGTTGATGCCCCAGGCTTGCAGGCGCTCGATCAGTTGCGCCGGCTCGGGTAACGGATGACGCCCGGTCACGCCCTTGACCACGGCGCCACTCAGATCACGCTCGAGGTCGGCATAGCTCGAACCGGCGATGTGCCCTTCGGCATAGCTGCGCTGACCATAATCCGGGTCTTCGAGGGCAAAACGACAATCCAGAATCACCAGCCCCGGCTGGTCCTTTTTCAGGTCCAGTGCTTGCGGGCTGATCAGTTGCGCAATGGGCATAGCGGGCTCCTGTGATTAACTCGGCCTTGATCCTACTGTACTTCTTCCAGTGCCTGGGCGAGGGGCACGTAAAACTCGTCGAACAAGGCGCTGACCGCATCGCGGGCCTCATCCGTGACAAACCCGGCTTCCAGCACCAGCACCTGATACACCCCGCGTTTAATGGCCTGCTCGCTCAAGTGGCTGGAGTTCTCCCGAGTGGTGCACAGGAAACGCACCCAGGACGTGAGGATGATCCAGGCATTGAGCGTCAGGGACTCGATCTGCACCTTGTCCATCTTCAGGATACCGGCGGCGACGAAACCTTCGTAGATCGCCGAACCCTGGATCAGGCAGCGCTGGGAAAAGCGTCGATAGCGGTCGGCAAGGTCCGGGTCGCTGTCGAGCAAATGTTCGAGGTCGCGATGCAGGAAGCGGTAGCGCCACATCGCCGCCAACAGTTCCTTGAGGTAGAAGCGTTTGTCTTCGACCGTGGCGGCACGGCCCTGGGGCGGGCGCAGGAAGCTGTCCACCAGGCTTTCGTACTCGCTGAACAACACGGCGATGATCGCCTGCTTGTTAGGGAAGTGGTAGTACAGGTTGCCCGGGGAAATTTCCATATGGGCAGCAATGTGGTTGGTACTGATGCTGCGCTCGCCCTGTTGATTGAACAGCTCCAGGCTGTTCTGCACGATGCGCTCGCTGGTTTTGATCCGTGGGGCCATGGCTTGAGCTTTAATTCAGAGTGCGTTGACGGGCATCTTAGATCTATCCGCGAGCGGATAAAACAAAGCTGTTCCAGGATGTCATTTGACTTTTTAGAGCATAGACTCTAGAAAGTGCTTCATTACAATAAATCCGGAGCCAACCATGACTGCTGAAATTTCCTACCTGCAGAACCTACAGCAGCCGCTGGAAGAGCTTCAGGCCCTGTTCGACGCCCAGCGTGCCGCCTACGCCGCCAACCCGATGCCACCGGCCGCGCAGCGCCAGCAATGGCTCAAGGCGCTAAAGGATTTGTTGAACAATGAACGCCAGGCCCTGATCGATGCGATCAGCCAGGACTTCAGCCATCGCAGCGCCGATGAAACCCTGCTCGCCGAACTGATGCCCAGCCTGCACGGCATCCATTACGCCAGCAAACACCTCAAGGGCTGGATGCGAGCCTCACGACGCAAGGTGGGCGCAGCCTTCCAGCCAGCCTCGGCCAAAGTGGTTTACCAACCGCTGGGCGTGGTCGGAGTCATCGTGCCGTGGAACTACCCGCTGTACCTGGCCATCGGCCCGTTGGTCGGCGCGCTGTCGGCGGGCAATCGGGTGATGCTCAAGCTCAGTGAGTCGACCCCTGCGACCGGCCTGCTGATGAAGCAACTGCTCGCGCGAATCTTCCCCGAAGACCTGGTTTGCGTGGTCCTGGGCGAGGCGGATATGGGCGTGGCGTTTTCACGCCTGCCGTTCGATCACCTGCTGTTTACCGGCGCCACCAGCATCGGCAAACACGTCATGCGCGCCGCCGCGGAAAACCTGACCCCGGTGACCCTGGAACTGGGCGGCAAGTCCCCGGCCATCGTTTCCCGGGATGTACCACTCAAGGACGCCGCCGAGCGCATCGCCTTCGGCAAGACCCTGAATGCCGGCCAGACCTGCGTGGCCCCGGACTATGTGCTGGTGCCGGAGGATCGCGTCGGAAGTTTCGTCGAAGCCTATCGCTCCGCCGTCCGCGGGTTTTATCCGACGCTGGCCGACAACCCGGACTACACCGCGATCATCAATGAGCGACAACTGGCGCGTCTCAACGGTTACGTCAGCGACGCCACCAGCAAGGGCGCGCTGCTGATGCCGCTGTTCGAACAGGGCCAGGGCCGCCGCATGAGCCACAGCCTGCTGCTCAATGTCACGGACGAGATGACGGTGATGCAGGACGAAATCTTCGGGCCGCTGCTGCCGATCGTGCCGTACAAGGATCTGGACCAGGCATTTGCCTACATCAACCAGCGTCCTCGCCCACTGGCGTTGTATTACTTCGGCTACGACAAGCGCGAACAACAACGCGTGCTGCACGAAACCCATTCCGGTGGTGTGTGCCTGAACGACACCCTGCTGCACGTCGCCCAGGACGACATGCCGTTTGGCGGCATTGGTGCCTCGGGCATGGGCCACTACCACGGCCATGAAGGGTTCCTGACCTTCAGCAAGGCCAAGGGCGTGTTGATCAAACAACGGTTCAACGCCGCGAAGTTGATCTACCCGCCGTACGGCAAGTCGATTCAGAAGCTGATCCAGAAGCTGTTCATCCGCTAACGATCATCACCGTCGAGTAATAACAATAATGAACCCCAGCCTGTCCGATACACCCGCGCTGTCACGGCGCGGGTTGCTTAAGTTCAGCCTCGGCGCCACAGCTTTCCTCGCCACCGCCGGGCTCGGAGCCAGCCTCAGCGGTTGCTCGTCGAGCGTCCCGGCCAATGGTTTCGTCACGTTACGCAGCGGCGACCTGCTGTTTTTGCGGGCGTTGATCCCGGTCATGCTCGACGGTGCCGTGCCCCCCGAACGGATGCCCGAGGCTGTCGAGGGCACACTGAAAAGCCTGGATTACAACCTAGCCCACCTGTCGCCGGAAATGCTCAAGCTGACCCAACAACTGTTCGATGTGTTGGGCATGGCCGTGACCCGCGGACCGCTGACCGGGATCTGGGGCAACTGGGAAAACGCCAGCGCCAACGACATCCGAGCCTTTCTCGATCGCTGGGAAAACAGCTCGTTGAGCCTATTGCGCATGGGCCACAGTTCCTTGCTGCAACTGGTGATGATGGCCTGGTACGGCCGCAAGGAATCGTGGGCGCATTGCGGGTATCCCGGGCCACCAACGGTCTGAGACCGTGGCGACCAAATCGCGAGCAGGCTCGCTCCCACAGGAGATTGCATAACCCTTGTGGGAGCGAGCCTGCTCGCGAAGGCGATCTTGTTAACACCACCAAACATAATAAAAAAGAGAACCCGAAGATGCCCGTACCCGATCCGTTCCGCGAAGGCATGGCCCGAGGCTGGAAAACCTACAACGGCTCGCAACTGACCCAGGACCTGACACTCGAAGCGGACGTGGCGATCATCGGCAGCGGCGCCGGCGGCGGCACCACCGCCGAAATCCTCAGCGCGGCCGGCTACAAGGTGCTGCTGATCGAGGAAGGCCCGCTCAAGACCAGCAATGACTTCAAGCTGCTCGAAGACCAGGCCTACGCCAGCCTTTATCAGGAAGGCATCGGCCGCATGAGCAAGGACGGCGCGATCACCATCCTCCAGGGCCGGGCGGTGGGTGGCACCACGCTGATCAACTGGACTTCCAGTTTCCGCACCCCGGAGCCGACCCTGGAACACTGGGCCAAAGAGCACAGCGTCAAGGGCCACAGCCCGGCGGAAATGGCGCCGTGGTTCGAGAAAATGGAGCAGCGCCTGGGTGTCGCGCCGTGGATGGTGCCACCCAACGCCAACAATGATGTGATCCGCAAGGGCTGCGAAGCACTGAATTACTCATGGCACGTCATCCCGCGCAACGTTCGCGGCTGCTGGAACCTCGGATACTGCGGCATGGGCTGCCCGACCAACGCCAAGCAATCGATGATGGTCACCACCATTCCAGCGACCCTGGAAAAAGGCGGCGAGCTGCTTTACCTGGCCCGCGCCGAAAAACTCACGATCAACGGCGACAAGGTCACCGGCCTGCAATGTTCGGCGATGGATGAACGCTGCGTCGCACCGACCGGGCGCACCATCACGGTCAAGGCGCGGCATTTCGTGCTGGCCGGTGGCGGCATCAACAGCCCGGCCTTGCTGATGCGCTCCGAGGCACCTGACCCGCACAAGCGCCTGGGCAAACGTACGTTCCTGCACCCGGTAAACATGTCCGCCGCGTTGTTCGACGAAGTGGTCAACCCCTTCTACGGCGCGCCGCAGTCGATATATTCCGACCATTTCCAATGGCAGGACGGCACCACGGGCAAGATGTCCTACAAACTGGAAGTCCCGCCCCTGCACCCGGCGCTGGCCACCACATTGCTCGGTGGTTTCGGTCAGGAAAACTCGCAGCACATGGCCAATCTGGCCCATACCCACGCCATGCTGGCGTTGCTGCGGGATGGTTTTCACCCGGACAGCCCCGGTGGCAGCGTCGAATTGCGCAGCGATGACACGCCGGTGCTGGATTACCAGCTATCGCCCTACGCCTGGGATGGATTGCGCCGGGCATTCCATACCATGGCCGAGATCCAGTTTGCCGGTGGCGCCAAGGCCGTGATGCCGATGCACGCTGACGCCCGCTACGTGAAGACCCTCGCCGAAACGCGCACGCTGATCGACGGCCTGAGCCTGGAGTTGTATCGCACACGCCTGGGCAGTGCCCATGTGATGGGCGGTTGCGCCATGGGTGAAGACCCGACAATCGCGGTGGCCGACAGCCTCGGCCGGCATCATCAACTGGGCAATCTGTCGATTCACGACGGCTCGCTGTTCCCCACCAGCATTGGTGCCAATCCGCAGTTGTCGGTCTACGGACTGACGGCGCAACTGGCGACATCCCTGGCCGAACGTTTAAAAAACCCATGAAAATAACGATAATTCCCATCGTCTATAGTGCTTTCTTACCCAACAGGCGACTTGGCCGACCGGGAAGGCTGCGATACCATCCGACTCCCCAACGGATTCCCGCCAGGACGACGCGATGAACCGAGTGTTGTACCCAGGTACCTTCGACCCTATTACCAAGGGCCATGGCGATCTGGTCGAACGCGCCTCGCGCCTGTTCGATCACGTGATCATCGCCGTCGCCGCGAGCCCGAAGAAAAACCCGTTGTTTCCTATGGAACAACGGGTAGAACTGGCGCGCGAGGTCACTAAACATCTGCCGAACGTTGAAGTCGTCGGCTTCTCGACGCTGCTGGCGCACTTCGCCAAAGAGCAGAATGCCAACGTGTTCCTGCGTGGTTTGCGCGCGGTGTCGGACTTCGAATACGAATTCCAGCTGGCCAACATGAACCGCCAGCTGGCGCCGGACGTGGAAAGCCTGTTCCTTACCCCGTCCGAGCGCTACTCGTTCATTTCCTCGACGCTGGTCCGTGAAATCGCAGCCCTGGGCGGCGATATCACCAAGTTCGTGCACCCTGTGGTGGCGGACGCACTGACCGAACGCTTCAAGAAGTAGGAGCTGCCACAGGCTGCGATCTTTTCAGCTTTCGCAGCCTGCACCTCTCTGCACTTGATCGCGCCCGCGTGCACTGCGGGCGCCAATGCGGCACAATTGTACGCATTGGTTTATTGCGCCCGGGCTTGCCGCCCCGGCTGGAGTTAGCATGTCCCTGATCATCACCGACGATTGCATCAACTGCGACGTCTGCGAACCCGAGTGCCCGAACGCCGCCATCTCCCAAGGCGAAGAGATCTACGTGATCGACCCGAACCTGTGCACCCAATGTGTCGGTCACTACGACGAACCGCAGTGCCAGCAGGTCTGCCCGGTGGATTGCATTCCACTGGACGAAGCTCATCCGGAGACTGAAGAGCAGTTGATGGAGAAGTACCGGAAAATTACCGGGAAGGCTTAAGCCATTCGGCGACTTTTAGGATGCCTTCGCGAGCAGGCTCGCTCCCACACTGAATTTGCGCCACCCACAAATCCCTTGTGGGAGCGAGCCTGCTCGCGAAGGCGTCATCAGCCTCACTGAAAATCTAACTGACTTTCAGCTCTGACAACGCGGGCAAAAAACGCTGGCGCGCTGCCCGAGCTTCACTTCCCGCAGGCCCGTGCCACAGACCTTGCAGTGTTCACCGCCACGGCCGTACACGAACAACTCCTGCTGGAAATAACCAGGCTGACCGTCACCACCGATAAAGTCCCGCAACGTGGTACCGCCGCGCTCGATAGCGGCTGCCAGGATGCGCTTGATCTCGATGGCCAGCTTCAAGTAACGCGCACGGGAAATGCTCTTGGCTTCGCGGCGCGGGTCGATCCCGGCGGCGAACAACGCTTCGGTCGCGTAGATATTGCCCACGCCCACCACCACCGCGTTATCCATGATGAACGGCTTGACCGCCATCGAACGTCCGCGGGACTGCTGGAACAATCGTTCGCCATCGAACAGGTCGGTCAGCGGTTCCGGCCCCAGGCGAATCAGCAATTCATGATTGAGCGGGTCGAGGCTCCAGAGCATTGCGCCGAAGCGGCGCGGGTCGGTGTAACGCAGGGCCAGGCCCGACTCCAGTTCGATGTCCACATGCTCATGCTTGGCCGCCGGCAGCCCGGCCTCCACAAGACGCAAATTGCCTGACATGCCCAAATGGCTGATCAAGGTGCCGACTTCGGCATTGATCAGCAGGTACTTGGCACGCCGCTCCACCAGCACGATTCGCTGCCCGGACAACCGCACATCGAGGTCCTCTGGAATTGGCCAGCGCAAGCGACGCTCACGCACGATCACCCGGCTGACCCGCTGGCCTTCCAGGTACGGCGCGATACCGCGACGGGTGGTTTCGACTTCTGGCAATTCAGGCATGGTGCTCTCGGCTCAGGCGCATGGCCTGGAAGGTTCCGACACTCAGCGATGAGTGCCGAGGTCGCGGATCGTCTGCTTGAGGGTCTCGAAGTCGTAGTCCGAGAGGCCGACATAATCGAGCACCAGCGGTGCGATGCTGTTCCACTCGTGATCTTCGGTCTGATTGCCCAGCACCCGGTACGATGCGCAAATGTGTTCGGCCATTTTCAGGATCGCCAACAGGTTCTTCAACGAACTGTTGCGCGAAGATTCATCGCTGAATATCGCCAAGGCATTGTGGTGATTGGCGATCGCAGCGCCCACGTGTTCCGGCAGACGCCAAGACTTGGCCGTGTAATACCCGACCACCGAGTGATTGGTATTGAACACCTGATTCTCCGTATCCACCACCCGGCATTCGGCACTGGCGTTGGCATAGGCCTGCTCCAGAACGCCCATGTAGTCGGGGAAACGCTGGAGCATCAAGGGCACGCCGCAGTCGTGGAACAGGCCCAGGGCATACGCTTCATCGCCATTTTCAATACCGATGCGCTTGGCCAGGGTCAGGCAGGTCATGGCCACGTCCTGAGCGGTGTCCCAGAATCGGTTCAGGGTGACAATGGTGTCGTCATTCATCTCGCCCTTGATCGACTGTGCATTGATCAGGTTGATGATCGAGCGGCTGCCCAGCAGATTCACCGCGCGCTGGATCGAAGCAATCTTGTTGCTCAGCCCGTAATACGGCGAATTGACGATCTTCAGCAGGGAACCGGAAAGCCCCGGATCCTGGGAGATCAGCTTGGCAATGACTTCCAGATCCGGGTCGGGCATGTACTGCTCCATCTGCAAATCCACCATGATTTGCGGCTGGGCCGGTACGCTGATGCCCTGCAGGGCTTGCTGGATCTGTTCGGAAGTCAGCTCTTGGGACATTTGTGCACACTCTGGGTCAGACGGTGATTCTAACCTTTATGAAGTTGGATCCGACATACCAAATCGCAAGGCAAGTCTTTGTGGCGAGGGGGCTTGCCCCCGTTCGGTCGCGAAGCGGCCGCCAAGCAGGCGAATGGGATGTGTCTGACATACCGTAGTTGCAGATTTCAGGGCCGCTTCGCGACCCAACGGGGGCAAGCCCCCTCGCCACATGTCCATTCGCAGGCCTACCCGGGATCTCAACACGCTATACTCCCGCTCTTTTTTCCGGAGCGACGACATGTCCCTGCCTAGCCTGCGCCTCAAAGCCAACGCCGACCGTCGTCTGCGCAACGGTCACTTGTGGGTCTACAGCAACGAAATCGATGTAGCCGCTACACCTTTGCACGGTTTCAAGGCCGGCGACCAGGCGATCCTCGAAGCCGCCGGCGGCAAGCCGCTGGGCATCGTTGCCATGAGCCCGAACAACCTGATCTGCGCCCGTGTGCTGTCGCGCGACATCAAGTTGCCGCTGGACAAGTCGCTGCTGGTACACCGCCTGAACGTGGCCCTGTCCCTGCGCGATCGCCTGTTCGACAAGCCGTTCTATCGCCTGGTCTACGGCGACTCCGACCTGCTGCCAGGCTTGGTGGTAGACCGTTTCGGCGACATCCTGGTGGTGCAGATCGCTTCGGCTACCATGGAAGCCCATAAAGACGACGTGATTGCAGCGCTGACCCAAGTGCTCAAGCCAAGCGGCATTCTGTTCAAGAACGACTCCGCTGCCCGTGACGCCGAAGGCCTCACCCGCTACGTCGAAACCGTATTCGGCCTGGTGCCAGAGTGGGTTGCCCTCGAAGAGAATGGCGTGAAATTCGAAGCGCCTGTCATCCAGGGTCAAAAGACCGGCTGGTTCTACGACCACCGCATGAACCGCGCACGCCTGGCGCCGTACGCCAAAGGCAAACGCGTGCTCGACCTCTACAGCTACATCGGCGGCTGGGGCGTGCAGGCTGCCGCGTTCGGCGCCAGTGAAGTGTTCTGCGTCGATGCGTCGGCCTTCGCCCTCGATGGCGTAGAGCGCAACGCCGCACTGAACGGCTTCGCCGAGAAAATGACCTGCATCGAAGGCGACGTGTTCGAAGCCCTCAAAGAGCTGAAAGCCAGCGAAGAACGCTTCGACGTAATCGTGGCCGACCCGCCGGCGTTCATCAAACGCAAGAAAGACATGAAGAACGGCGAAGGCGCCTACCGCCGCCTGAACGAGCAAGCCATGCGCCTGCTCACCAAGGACGGCATCCTGGTCAGCGCCTCCTGCTCGATGCACCTGCCGGAAGACGACCTGCAGAACATCCTGCTGACCAGCGCCCGCCACTTGGACCGCAATATCCAGATCTTGGAACGTGGCGGTCAGGGTCCGGATCATCCGGTGCATCCGGCGATTGCCGAGACACGGTATATCAAGAGCATTACTTGCCGGTTGTTGCCTAACAGCTAAAACCGCAAACCACTGTAGGAGCGAGCTCGCTCGCGATGGTCGTCAACGATAACGCGGGGAACCTGATACCCCGCGGCGTCTCTGAATTCATCGCGAGCAGGCTCGCTCCTACAGGTGCAGGACACATCCTGATCCACTGCCGAAGCGACAACCTCCCACCCCACGCCTACCGTTTTCTCTTCCCCATCACCGAAGAGGACAACGGAATGTCCAACACGCCAAAAGCCCATCGATTACGCACAGGTCGGCACTCGCAATCCGGTCGCATCTATCACCTGACCGCTGTCACCCATGAACGACAACCATTCTTCCAGGATTGGCGCACCGGCCGCTTTTTGGTGCACGAGTTCAGAAGGGCTCAGGAAGCCGGCAATGCCACGTCTATAGCCTGGGTAGTCATGCCGGATCACTTCCACTGGCTGATTGAATTGCACAACGGTGACTTACCGAAACTAGTGCAAGCCACCAAATCTCGCTGCACACGCCTCATCAATCAGAAACGAGATCTAAATGCTCCTGTATGGCAAAAGGGCTACTTCGACCGAGCCCTGCGTCGCGAGGAAGATCTGAAAGCCATCGCCCGATACATCATCGCCAACCCCCTACGCGCAGGCCTCGTCGACCATATCGGCGATTACCCGCTCTGGGACGCTATCTGGCTCTAATACACACCTACCCCTGTAGGAGCGAGCATGCTCGCGATGGTCGTCAACGATAACGCTGGCATCCTGACACCCCGCGGCGCTCTCAGGTTCATCGCGAGCAGGCTCGCTCCTACAAGGATTGCGTCTTTCCACACGTCTCGTGAATGCTTGCGGCCATTCCCTCCAGCCGCCAGCCGTGTAGAATCGCGAACATTCATCGCCAGTCATCCCCGGCGGGTTTATGAGCTCAAGCTGAAGCGCGCGGCGATCCCGCAAAGTTATCGGCAACTTCCGGACACGCGGCCATTTCTGAGTGTTCCAGACGTCAATAGAAGCTCACTTCCCTTTTGATACCTGATTAGCCGCCCGGAGTGCTTCATGCCTGATTACCGCTCGAAAACATCCACCCACGGCCGCAACATGGCCGGTGCCCGCGCACTGTGGCGCGCCACGGGGATGAAAGATGACGACTTCAAGAAGCCGATCATCGCCATTGCCAACTCGTTCACCCAGTTCGTACCGGGCCACGTGCACCTCAAGGACCTGGGCCAACTGGTCGCCCGCGAGATTGAACGCGCTGGCGGCGTGGCGAAGGAATTCAACACCATCGCTGTCGATGACGGCATCGCCATGGGCCACGACGGCATGCTCTATTCGCTGCCGAGCCGCGAGATCATCGCCGACTCCGTCGAGTACATGGTCAACGCCCACTGCGCCGATGCGATCGTCTGCATTTCCAACTGCGACAAGATCACCCCTGGCATGCTGATGGCGTCCCTGCGCCTGAACATCCCGGTGATCTTCATCTCCGGCGGCCCGATGGAAGCCGGCAAGACCAAACTCGCCTCCCACGGCCTCGACCTGGTCGACGCCATGGTGATCGCCGCCGACTCCAGCGCTTCTGACGAGAAAGTCGCCGAGTACGAGCGTAGCGCCTGCCCGACCTGCGGCTCGTGCTCCGGCATGTTCACCGCCAACTCGATGAACTGCCTGGTCGAAGCACTGGGTCTGGCATTGCCGGGCAACGGTTCGACCCTGGCCACCCACAGCGACCGCGAGCAGCTGTTCCTGCAGGCCGGCCGCACCATCGTCGAGCTGTGCAAGCGTTACTACGGCGAGAACGACGAGTCGGTATTGCCGCGCAACATCGCCAACTTCCAGGCGTTCGAAAACGCCATGACCCTGGACATCGCCATGGGCGGTTCCACCAACACCATCCTGCACTTGCTGGCCGCTGCCCAGGAAGCCGAGATCGATTTCGACCTGCGCGACATCGACCGCCTGTCCCGTCACGTGCCGCAACTGTGCAAGGTCGCGCCGAACATCCAGAAGTACCACATGGAAGACGTGCACCGCGCTGGCGGCATCTTCAGCATCCTCGGTTCGCTGGCCCGTGGTGGCTTGCTGCACACCCAGCTGCCGACCGTGCACAGCCGCAGCATGGAAGAAGCCATCGCCAAGTGGGACATCACCCAGACCACCGACGAAGCCGTGCACCACTTCTTCAAGGCCGGTCCTGCGGGCATCCCGACGCAAACCGCGTTCAGCCAGTCGACCCGTTGGGAAACCCTGGACGACGACCGTGAAAACGGCTGCATCCGCAGTGTCGAGCACGCTTACTCGCAAGAAGGCGGCCTGGCCGTGCTCTACGGCAACATCGCGCTCGATGGTTGCGTGGTGAAAACCGCCGGCGTCGACGAGTCGATCCACGTGTTCGAAGGCAACGCCAAGATCTTCGAAAGCCAGGACAGCGCCGTGCGCGGCATCCTTGCTGACGAAGTGAAAGAAGGCGACATCGTCATCATTCGCTACGAAGGCCCGAAAGGCGGCCCGGGCATGCAGGAAATGCTCTACCCGACTTCGTACCTGAAATCCAAAGGCCTGGGCAAAGCCTGCGCCCTGCTCACCGACGGCCGTTTCTCCGGCGGTACCTCGGGCCTTTCCATCGGCCACGCTTCACCTGAAGCAGCTGCCGGCGGCGCGATCGGCCTGGTACAGGACGGCGACAAGGTGCTGATCGACATTCCGAACCGCTCGATCAACCTGTTGGTCAGCGATGAAGAACTGGCTGCACGCCGGGTCGAGCAGGACAAGAAAGGCTGGAAACCGGTGGAAGTGCGTCCACGTAAAGTGACCACCGCACTGAAAGCCTACGCCCTGCTGGCCACCAGTGCCGACAAGGGTGCTGTGCGTAACAAGGCGATGCTTGATGGGCTGTAAGGCTTAATCGTCGAACATGAAAATGCCCCGCCAAGTGCGGGGCATTTTTTTTGGCTCAATTATCAGCCGATTACATCCCTCCTTGTGACCTCTAACTTGCCAACGCAAAATTCCATATTCCAAAGAGGCAAGTCTCAAGGTTGAGCCAAAAGCAAAAAATCGTCATTTTCCGGAGCAGGAAATCCGCGCAACTTGCCACATATAGTGGAGTGCCAGCAGTGTTGGCCCCAGAATTGCCCAGCTAATCCATATTTCGTGGTCGGGGTATGTGAACAAAATCAGCAGCAGAGGAGACATAGCTAGCAATCCCATCATTAACATTGCTGTTATAGCCAGCCTACGTCGTGACTCGGTAGTAGTGGGTCTGTTTAACGCCGCCAAAACAAGTCCGCAGGTTCCTAACCATGCGAGCGTGCTGAGCAACATGTAAAAAACTTCACCAGACCCCATAAAAAACAGGCTGAGCAGGGCCAATCCAAAGGCAGGCAGAACACCTCCAACTACATACATAGCTGACCGAAGAATGCGTATCACCATGTATATCTACTCCCTTAAAATATTTCTTGAGCTGAATAAACTCTCGGACTGATTGATGACTCATAACGCAAACCCACATCACCCAGGCCTTCGATGCGTGAAGTCAAGGATTTACCCACGGCTTGGCAACTTGTAGCTTGATAAGATAACGCTCATCTGTAGGACGCTTGTCGTCTCTAAAGCGATTGACCACCAGCATCACTTGATACTGATTACCCGCTTGCCAAGTAGACGTGCCACCTTTGTTCACGTCTCGCAATCGAGCCCGCCATTCGGGAGTGTCAGCAAATGGTGGATCGTCGATGACCCGAATGGGTATCCAGCCACCGTGGCGCCACTGCTTCTGCAGGTTAAGAACTATTTCAAGCGTCTCATCGAGTAATAGCGGCTCGATTTGAGGGGACATACGGACACTTCTGACTAACTCATCACTATCAAAACTAACCGTGAAAAAACGAGCTAGTGGTGTCACGAATCCGAACTGAGGATCCAGGAAACGAAGACGAGCATCCGATCTCGGTAATCTCCCCCAAAAATGCCCAGGAATGGCCGGACCAATGGCCGCGCTTGAGCGCTGACGCATGACTTCCCAAGGCTCGCCAATCGCCAGGGCAATCTCCGGCTCATCCGATAGTGCTCGGACCGCTGCCACTATCAACAGAGTCGCCACTGCGAGTGACAATATCCTGCGTCGCCAATCTATACGTTGCAGCAGACTCATCGCACGCCCCGACCTGCGGCAATGTCGAGAATCGCCTGCTCAATCAGGTGGCGATCAGAGCGCCGCAGCAGCTCATCAAACTGTGTCGCGGCTTTGAGCACAAAGGGCATGCGCTGATGGATATCGGCTAGGTTGGCAAAGTAATCGCTGCTGAAGCCAACGGTGCGTCCGTCTTCGCTGGGAAGGCACTGGCTAGCCAGGGTCAGCTCGACGGCTGCAGCAGCGCCGGAGGGGAAGTTCGTGACATAGGCGAAATGATTGCCACGTAGCAGAAGTACCAGTTGTACGTCGCTGTACATTGCTGATTGCAGAATGTTCTGTTGTTCGTGCCAAGCCAGATGCGCAACGCTTTCGGCAATGTTGCCAGCCTCAATGGCCGCGAAGGCTTGAAGTATTTCCTCATGGTAAGTGCCAAACTCCAGTTTTTCCTGCTCGATCGGCCACAACACAGGTTGTTGTACATGCCCAAATATGTTTTTTCGTGAAGCGAGGCATGTCTTGAGCGCCGACAACCCACGCTCCTTGTAAAAAGCATGCAGCGGAAATACATCCAGAAACAGCGTGGTATTGCCCAGCGCCAGCATGTCGTGCACGTACTGGAGTTGCCTCTGCACGTACGACAATGATTCACCTTCGAACCTGGGACCGCTGGGCAGCGGGTTATTGCGGCTGGCTTGTTCGTATTCCTGTTGCGCTTGTTCACGACGTTGTGAGCTTTGCTGCCGTTCACGCTCGCTTCGCTTGTCGAACAACCCGGAGAATCCTCTGCGGATCGCATCCCTCCAGCGTAATTGCGCTTCATGTTCGCCCTGGATCTTTTCGATCGAATCAGCCGCATGCAACAACCCACAACCCACCTGCTTGGAGGCGAACGCCGCTAGGCCCGCCCATTGGAAGCGCTGATCCTCCAGCCACAATCGGGCGTATGCCGCGTTGATCGCGCGATTACGCGCCTTTGGGTCGGCGATCAGGATGCCGCCCGGCGCCACGATGGCTTCGGCTCTTTGCTGATAGCTGCGCCAAAGGTTCTGGCAGACCTGTCCCGACTGCTCGCTATAGCTCGTTACAGGACGGCTCGTCGGCGGGGTGAAGCTGGAGGGGCGTGGCTCGGCTGTCGGTTGTCGTGCTTCGGCCGGCGTAGCGGGTTGCGCGGTGGCTCGGGCAGACGGCGCAACATTGCCGGTTTCTATCCGCTGGCTCCTGAAAGTCTGGTTGGCAATCAGCTTGGGCGGCGGGTCGCACTTGCACTTGCACAGGTCGTCGTGCAGGGCGGGCTTGCGTCCTTCCCACTCCTCCGACAGACGTGGACCGACGCAGATAATGGTCCCGGTGCTGTCGCATTCCGGGCATTTGACTTCATCGCCTTCGCGGGCCATGGCCTGGCCATTGATACTGCCGCGATGCCAGCCGCTGACGACGGTTCCCTTGACGGTGGTTTTGGCCCCGACGGTGATGTAGTAGCGCCTCATGCGAAATATGTCCTTGTCAGATCGAAAGGACGCACGCTAGAAGAGGCGAAGTGGAGGATAAATCAGACGTTTCCTTGATTGATGTAAGTCAATTCTGAAATGAGACTGGATATGGACATCTGTGTACTCGCGATAACCGTCGAATATGAAAATACCCCGCCAAGTGCGGGGCATTTTTTGTCCGCGCTATTCCTGCGGGTCGAGGTTATCCAACGCCTGATTCACCGCCAGCTCGCCCAACATGATCACCTGCGCAATCCCCAGCATCGTGCTGCGTTGCGAGCCTTCCAGCAGGCCGGCGAAATCGCTGGCCATCACATTGGCCGAGGCGAGGGATTCGCAGGCGTGGGCCAACAGGGTTTCGGTGTCGAGGCCAGGCGCGATCAAGAATGTTCGGCTGGGTTTGCGCGGGGTGGTGTTGATGTGGGCGCAGAGGTTGTCGGTATTTGGGGGATCGGGGGTAATTTTGAGCATAGATAAAACTCCCTACACATTAAGACAAGGAGCCATCACCCTCGCTACCAAACGAAGGGTGGCGGCCATGCGCAGGTTGGTAGACCGGGGTGTAAGGAAACCGGCGCGCCCGAAAGCGCCCTGTGCATGACCACCATAAAATGCAGAGACGTAAGAACGCCTGCAAATCATGATGCTTTGCACCCTACACAGCCGGGCTACCAAACCCGATCGCTGATGTTCAGCGACAAGTAGACGGTAGAGCCCGGGAGCAAGGCGCACAAGCCGGCGGATTCTGGCGTAGTCGTAGTCCATTACGCAAGAATGCGTAGGTTGCGACTGTCAGGAGATGTCGTTCAAGCGGAGGCTTTCATTGCACCGATTGGCCTCATCGCGAGCAAGCTCGCTCCCACAGGGGATCTTCGGTGTTCACACGGTCTGTGTTTCACCCGAGATCTTTGTGGGAGCGAGCTTGCTCGCGATGGCGGCGCCGCGGTCTTACTGGATGTCTTCAGGCTTCACGATCACCCAGTTCTTGTCCGCAGTCACCGTCAACCCTTCCTTGGCCTGGGCCGCGGCGTTCTTGGCCATCATGCCGTTGATCTGGGTCATGTACTTGTCCTTGCGGTTGACCCACAGGTGGATGCCGCCCTTGGCCACGTCAACGCTGTGGAACAGCATGTAACCGTCGCTGCTCGGGGTATCGCCGCCAACCAGCACCGGTTTTTTCCACTCGTCGATGTAGGTCAGGATTGCCGCCTGCTTGCCGGCCATCCAGGTCGCCGGGGTCCACAGGTACGGGGTCAGTTCCAGGCCGAGGTTGGCCTTCTCGTCATATTTGCCGGCGGTGACCTGCTTGCGCGCGGTGGTCAGCTCGCCAGTCTTCGGGTCCTTGAGCAGCAGCGACACGCCGATCACGTTCTGCGGTTTGACGTTGTAGCCGTACTTGGGATCGGCCGCGACCATGCGCACCAGTTCTTCGGAGGCGGCGGTCATCACGTAGACCTCGATGCCGTTCTCCATCAGTTTGTTGTACAGCTCTTGCTGGCCGGTGAAGATTTTCGGCGGGTTGACGTCGAGTTTCTTGACCACGTCGCCTTCGTAATACGTGGCCGGCACCGGTTTGCCGGACGCCATCATCTCGTCGACATAGCCCTTGAGTTCCTTGAGCGTGAAGCCGGAGAACACTTGGGCGACCCATGGATAGCAGACCATGTCGTCGACTTCGCAGAGGCGGTAGTAGTAGCTGAACAGGCTTTCCTTGTGGTCGGCGGTGTCCTTGAACGGCATCAGTTTCAGGGAGGGATCGAGCTTGTCGCGGGTGATCAGGCCCTTGTTCTCCATGAACGGCAGCAACGACTCTTCGAGGTCGTAGCGGTAACTGGTGTTGTCCATGTCGAACACCGCGTAGTTACCTTTGTTGGCGTTGGCGGCGATCATCGCGTCCAGCGCCTTGGCCTGATCGGCGGGCCAGTGTTTCAGATCCGTTGCAAGCACCTGGCCGGCAAGGCCCAGGCAAAGTGCTGCTGCCAGCAATTTCGGTGCGAACTTCATTGGCATGCTTCCCTTATAAAAAGACCCTGAATGAAAGAGATCGACGCTAACAAATAAGTGTGACAGTCCTCGTCTGTCAGCGACCGCCTTCGTCCCTTTCGCGCCAGTTGCATTTCTGACAGCGACATCCGCTTATTCCAAAAACGACGGAAACCATGCGTTTTTGATATTAATTCATTAATTTTCAAGCTGTTAGGCTTGCCGGTTCGCAGCTACCCCGGATGGTAGCTGGCACAAGTCTCACTCGGAGTTCTCATGAATCTGCCGCTGATTCTCAATCTGCTGGTGTTCCTCGCCCTGCTCCTGGGCTTGGCGCAAACCCGCCACACCACATGGAGCCTGGCGAAAAAAGTCCTGCTCGCGCTGGTGCTGGGCGTGGCGTTCGGTGTGGCGTTGCACACTGCCTACGGTGCCGGCAACCCGGTGCTGAAAACCTCGATCGGCTGGTTCGATCTGGTGGGCAACGGTTATGTGCAGCTACTGCAAATGATCGTGATCCCGCTGGTGTTCGCCTCGATCCTCAGCGCCGTGGCCCGTCTGCACAATGCTTCGTCTCTGGGCAAGATCAGCTTCCTGACCATCGGCACGCTGCTGTTCACCACGGCCATCGCGGCCTTGATCGGCATCGGCCTGACCAACCTGTTCGGCCTGACCGCCGAAGGCCTGGTGGCCGGCACCCAGGAAATGGCGCGCCTGCAAACCATCCAGACCGATTACGCCGGCAAGGTCGCCGACCTGAATGTGCCGCAGCTGTTGCTGTCGTTCATTCCGCAAAACCCGTTCGCCGACCTGGCGCGGGCCAAGCCGACGTCGATCATCAGTGTGGTGATATTCGCGGCGTTCCTGGGTGTCGCGGCCCTGCAATTGCTAAAGGATGATGCCGAGAAAGGTCAAAAAGTGATCAACGCCATCGACACCCTGCAAGCCTGGGTGATGCGCTTGGTGCGCCTGGTGATGAAGCTGACCCCATACGGCGTGCTGGCGCTGATGACCAAAGTGGTCGCAGGTTCCAACCTGCAAGACATCATCAAGCTCGGCAGTTTCGTGGTGGTGTCCTACATCGGCCTGGGTCTGATGTTTGTAGTGCATGGCGCGCTGGTGTCGGCCGCCGGGATCAATCCGCTGCGCTTCTTCCGCAAGATCTGGCCGGTGCTGACGTTTGCTTTCACCAGCCGCTCGAGCGCCGCGACGATTCCGTTGAGCATCGAGGCGCAGACCAGTCGTTTGGGCATTCCGCAGTCCATCGCCAGTTTCGCCGCTTCGTTTGGCGCAACCATTGGCCAGAACGGTTGTGCCGGCTTGTATCCGGCGATGTTGGCGGTGATGGTTGCACCGACTGTGGGCATCAACCCACTGGACCCGCTGTGGATCGCGACGCTGCTGGCGATTGTCACGCTGAGTTCGGCCGGTGTGGCCGGGGTGGGTGGCGGCGCGACCTTTGCCGCGCTGATCGTGCTGCCGGCGATGGGCTTGCCAGTGTCACTGGTGGCGTTGCTGATTTCGGTCGAGCCGCTGATTGATATGGGGCGTACGGCGTTGAATGTCAGTGGGTCGATGACGGCGGGGGCGATTACCAGTCAGGTGATGCAGCAGACTGATAAAGAACTGCTGGATGCGGATGAGCATTCGGCGTTGGCGCACGCTTAACGATCGAACAACTTTGTGGCGAGGGAGCTTGCTCCCGCTGGGTCGCGAAGCGGCCCCAATTTGGCCTGATGCAATCTTTCAGTAAGAATGCAGTGCAGGGTTTTGGGGCTGCTGCGCAGCCCAGCGGGAGCAAGCTCCCTCGCCACAGGTTTAGGCTTTTTCCCAGACTTCGAAGTTGTACGCCGGTTTGTCGCCTTCGGCCGGGTTCGGCACATTCGACACCAGTTTCCACTGGTTCAAATCAAACTCCGGAAACCACGCATCCCCTTCCGGGCTCAGCGCCACGCGAGTCAGGTATAGCCGATCAGCCTGCGCCAGCCCTTGCGCATACAACTGCGCACCACCAATCAGCATCAGCTCATCAACGCCCTGTTCCTTCGCCCATTCTTCGGCGCGAACGACGGCGGCTTCCAGCGACGGATAAACCTCCGCGCCTTCCAGCACCAGATCCGCCTGACGGCTGACCACGATGTTCAACCGGCCCGGTAGCGGGCGACCGAGGGAGTCCCAGGTCTTGCGGCCCATGATGATCGGCTTGCCGAGCGTAGTGGCCTTGAAATATTTGAAGTCCCCCGGCAAGTGCCAGGGCATGCTGTTGTCGACGCCGATCACACGGTTTTCACCGAGGGCTGCGATCAGGCTGAGGGGGAGTGATTTAGTCATGCCGGCGAGGATACCAGAGCCTCGCTTTCGCCGATAAGCGCCACAGCGGTTATGCTCACAGCTCAATTAAGCGACGGGATGCCGCGTGACTGAACTGAATAACCTCTGGCTGACAGAAACCATCCGCCTGCGCGAAGAGTACGCTGGCCCTCTGGAAGACGTTGAAGCCAACCGACTGGCCCGCAGCGCCGGCGGCGATTTGCCGTTGCGCATTCAACGCCGGGCCCTGTGGCTGGCCGAGCGCGATGGCCTGGCCGATGCCCTCAAGCACTGGCTGCAAGGCGCGCGACTGGCGCTGATCGTCATGGCGGTGCTGGCGGTGATCAGCGGCGCCGGCCTGGCCTTTGCTGCAATGGGCGACGGCCTTTACCCGGTGAATGTGTTCTGGGCCTTGGGCAGCCTGCTCGGGCTCAACCTGATCCTGCTGCTGAGCTGGGCCCTGGGCCTGGTGTTTGCCGGCGAACACGGCGCCAGCCTCGGACGCCTATGGCTGTGGCTTAGCGAAAAGCTCGCCCGGGACGCCAAAGCCGCACAATTGGCACCGGCCCTGCTGTTATTGCTGCAACGCCAGAAACTCAATCGCTGGGCGATCGGCGTGCTGGTCAACAGCCTGTGGTTGCTGGCGATGGTCAGCGCGCTGGTGATCCTGCTGACGTTGATGGCGACCCGGCGCTACGGTTTCGTCTGGGAAACCACCATTCTCAGTGCCGACACCTTTATCGCCGTGACCCAGGCCCTTGGCGCGCTGCCGGCCCTGCTCGGTTTCAGTGTGCCGACCGAGGAGATGATCCGTGCCAGCGGCGACGCCGCACTGAACATAGAAAGTGCCCGTCAGGCCTGGGCCGCCTGGTTGGTAGGTGTGTTGCTGGTTTACGGCGTGGTGCCGCGCCTGCTGCTCGCACTGTGTTGCCTGTGGCGCTGGAAGACGGGTCAAACGGCGCTGCGTCTGGATTTGAACCTGCCCGGTTACGCGCAACTGCGCGAACGCTTGATGCCCACCAGCGAACGTCTCGGCATCAGCGATGCGGCGCCTGAGCAATTGCATCGCGTGGAAAGCGGCGTCAGCGAACAACAAAGTGATGGTGCTCTATTGGTCGCCATCGAGCTGGACGACGACCGCCCGTGGCCGCCGCAATTGCCGAAAAACGTCAACAACGCGGGCATTCTCGACAGCCGCGAATCGCGACACAAACTCCTCGAACAACTGAGCCGCTTTCCCCCGGCGCGCCTGGCCATTGCGTGCGATCCACGGCGCTCGCCGGATCGCGGCAGCCTGGCCTTGATTGCCGAACTGGCCCGCAGCGCCAGCGCCACCCGCGTGTGGTTGTTGCAGGCGCCCCCCGGTGAAGCGCTGGACGCCGAACGCCTGGGCGACTGGCACGTGGCGCTGCAACAGCTTGAGTTGCCGTTTGCCGATTGCGCACCGATGAACTGGCTGGAGTCCGGTCATGACTGACACCTGGAAGCAGCCCCTGAAACTCGCCGTGGTCGGCCACACCAACGTCGGCAAAACCTCGTTGCTGCGCACCCTGACCCGCGACGTCGGCTTCGGTGAAGTGTCCCATCGCCCCAGCACCACGCGGCACGTCGAAGGCGCACGGTTGTCGGTGGACGGCGAGCCCTTGCTCGATCTCTACGACACCCCGGGCCTGGAAGACGCCATCGCCCTGCTCGACTACCTCGAACGCCTGGAGCGTCCCGGCGAACGCCTCGACGGCCCGGCGCGGCTGGCGCGTTTCCTTGATGGCAGCGAAGCCCGGCAACGCTTCGAACAGGAGGCCAAGGTGCTGCGCCAGTTGCTGGCGTCGGACGCCGGGCTCTATGTGATCGACGCCCGGGAGCCGGTGCTGGCCAAGTATCGCGATGAACTGGAAGTGCTGGTCAGCTGCGGTAAACCGCTGCTGCCGGTGTTGAATTTCGTCAGCAGCGCCAACCACCGCGAGCCGGCATGGCGAGAAGCGTTGGCACGGCTGGGCTTGCATGCCTTGGTGCGCTTTGACAGTGTCGCGCCGCCGGAAGATGGCGAGCGTCGACTCTATGAAAGTCTCGCCCTGCTGCTGGAATCTGCCCGGCCGCAACTCGAACGCCTGATCGCCGATCAGCAAGCCCAGCGTCTGGCTCGCCAGCAAAGTGCGGCGCGGTTGATTGCCGAATTATTGATCGATTGCGCGGCTTGTCGGCGCAGCGTGGTCAGTGAAGCCGAACAGGAACAGCAGGCGATCAGCGAACTGCGCAAAGCCGTGCGTCAACGGGAGCAGCGTTGCGTCGAGGCCCTGCTCAAGCTCTACGCCTTCCGCCCACAGGATGCCGCCGCCAGTGATTTGCCGCTGCTCGACGGCCGTTGGGGCGATGACCTGTTCAACCCGGAAACCCTGAAGCAACTGGGCGTGCGGGTCGGCGGCGGAATCGCCGCGGGTGCTGCCGCCGGGGCAGGGGTTGATCTGCTGGTCGGTGGCATCACCCTCGGCGCCGCCGCACTGGCCGGGGCCATCGCCGGCGGCGCGCTGCAAACCGCGCGCAGTTATGGCAGCCGCTTGCTGGGCAAGATCAAGGGCCAGCGCGAACTGACGGTGGATGACAACGTGCTGCGCCTGTTGGCGCTGCGCCAGCGGCAATTGCTGCAAGCACTCAATACCCGTGGGCACGCTGCGATGGACAGTATTCAGGTCGCCACGCCACAGGATAAAACCTGGCGCGAAGGCAAACTGCCCGAAGCGCTGAACAAGGCGCGGGCGCACCCGCAGTGGTCGTCGCTCAATCCTCATCCAAAGTTGAATCAGGCGGAGCGGCAGGAGCAGGTTGAGGTTTTGGCACAGCAGCTGTAGTCACCTGAACATTTATGTTGTTTGAACTGCTCGCGATGGCCGCGACTCGGTGCCAGCGCTTTACGCCGCCAACAGCCGCACCGCTTTGTCCTTCAACACCGCCAGATCAATCACCGGCACATGCATCTCTTTCGCCAGTTCATCCCATTGGCGCATGCGCAAACTCACGGCACACACCGGGTCCTGCTCGAACGCCTCAGCCTCTACAGCCGTCATCACACCGCCCTGGTATTCCAGGGTCCGGCGGCTGGCTTCACTCAAACGCTCGTAGTATCCCGGCTCTTTGAGCGTCAGATAACGCTTGGCCTGCACGTGGTACTCCACCAGCCGCGCCATGCGTTCGCTAAAGCCGGCTCGACGCAGGTAGTCGGCACCGAGCCGCTCATGGCTGACCACACCGAAGCCGCCCATGTTCTCCGCACTTTCAGCGCAGATATGCCCGATGTCATGGAAGAACGCTGCCAGCACCACTTCATCGTCGAAGCCTTCTGCCATGGCCAGCTCCGCCGCCTGGGACATGTGCTCAATCTGCGACACCGGCTCGCCGATGTAGTCGCTGTCGCCAAAACGCTCGTACAGGGCGAACACTTCGGCAATCACTTGCTCTTTTCGCTCCATCAGATTTCTCCCAATACCGTGGCAACGTTGCGTTCAGCTATTGCCGGCCCGACGCTCATGCCGACACCGGTGTGCATCAACGCCGCGCTCAGGCCTTTTACCGGGCGCAGGAACGAGAACGGTCCCGGCCCCCGAGAACCATAGACGCCTTGCCAGCGTTCGATCACTTGCACCTTGCAGCCCAGGGTCTGCTCGGCCAGTTCGATCATCCAGTCGTCGACCTGCTCGGCATTGAAGGGCGACGGATCACTGCCGTAGTGGTGCGAATCGCCGATGATCAATTCGCCATAGGGCGTCGGGCTGATCAGCAGGTGGATGCCGTTTTCGTGCAGGTGCGGCGCGTGGCGCAGAATGTCTGCCTGCACCGCTGCGGCCTCGGGCAAGTCGGCGAAGGCGCCGTAGTGCACGCAGCTCAAACCAGTGAGCAACGCATGTTGCAGGTTGAGGTTGATTTGCGGTCGGGCGCGGAGCATTTGCAGGCGACAGATTTGCGGCTCGAGTTCGGCGATCTGCTCGGCCAGCAATGTCTGATAATCGTGGCCGGAGCAGACGATGATCTGCTCGGCACTGAAGCTGCCGGCGGTGCTGTGCAAACGACCCGGCTCGATATCGCGCACCAGGGTGGAGAAGTGAAACTCGACGCCCAAGCCGCGGCGCAGAAAATCGATCAACGCCGGAATCGCTTCGCGCGAATACAACTGCTGGTCGTCCATGCCATGCAAGGCCGCGCGGTGATGGCGGAACTGGCCGCCGTACAAATCACGCAGCGCAGCGCCGCGCAACAGGTCGACGCGGTAACCGTGCTCCACCGCGCGGCCGTCGCAAAAGGCTTCCAGCAACTGCTCTTCCGCCTCGGTACGGGCGAACAGGTACGAGCCATTGCGCTTGAGTTGCAGGCCGGCGAGCTGCGCCCAATCGCCCCAGATTCCGCGACTGGCGCGGGCCAGTTCCAGCATCGCTCCCGGCGGCTGGCCGGTGACCAGTGCCTGGCCGAAGTTGCGCACCGAAGCGCCGACAGGCGTTTCGCTGCGCTCGAAAACCGTGACCTTCAGACCGCGCTTGGCAGCGGCATACGCGTGGGACAAACCCAGGATGCCGGCGCCGACGATCAGCATGTCGTTGTGGTGTGTCATGGAGTTTTGTCCTGAATTCGAAACCGCCATCGCGAGCAAGCTCGCTCCCACATTGGTTTTGTGTTCGACGCACATCCCCTGTGGGAGCGAGCTTGCTCGCGATGAGGCCCTGTCAGCCGATAAAGACCTTACTTGGCCGCCACTTTCTCGGACTTGCCGTCATAGCGCTTGCGCCATTCGGTCAGGATCTCGTCGCGGTTCTTCGAAGCCCAGGCGAAGTCGTTCTTGATCAGGCGCTGCTCGTAGTCAGCCGGCAGTTCGGTCTGCGGCTTGGCGATACCAGGCTGAGCAAGCACGGCGAAGTTTTCTTTGTAGAGATCCATCGCCTCTGGGCTGGCGGAGAAGTCAGCCAGTTTCTTCGCCGCTTCCTCGTGGGCAGTGCCCTTGATCACCGCAGTCGCTTCGATCTCCCAACCCAGGCCTTCCTTCGGCAGGATGATGTCCAGCGGTGCGCCCTGGCGTTTCAGCTGAACCGCCGGGTACTCAAAGGAAATACCAATCGGGAACTCCCCAGCCGCCGCCAGTTTGCAAGGCTTGGAGCCGGAGTGAACGTACTGGCCGATGTTCTGGTGCAGGCCGTCCATGTACGCCCAGCCCTGCTTCTCGCCGAAGGTTTGCAGCCAGGCGCTGACGTCGAGGAAACCGGTGCCGGACGATGCCGGGTTCGGCATGACGATCTTGCCTTTGTACTCAGGCTTGGTCAGGTCCTGCCAGCTCACAGGTTTGGTCAGGCCCTGCTTTTCGGCTTCGACGGTGTTGAAGCAAATGGTCGCGGCCCAGACGTCCATGCCGACCCAGGCTGGTGGGTTGGCCGCGTCGCGGTAGTTGGCGCCGATCTTGCCCAGGTCTTTCGGTGCGTAGCTTTGCAGCATGCCTTGCTGATCGAGAATCGCCAGGCTGGAAGCAGCCAGCCCCCATACGGCGTCAGCCTGTGGACGGGCTTTTTCGGCCAGCAGTTTGGCGGTGATGATGCCGGTGGAATCACGCACCCATTTGATTTCGACGTCCGGGTTGGCCTTTTCGAAAGCTTCTTTGTAGGTCTTCAGTTGTTCGGCTTCGAGGGCGGTGTACACCGTCAACTCGGTTTTCGCCGCAAAGGCGTTCAGGCTGAAAGCGGTGAGGACAGCAGCGGCCAGGGCCATAGGCTTGAACATGATCTTTTCCTGTTTTTTGAGTTGAGGGGTTGTGCAGATTCAATGACCGGGTGCGGTCTGCCGCCAGGCCTGCGAGCGGCGCAGCAAACCGCGCGAGGCCCAGGCCAGCAGCAGGGACACGCCCGCCGAGGTAATCAGGATCAGGGTCGACATCGCTGCCGCGCCGCCGACGTTACCGGCGTCGTCCATGTTCAGCACCGCCACCGCCGCGAGGATGGTGTCGGGGCTGTAGAGGAAGATCGCCGCCGAAACGGTGGTCATGGCCGAGACGAACAGGTAGCGCACGATGTCCAGCAGCGCCGGCAGGCAGATCGGCACGGTGACCCGCAGGTAATGACGGTACAGCGGCGCCTTGAGCGACAGCGCGGCGGCTTCGAACTCGGCATCGAGTTGACGCAGCGCGGTGGTGGCGGTCATTTGCGCGGTGGTCAAATAGTGAGCAATGGTGCAGACGATCAGCAGTGTCATGGTCCCGTAGAGCACATGCAGCGGGTTGCCAGTAAGGTTGAAGAAGAAGACGTAACCCAGCCCCAGCACCAGGCCCGGCACCGCCATCGGGACGAAACTGAGCATGCGCAAGGTCAGGTTCAGGCCGCGCTGGCCCTTGGTTTTTTCCATCAGGTAGGCGCCGGTGAAAATCAGCAAGCTGCCAATCAACGCCGTGCCCAGGGCCATCTTCAAGCTGTTGCCGTAGGCCAGCCAGCCACCGCCGGCGGTTTCGTTGAACTGATAATGGTTGAGCGACAGCGACAGGTTGTACGGCCAGAACTTCACCAGGGACGAGAACACTGCCATGCCGAACACCATCAGCAACGCGGCGCAGATCAGCAGGACAATGGCCAGGTAGCAACTGTCGCGCAGCTTCGACGGCGCGGGCTTGAACACCTGGGCGCGACCGCTCATGGAGTCGCCGTGACGACGACGCAACCAGGCATCGACGCCGAAGCTGAACAGCGCCGGCAGCAACAGCACCATGCCGATCAACGCCCCGCGACCGAACTGTTGCTGGCCGACCACCGCCTTGTAAGCTTCCAGCGCCAGCACCTGATAGTCGCCACCGACCACCACCGGCACACCGAAGTCAGTGATGGTCAGGGTGAACACCAGACAGAACGCGGCGAACACAGCCTGACGGGTCGCCGGCCAGGTGATGCTGCGGAAGGCTTTTGCAGGACTCGCGCCCATGCTGGAGGCGGCATCGAACAGTCGCGCATCGGCCAGGGACAGGGCCGACAGAAGAATCATCAAGGCGTGCGGGAAGGTGTAGATGACTTCACCAAGCACAATGCCCCAGAAGCCGTAGATGTTGTCCGAGAGCAGGCCACGCAGCATGCCCTGGTTGCCGAACAGATAAACCAGCGCGATGCCCGGCAACATCGACGGCGCCATCAATGGCAGCAGCGAAATGCCACGCCAGATGCCTTTAGCCGGAATCAAGGTGCGTTGCAGCGCGTAGGCAAACAGGTAGGCCAGCGGTACGACAATGGCCGCGACGCTGAGGGAAACCTTCAGGCTGTTACCGAGCAACCAGTGGAAGTTCTCGCTGGTCACCAGTTCTTTGGCGGCAATCCAACCACCACCCTGCCCGGCTTCGGCGCTGAAGCCGCGCCAGAAGATCGCCAGCAATGGCATCAATACGGCAACACCCAACAACACCAGCATGAGGACTTTGCCGCCGACCACGAACAACCGGTCACCGATCTCGGCGCGGGTGGTCTGCCGAACCTGCTTGTGCGGCAGCGGCAGCGCGATGTTCGCGCTCATCAGGCAAACACCTGCAGGCTGCGCGGCGGCAAGGCGACCATGATCTGCTGGGCGCCAAGGCGTGGCATGGCTTCCGGTGCCAGCTCCGCCAACAGCGCATGGCCCGGCAATTGATCGAGTTCAAAGCTCATGCGGCAGCGGTTGCCGAGGAAGGTGATTTCACGAACCTTGGCCGGGAACAGGTTTTCCTCGTGCACCAGCGGGTTGACGTTGATCGCTTCCGGACGGCAGAACAAACGGCCCGACGCGGTCTTGGCGCTGCCTTCGGCCAGGCGCATGTTCAGCCCGCCGACCTGGGCGTGGCTGTCACTGCTGCGCTGGAACGGCAACCAGTTACCCTGGCCGACGAACTCCGCCACAAATGGCGTGGCCGGGCGGTTGTAGATTTCCTGCGGCGTGGCGTACTGCTCGACCTTGCCGTTGTTCATCACGGCGATGCGGTCGGCCATCAGCATGGCCTCGTCCTGGTTGTGGGTGACCATCAGGGTGGTGATGCCGAGGTTGCGTTGCAGTTGGCGCAGTTCGGTGCACAGATGCTCGCGCACCCGGGCATCGAGGGCCGACATCGGTTCGTCCAGCAGCAATAGCGAAGGTGCCGGGGCCAGGGCGCGAGCCAGTGCAACCCGCTGCTGCTGGCCGCCGGACAACTGGCCGGGATACTTTTTCTCGCTGCCGCTCAGGCCGACCAGTTCCAGCATCTGACCGACACGACGGCGCACCTCGTCGCGACCGCTGCCGGCGAGGCCGTAGGCAATGTTCGCTTCGACGGTGAGATTGGGGAACAACGCATAGGACTGGAACAGAATGCCGTAGTCCCGCGCCTGGGGTGCGAGGTGGGAAACGTCGCGATCGCCCAGGTACAACTCGCCGCGGTCCTGCTTCTCCAGACCGGCGATGCAACGCAGCAAAGTGGTTTTGCCGCAGCCCGACGGGCCCAACAGACACACCAGCTCACCGGCCGCCACGTCGAGGGAAACGTTGTCCAGCGCGGTGAAGGCGCCAAAGCGTTTCTGTACGCCGCGCACTTTCATCGGTGCGCCGGGGTTGGTCAGGGCAGTTGCGATCGAGTTGTTCATGGACGGACCTCATCTGGCAGATGGGGCCATCCTAGAGTTGTAATGAGTCCGTCATGTGGCAGTAAGGCAAAAACTGCCGATAGTGGTATTCGGGATTTTTGGTTATTGGACAATAACTAACTTGTGGCGAGGGAGCTTGCTCCCGCTGGGCTGCGAAGCGGCCCTAAAAATGGGACTGCTGCGCAGTCCAACGGGAGCAAGCTCCCTCGCCACAGAGTTCTACACAGGGGCCATTTCCTGCGCCAACCCCAGAAACGCCGCCGGCAGTCGCGCGCCTTTGCGCTCCTTGAGGCAGTACAGGTATTCGGGAATCTGCGGCGCATTCTCGATGGTCAGCACCCGCAATTGCGGATCATGGGGCACTTCCTGCCGGGCAATGATGCTGATGCCGATGTTGCGCAGTACCGCTTCGCGGATCGATTCGCGGCTGCCGATCTCCAACAGCGGACCGAAACACACACTGGCGCTGGCCAGCAGCTCCTCGGTCAGGCGGCGGGTGGTCGAGCCCGGTTCGCGCATCAGCAGGGTGTGCCCGGTCAAGGCGCCGAGCGGCACGTGATCGTGAACCGCCAGTGGATGATTGCGATGCACCGCCAGCACCAGCGGATCGCTGCCGAGCACCCGGCGAATCAGCCGCGCGTCTTCGAGCAACTGCGACGACGCTGCGACATCGACCCGGTAATCCTCCAGCGCTTCCAGCACTTGCTGGGAGTTGCCGATTTCCACCGAAACCTCAACCTGCGGCAGACGCTCGCGGAACGTTTTCACCAGGTCGAGGATGTAATACGGCGCCGTGGCGGCAATACGCAATGTGCCCTGGACCTGGCCGCAGTTGCGCAGGAAAAACTCGATGTCGGCTTCCTGCTGCATCAGCACCTTGACCATCGGCAGCAGCCGCGCGCCCTCCTCGCTGACGCTGAGACGCCGGCCGCCACGGTAGAACAGTTCGACCGAATACTGACTTTCGAGGTTGCGGATTTGCGTCGTCACCGTCGGCTGGCTCAGGCCGAGCTTTTTGGCAGCCTGGGTAATGCTGCCCAGGCGGGCCACCATGTAAAACGCCTTCAGCTCCGCACTCAGCACAACCGTCCCTCATCCTTTACTTGCGCAGCAGGCGCAAACCGTTGAACACCACCAGCAGACTCACGCCCATGTCGGCGAACACCGCCATCCACATGGTAGCGACCCCGGCGAAGGTTACCCCAAGAAAGATCGCCTTGATGACCAAAGCCAGGGCGATGTTCTGTTTGAGGATGCTCGATGTCTGTCGCGACAGGCGAATGAATGCCGGAATTTTGCGCAGATCGTCGTCCATCAGGGCGACATCGGCGGTTTCGATAGCGGTATCGGTACCTGCAGCGGCCATGGCGAAACCGATCTCGGAACGCGCCAGCGCCGGGGCGTCGTTGATGCCATCGCCGACCATGCCGACCCGATACCCCTGGGCATAAAGAGCCTCGATGGCCTGCAATTTGTCGCCTGGCAACAGGTCGCCCTTGGCTTCGTCGATGCCGACTTGCGCGGCAATGGCCTGCGCGGTGTGGACGTTATCGCCAGTGAGCATCAGGGTTTTGATACCCAGGTCATGCAGCTGCAGGATGGCTTCGCGGCTGGACGTTTTTACCGTATCGGCGACGGCGAACAGCGACAACGGGCCGGTTGAATCAAGCAGCAGCACCACCGACTTGCCTTGTTTTTCCAGGGCAAACAGCTTTTCTTCCAGCGCCGGCGAACACAGGCCCAGATCCTCTACCAGTCGATGGTTGCCCAAATGGTAGAGCTGGCCGTTGATCTCGCCGCGCACCCCGCGCCCGCCCAGCGCTTCGAAGTTATCCACAATCAGCGGGGCGGTTTGGTTATCCACAGCCGCTTTGGCGATGGCCAGGGAAACCGGGTGATCCGAGCGCCCGGCCAGCGCGGCAGCAATGGCTGGTGCCGAGTCGTCGGCGGTCGGGTCCAGCGACAGGTAATCGGTCTGCACCGGTTTGCCGTGGGTGATGGTGCCGGTCTTGTCCAGGGCCAGGTAGTCGAGCTTGTAACCACCCTCCAGATAGACGCCGCCCTTGACCAGGATGCCTTTGCGCGCCGCCGCCGCGAGGCCGCTGACGATGGTCACCGGCGTGGAAATCACCAGCGCACACGGGCAGGCCACCACCAGCAGCACCAGCGCCCGGTAGATCCAGTCGAACCACAACGCGCCCATGAACATTGGCGGGATCACCGCCACGGCCAAGGCCAGGACGAACACCGCCGGGGTGTAGATTTTCGAGAAGCTGTCGACGAAACGCTGGGTCGGCGCCCGCGCGCCCTGAGCCTGCTCGACGGCGTGGATGATGCGGGCCAGGGTCGAGTTATCCGCCGCGGCGGTCACCGCGTATTCCAGGGAACCGGCCTGATTGATGGTGCCGGCGAAGACTTTGTCGCCGACGGTTTTTTCCACTGGCAGGCTTTCACCGGTAATTGGCGCCTGGTCGATGGTCGAGCGACCGGACAGCACTTCGCCGTCCAGGCCGATACGCTCGCCGGGGCGCACCCGTACCCGCGCGCCGAGCCCAATACTTTTGACATCCTGCTCAAGCCAGCTCCCGTCAGCCTGCAACACCGTTGCCGTGTCCGGGGTCATCTGCATCAGGCCGCCGATGGCATTACGCGCACGGTCTAGGGATTTGGCCTCGATCAACTCGGCCACGGTAAACAGGAACATCACCATCGCCGCTTCCGGCCACTGGCCGATCAGCACCGCGCCGGTCACGGCAATGCTCATCAGGGCGTTGATGTTCAGGTTGCGGTTTTTAAGGGCGATCCAGCCTTTTTTGTAAGTGCCGAGGCCACCACTGAGGATCGAGACCAGCGCGATAACCGCCACCACCCAGTTCGGCGCGAAACCGGTGAAGTGGATAACCTCTGCCAGCAATGCACCAACACCGGACAGCGCCAAGGGCCACCACGGCTTTTTCCGGGGCGCCGGCGTCGGGGTTTCAGCACCCTGATCCATCGGTTCGGCCTGCATGCCCAAGGACTTGATGGCTTCGACGATCGGCTCGATACCGGGCAAATCGTGGGTCACGCCGAGCACCCGATTAATCAGATTGAACTCTAGCTGCTGCACGCCGGTCAGTTTGCTTAGCTTATTTTGGATCAGTGTCTGTTCGGTCGGGCAGTCCATCGCCTCGATGCGAAAACTGCTCACTCGGGCCCCGGGCGTCGGCGATTTGCTCAGTTTTATCAACGCGGGTGCCGTCGCCCTGGATGAACAGCAGGCGTCGCCATGACCGCCGTGGTCATGTTTTTGCACGGGTTTGAGCTTGTGGCTGTGCTCGTATTCAGCCCCGGGTTTGCGGGAATGCAGGGAATCGCTCATTGGTTACGTCCATAAGAGTGCCTGTTGCCAAGTAAAGACCCTGTAGCCACTATAGGGTCAAGCACCCTTTCTGGAGTTTTGGAGATTGGCGTCATGAAAATTGGAGAATTGGCGAAACTCACGGACTGCGCCGTGGAAACGATCCGCTACTACGAGCGCGAGAACCTGCTGCCGGAACCGGCCCGCAGTGATGGCAATTATCGCGTCTATACCCAGGCCCACGCCGAGCGCCTGACCTTCATCCGCAACTGTCGCACCCTCGACATGACGCTCGAAGAAATCCGCAGCCTGCTGGCGTTTCGCGACAGTCCGCAGGACCAGTGCGAAAGCGTGAATGCGTTAATCGACGAGCACATCCACCATGTAAAGGCGCGGATCGACGGCTTGCTGGCCTTGCAGTCGCAACTGCTCGACCTGCGCCAACGCTGCGGCGAGGGGCCGGGGGTCGATCAATGCGGGATTTTGCAGCGGCTGGAAGTGAGCGGCGGGGTTGTGGCGACGGAGGTTGAGCATTCCCATGTCGGCCGTAGTCACGGGCACTAAGCACACCGCAAAACCAAATGTGGGAGCGGCGGTGCGACGATTCGACTTGCTCGCGAAGGGGCCGTGTCAGCTGATAGAAATATCACTGACAGACCGCTTTCGCGAGCAAGCCCGCTCCCACATGGTTAAGCGTTGTGCTTCAGACCGCCATCGGCGCGGTCATCGGCGCGTGGTGCTCGTACCCTTCCAGCGAGAAATCGCCCGGCTCCACCAGCTCCAGCCATTCCGGCTGGTAAATACCCGTCTTGGCAAACTCCGGCACACGGTCGGAAATCACCAGTTTCGGCATCGGGAACGGCTCGCGCTTGAGCTGTTCGTTGAGCATGTCCAGGTGGTTTTCGTACACGTGGGCATCACCGATGAAATAGGTGAACCAGCGCGGCGTGTAACCGGTCAGGCGACCGATCAGGCTCAGCAGCGCAGCACCTTCGGTGAGGTTGAACGGCGTGCCCAGGCCCAAGTCGTTGGAGCGGATGTAGAGGGTCAGGGAAATCTCTTTGGTCTCGACATTCGGGTGGAACTGGTACAGCAGGTGGCACGGCGGCAACGCCATTTCATCGAGCTGGGCGCAGTTCCAGCCGTGGAACAGGATGCGGCGGCTGCCCGGGTCCTTGATGATGGTGTCGACGCACTGGCGAACCTGGTCGATCGCCTTGTACAGCACCACGTAGGCCTGGCCGGCATCGGAGCCTTCGGCAATCTGGCGGTAGCCTTGCTTCAGGGTCTGCTCGATGGCAGCCGGGTTGCTGACCGGGATCTGCTTGTACGCCGGCCATTTGCGCCATTGCACGCCGTAGATCTCACCAAGATCGTCTTCGCCCTGACGGAACGGGTTGGCCAGCCACTGTGCGTTTTCGTTGGCGTTCTGATCCCAGACCTTGCAGCCCAGGGCACGGAATTCGGCAGCGTTGTTCACGCCACGCAGGAATCCGCACATTTCGCCGACGGCCGATTTGAAGGCCATCTTGCGCGTGGTGATCGCCGGGAAACCTTCCTGCAGGTCATAACGCAGCATCGCACCGGGAAAACTGATGGTGTTCACGCCGGTACGGTTGGCCTGTTTGGTGCCGTTCTTGATGACGTGGGCGACCAGTTCGAGATATTGCTTCATGAATTACCTGTGTCCTTGAACCCGGGACCAAAGCCCCGGGGTTCGAATTTTATACGGCTGCCGCTGGAGTCGCCGGGGCGCGGTGATACGCCAGCCAGATCAGGAACAGCCCGCCGACGATCATCGGCACGCACAGCACCTGGCCCATGGTCAGCCAGTTCCATGCCAGATAGCCCAGTTGCGCGTCCGGTACGCGGACGAACTCGACGATGAAACGGAAGATGCCATAGAACAGCGCGAACATCCCCGATACCGCCATGGTCGGCCGCGGCTTGCGCGAGAACAGCCAGAGGATCAGGAACAACGCCACGCCTTCGAGGGCGAACTGGTACAGCTGTGACGGGTGACGCGGCAGCTGCGCCGGATCGCTGAACGGCGGGAAGATCATCGCCCATGGCACGTCGGTCGGCTTGCCCCACAGCTCGGCGTTGATGAAGTTGCCGATACGCCCGGCACCCAGGCCAATCGGCACCATCGGTGCGACGAAATCCATCAGCTGGAAGAACGACTTGTTGTTCTTTTTGCCGAACCACAACGCCGCCAGCATCACGCCAATGAAACCGCCGTGGAACGACATGCCGCCCTTCCACACTTCGAAAATCAGCGTCGGGTTGGCCAGGTAAGCGCTCAGATCGTAGAACAGCACATAACCCAGTCGCCCGCCGACGATCACCCCCATCGACATCCAGAACACCATGTCGGAGAGTTTCTCCTTGGTCCAGGTCGGGTCGAAGCGGTTCAACCGGCGGGAGGCCAGCAGCCAGGCGCCGCCGATGCCGATCAGGTACATCAGACCGTACCAGTGGATTTTCAGCGGACCGATGGCCAGGGCCACCGGGTCGATCTGCGGGTAAGGCAGCATTGCGACTCCTCGTTAGAGTTCAAATCTTAAAAATTCCCGGGCGACGCTGCCACCACAGGATTAAGCCAGGATTGCGCTGCCCGTCAGAGCAGGAAGTTCAGGCCGACGCAGAACAGCAAAGCGGCAAACAGCCGTTTCAGCAACTTTGGCGACAGGTTGTGGGCCAGTCGCGCACCGAAGCGGGCGAAGACCATGCTGGTCAGGGCAATGCCCAGCAACGCCGGCAAGTAAATGAAACCGAGACTATGGGCCGGGAGCAACGGATCGTGCCAGCCCAGAATCATGAAACTTAGTGCACTGGCCAGGGCAATCGGCAGACCGCAGGCCGATGAAGTGGCCACGGCTTGCTGCATCGGCACGCTGCGCCAGGTCAGGAATGGCACGGTCAACGAACCGCCGCCAATGCCAAAAATCGCCGAAGCCCAGCCAATCACGCTGCCGGCCACGGTCAGACCGAGTTTGCCCGGCACGGTTCGGCTGGCCTTGGGTTTGACCTCCAGCGCCAGCTGAGCGGCGATCACCAGGGCGAACACACCAATGAGCTTCTGCAGGTTAGGTCCGGAAATCGCTTCGGCCGTCAGGGCGCCGAACCCGGCACCGATCAGAATGCCGACGGTCATCCACATGAAGATCGGCCAACGCACGGCGCCTCGGCGGTGATGCTCACGCACCGCGTTGACCGAGGTAAAGATGATCGTCGCCAGGGAGGTACCCACTGCCAGATGCGTGAGGATCGACGGATCGAACCCTTGGGCCTTGAAGCTGAACACCAGCACCGGGACGATAATGATCCCGCCGCCTACGCCAAACAGCCCGGCGAGCACACCTGCACAGGCGCCGAGCGCCAGATAGAGCAGAAATTCCATGGTCGTCCCGCCCGCCTCCCCAAAACCGGAGCGGCATGGTAACGGATGCATGGCCTCAAGCTCCACTGTGCAAGGCAATGGATCGATGAGCGATGTCTGCGTAGAGTGAGCAAAAAACACACAAGGACTGCCTTATGTGCCTAATTGTTTTTGCCTGGCGCCCGGGTCATGCCCAGCCGCTGGTCGTGGCGGCCAATCGCGATGAATTCTACGCCCGCCCCAGCCTGCCTCTGGCGCCATGGCCCGAAGCGCCGCATGTGCATGCGGGGCGCGACCTCGAGGCTGGTGGCACCTGGCTCGGTGTCGGTGCCCACGGACGATTTGCGGCGCTGACCAATATTCGCGATCCCCATCGACCGCCGGGGCGCAAGTCTCGTGGGGAGCTGGTGGCGCGGTTTCTCACCGGGGAAATGCCAATTGACGACTATTTAGCCGATGTTGTCGACCGCTCGCTGGAATATGGTGGCTTTAACCTGCTGGTCGGCAATACCAATGAGCTCTGGCACGTCAATCAACGGGAATCGGAAGCGCTGATGCTGGCCCCGGGGGTCTACGGGCTATCCAATGCCGGGCTGGATACGCCATGGCCAAAGTTGCTCAAGGCCAAGGCTGCATTGAGCGAGGTGCTGGATGATCCGCAGCCTCAGGCGCTGCTGGCGTTATTGAGCGATGCGCAGACCGCGCCATTTGCCGAGTTGCCGGATACCGGAGTGGGGCTTGCCACTGAAACGCTGTTGTCGAGCGTGTTCATTGCCAGCCAGAGCTATGGAACGCGGGCGAGTACGGCATTGATTGTGCAGGCGGATGGGACGCTGCATATGGTCGAGCGCAGTTTCGGGCCGTATGGCGGGCATCTTGGGGAAGTGGAAATCAGGCTTTAGTTTTGTGTTGCCAGCACAGGCCTCATCGCGAGCAGGCTCGCTCCCACAGGGGATTTGCGTCGTTCACAGATCCAATGTGGAAGCGAGCCTGCTCGCGAATGGGGCGCCGCAGATCTAGTGGGGCTTGATCGCCGCCGGATTGATCATCCGCGCCAACCCGAGGTTCTTCAGCGCCAATTGCAATGAGCTATGAATCACTTGCGGGTTGTCGATGGTCATCAGCTCGGCCAGCAATTCCTTGGCCTTGCTCAGGTTGATCTGACGCAGCATCCACTTCACTTTCGGCAGGTTGGTGGCGTTCATCGACAAGCTGTCAAAACCCATCGCCATCAACAGCACGGCCGCCGCCGGGTCACCGGCCATTTCACCGCAGATGCTCACCGGCTTGCCTTCGGCATGGGCGTCGCGCACTACGGTTTGCAGGGCTTGCAGCACCGCCGGGTGCAAGTAATCGTAAAGGTCGGCGACCCGTGGGTTGTTGCGGTCAACGGCCAACAGGTACTGGGTCAGGTCGTTGGAACCGACCGAGAGGAAGTCCACCTGCCGCGCCAGCTCCTTGGTTTGATAAACAGCGGCCGGAATCTCGATCATCACGCCGACCGGCGGCATCGGCACGTCGGTGCCTTCGTCGCGCACTTCGCCCCAGGCGCGGTGGATCAGGTGCAGGGCTTCTTCGAGTTCATGGGTGCCGGAAATCATCGGCAGCAGGATGCGCAGGTTGTTCAGGCCTTCGCTGGCCTTGAGCATGGCGCGGGTCTGCACCAGGAAGATTTCCGGGTGGTCGAGAGTGACACGAATGCCGCGCCAGCCGAGGAACGGGTTGTCTTCCTTGATCGGGAAGTACGACAGTGCCTTGTCACCGCCGATGTCCAGGCTGCGCATGGTCACCGGTTGCGGGTGGAATGCGGCCAGCTGTTCGCGGTAGATCGCCAGTTGTTCCTTTTCGCTCGGGAAACGCTGGTTGATCATGAACGGCACTTCGGTGCGGTACAGGCCCACGCCTTCGGCACCGCGCTTCTGCGCGCGCGCCACGTCCGCCAGCAGGCCGGTGTTGACCCACAGCGGCATGCGGTGGCCATCGACTGTCACGCACGGCAGATCGCGTAGCGCATCGAGCCCGAGGGCCAGTTGTTTCTCTTCCTCGACCACCTCGGCGAACTGCTTGCGCAGCACTTCACTCGGGTTGGTATAGACCTCGCCGTGGTAGCCGTCGACGATCATCTGGATGCCGTCGACCTTGGAGTACGGCAGGTCGACCAGGCCCATCACAGTCGGGATGCCCATGGCGCGGGCCAGGATGGCGACGTGGGAGTTACCGGAACCGAGCACCGACACCAGGCCGACCAGCTTGCCTTCCGGCACCTCGCCGAGCATTGCCGGCGTCAGTTCTTCGCTGACCAGAATGGTGTTGTCGGGGTAGACCAGGGTTTGCTGGCGTTCTTCCTGCAAATAAGCCAGCAAGCGACGGCCGAGATCCTTGACGTCCGAGGCACGCTCACGCAGGTAAGCGTCGTCCATCAATTCGAAACGGTTGACGTGATCGGTGACCACCTGGCGCAACGCGCCCTGGGCCCACTGGCCGGTCTTGATCACGGTGGTGACTTCGCTGCCCAGCGCGGCATCGTCGAGCATCATCAGGTAGACGTCGAACAAGGCCCGCTCTTCCGGGCGCAATTGCGTGGCGAGTTTGGCGGACAACGTGCGCATGTCGGCGCGTACGCCCTCGATGGCGGACTTGAACAGTCCGAGTTCGGCATCTATGTCAGCGATGGTCTTGTCCGGCACCACGTCCAGATCGGCCGGTGGCAGCATGACCACCGCCGTACCGACCGCCGCACCCGGCGAGCCCGGCACGCCGATGAACTTGGCTTCCTGGATGCCTTTGCCCTGACGGCCGAGACCACGGATCGAACCGGTGGCTTCGGCGTGGGCGATAACACCGGCGAGCTGCGCGCTCATGGTCACGAGGAAGGCTTCTTCACCTTCATCGAACTGGCGACGTTCTTTTTGCTGGATGACCAACACGCCGACGACGCGGCGGTGGTGAATGATCGGCGCCCCGAGGAATGAGGCAAAGCGTTCTTCACCGGTCTCGGCGAAGTAGCGGTAGCGCGGGTGGTCCGCAGCGTTTTCGAGGTTCAAGGGTTCTTCGCGCGTACCGACCAGGCCAACCAGACCTTCGTTGGGTGCCATGCTGACCTTGCCGATCGAGCGCTTGTTCAAGCCCTCGGTGGCCATCAGCACGAAACGGTTGGTCTCTGGATCAAGCAGGTAGACCGAGCAGACCTGGCTGCCCATGGCCTCTTTGACGCGCAACACAATAATCCCCAACGCCGCCTTGAGATCCTTGGCGGAGTTAACTTCCTGGACGATCTTGCGCAGCGTATTGAGCATGGCTCGGGGTCGAACTCCGTCGTCAGTCGCGCGCTAAAAGGCGCGGGGCAAGCTCTTTGAGAGCGCGTCGATACACCTCGCGCTTGAATGTCACCACCTGGCCCAACGGATACCAATAGCTGACCCAACGCCAGCCATCGAATTCCGGTTTACCGGTCAAATCCATCCGCACCCGCTGCTCGTTGGAGATCAGGCGCAGGAGAAACCATTTCTGTTTCTGGCCGATGCACAGCGGTTGACTGTGGGTACGTACCAGACGTTGCGGCAAACGATAGCGCAACCAGCCCCGGGTGCAGGCGAGAATTTCAACATCTTCGCGCTCCAGGCCTACTTCTTCGTTCAACTCGCGGTACAAGGCGTCTTCCGGCGTCTCTTCGGGGTTGATTCCACCCTGCGGAAACTGCCAGGCATCTTGATTGATTCGGCGAGCCCATAGCACCTGGCCGGCGTCATTCGTCAGAATGATCCCGACATTGGGGCGAAAACCATCGGGGTCGATCACGGCAACAACCTCGCAAACGCATGTCGCCGCATTGTTCCACAAAGGTTGGGAGGGCGGCAACGAAGGTTCCTACCTTATGTGCACTCTTGTGAAAAGACCGTATTCTTGTCGCCTTTTTACTGACTTTTCAGCGGGTAACTGCAATGCGCCTGGCTTTATTCGATTTGGACAACACCCTTCTGGGCGGTGACAGCGATCACGCTTGGGGCGATTACCTGTGCGAGCGCGGCTTTCTCGACGCCGTCGCCTACAAGGCACGCAACGATGCGTTCTACCAGGATTACCTGGCCGGCAAACTGGATAACGCCGCGTACCTGAACTTCTGCCTGGAAGTCCTTGGCCGCACCGAAATGGCCACGCTGGATCAGTGGCACAGCGATTACATGCGCGACTGCATCGAACCGATCATGCTGCCCAAGGCCATCGAACTGCTGGCCAAGCACCGCGCGGCCGGCGACAAGCTGGTGATCATCACCGCCACCAACCGCTTCGTCACCGGGCCGATTGCCGAGCGTCTGGGCGTCGAAACCCTGATCGCCACCGAGTGCGAGATGGTCGACGGCCGCTACACCGGGCGCAGCACCGACGTGCCGTGCTTCCGTGAAGGCAAGGTGACACGCTTGAATCGCTGGCTGGAGGAAACCGGGTTTACGCTGGAAGACAGCTACTTCTATAGCGACTCGATGAATGATTTTCCGTTGCTGGAGCAGGTGACCCATCCAGTGGCGGTCGATCCTGACCCGAATCTGCGGGCCGAGGCCGAGAAGCGGGGTTGGCCGGTGATCAGTCTGCGCGGCTGATTACCGAACTGTAGGAGCGAGCTTGCTCGCGAAAAATTCAAGGACGCCGCGGGGAGTCAGGCGCCCTGCGTTTTCGTTAACGACCATCGCGAGCAATCGAGCGTCGACCGGCTGCTCCTACACTGGCTTGGCACCCATCAACCCGGCAATGGCGACAAAACAGACAAAACTGAACAACGCCAAGGCAAAGGTGAATTTCCCCACACCACCCGGCGTCTTGCGCAGTTTGTTCAGCCGCACCAGCAGCCAGAACCACGCCAGCGCCGCCACGGTGTACAGCACGCTGGAGGCCAGCAGCCAGGTCTGCCCCAGCGGCCAGCCCACCAGATGCACCATCCACCAGCCAGTAAACGGCATGCTCAGCAGCGCCAGGCCCATCAGCAGCCAGATAAACACCCTTGGCCGCTGCAAGGTGCGACTACCCGCCGTCGCGTCACCCTTGCGCCGCGCAAGCAAAACCCAGACTCCCAGCCCCAGCGCACAGGCCAGCAGTACAACAGTTGCCACCATGTGCGCCGCTTTCAGGGCAGTTAACGCTTCCATTGTCAGATTTCCTTATTGCCTTGCCCGTCAGCGTAGCTGTTCAGCCAAGAAACAGCTGATAGGCCGGGTTGTCGCTTTCGTCCCAGTACGGGTAACCGATTTCTTCCAGCGCCGCCGGCACCAGGTGACGCTCGTCGTGGGGCACTTGCAGGCCCGCGACGACCCGGCCATCCGCCGCGCCATGGTTGCGGTAGTGGAACATCGAGATGTTCCAGCGCCCGCCGAGCTTGTTGAGGAAGTTGAACAGCGCCCCCGGACGCTCCGGGAATTCGAAACGCAGGATCACTTCATCGACCACATGCGCCGCACGCCCGCCCACCATGTGGCGGATGTGCAGCTTGGCCAGTTCGTTGTCGGTCAGGTCCAGCACCGGGAAACCTTGCTCGCTCAGGCTGGCGATCAACGCGCTGCGCGGGTCGTTTTCCGGGTGGGTCTGCACGCCGACAAAGATGTGCGCTTCGCTGCTGGTGTTGTAGCGATAGTTGAATTCGGTGATCTGGCGCTTGCCGATGGCCTCGCAGAACGCCTTGAAGCTGCCCGGTTTCTCAGGGATGGTCACGGCGATGATCGCTTCGCGGCCCTCGCCCAGCTCCGCACGCTCGGCGACGTGGCGCAGGCGATCGAAGTTGACGTTGGCCCCGGAGTCGATGGCCACGAAGGTCTGGCCGCTGACGCCGCGCTGCTCGACATACTTTTTGATCCCGGCCACGCCTAAGGCGCCGGCAGGTTCGGTGATCGAGCGGGTATCGTCGTAGATATCCTTGATGGCGGCACAGATTTCGTCGGTGCTGACGGTGATCACTTCATCGACATGGTCTTTGCAGATATCGAAGGTGTGCTGACCGATCTGGGCCACCGCCACACCGTCGGCGAAGATGCCCACAGTTGGCAACACCACACGCTCGCCCGCCGCCATGGCGGCTTGCAGGCAATTGGAGTCATCCGGCTCGACGCCGATGATCTTGATGTCCGGGCGCAGGTACTTCACGTAGGCCGCGATGCCGGCGATCAGGCCGCCGCCGCCCACCGGAACGAAAATCGCATCCAATGGCTGAGGGTGCTGGCGCAGAATCTCCATCGCCACGGTGCCCTGCCCGGCAATGGTGTGGGGGTCGTCGTACGGGTGAATGTAGACGTAGCCTTTTTCGTCGACCAGTTTCAGCGAGTAGGCCAGGGCTTCCGGGAACGAATCGCCATGCAGCACCACTTTGCCGCCACGGGAGCGCACGCCTTCGACCTTGATCTCTGGGGTGGTCTTGGGCATGACGATGGTCGCTTTCACGCCCAACACCTTTGCCGCCAGGGCCAGGCCCTGGGCATGGTTGCCCGCCGACGCGGTGACCACGCCGCGAGCGCGTTCTTCGTCGCTCAACTGGGTCAACTTGTTGTAGGCGCCACGAATCTTGAACGAGAACACCGGCTGCAAGTCTTCGCGCTTGAGCCAAATGCTGTTGCCCAGCCGCTCGGAGAGCTGGCGGGCAGTCTGCAGCGGGGTTTCTACGGCAACGTCATAAACGCGCGAGGTGAGGATCTTTTTGACGTACTGTTCAAGCATCGGAAAGCATCACTGAGCGGGTTGGGCAGGACCAAGGAGTCTAACCCGGCTTTCAGCCACACGACCACACTAAACCGGTGGTTTCAGGCACCATTGAACCATTGTGGCGAGGGAACTTGCTCCCGCTCGGCTGCGAAGCGGCCGCAAAACCTGTGCATACGGTACATCCAGAAGAAAGCAGGGGAGCGCTTCGCACTCCAGCGGGAGCAAGCTCCCTCGCCACAAAACCTTGTTCGCCCAGACATACCGTCGCACCCGCCAATCGGGCAATGACCTTCCCCGCCCCGAGGCCTATAATGCCGGCCTTTCGTTCCCTCCTCGGCACCTCGGAGCCCGCATGAACCAGGATCAACTCAAACAGGCAGTAGCTCAGGCCGCCGTCGACTTCATCCTTCCGAAACTCGACGACAAGAGCATCGTCGGGGTCGGCACCGGCTCCACCGCCAACTGCTTCATCGATGCCCTGGCCAAGCACAAGGGTGCATTCGATGGCGCCGTCGCCAGTTCCGAAGCCACCGCCGCGCGCCTCAAGGGCCACGGGATTCCGGTGTACGAACTGAACACCGTCAGCGACCTGGAGTTCTACGTCGACGGCGCCGATGAAAGCGACGAACACCTGAACCTGATCAAGGGCGGCGGCGCAGCCCTGACCCGCGAGAAGATTGTCGCGGCCGTGGCCAAGACCTTCATCTGCATCGCCGATGCCAGCAAGCTGGTGCCGGTCCTCGGCACTTTCCCGCTGCCAGTGGAAGTGATCCCGATGGCCCGCAGCCACGTGGCCCGTGAACTGGTGAAGCTCGGCGGCGACCCGGTTTACCGCGAAGGCGTGCTGACCGACAACGGCAACATCATCCTCGACGTGTTCAACATGCAGATCACCAATCCGGTGGAACTGGAGACGCAGATCAATGCGATCGTCGGCGTGGTCACCAACGGTTTGTTCGCGGCACGTCCGGCGGATCTGTTGTTGCTGGGTACGAGCGAGGGCGTGAAGACCCTGCGCGCGGAGTAAGCCAATCTGCCCACCTATTTGTGGAAAGATGAAATACCTGTAGGAGCGAGTCTGCTCGCGATAGCGGACTGTCAGTTGAAATCAATCTCGACTGATACACCGCTTTCGCGAGCAGGCTCGCTCCCACATTTGCTTTGTGGTGTTGGTCAGGGTTGTGCCGGTTTCTTGAACACGTAGAACAGATTCGGCTCGCTGACGATATACAGCGTACCGTCGTCATCCATGGCGATCCCCTCCGCTTGCGGCACGGCTTTTTGCAGGCCCTGGCGCCCCTTGCTCAGGGACATTGTGCTCAACGGCCGCCCATCCACATCCAGTTCCAGAATCAATCGCGACTCATCCGACAGCGCGAGCAAATGCCCGCTGCGCTCGTCGTATTGCAGACTCGACAGATCCCGCACAAACATCCCGGCATCACGCTTGGGGTCGTTGATCACGTGCACCGAGTAGGATTCTTCAGGATTGAAGCGCGGAAAACCGTGCACCTCGTAGATCAGCATCGGGTCGCGCTCCTTGGCCACGAACAGGCGTTTGCTCACCGAATCGTAAGCCAACCCCTCGAAGCCCTTGTTGCTGCCCATGTGTACGCCAACGGTCATCTGTTCGGCGTCTGCCGCATCGACGAACGTGGTGTCCTGCTCCAGATGAATCTTGATCAGCCGCTGCTGGCTTTCATCAGCAACCACATAGGTGTCTGCGCTGATGAACTCCACCGCCTCCGGATCACCGAAACCGACCAGCGCCACGCGGCGTAAAATCCTGCCGTCGAGGGACAACTCGATCAGCTCGCTTCGTTTGTTGGTAACGGTGAACAGGCTTTTGCGCACCGGGTCGTAGGTCAATGCTGAAATGTTGTCAGCCTGGTCATCGATCACCTGCGCCTCGGTCACGACCTGGTATTGGTCCAGCCCCATGGACCGGGAGCTCACCGGCTGCCACAGCGCATGCAGATTGAACCAGGCGCGCTCGAACAGGCGCTGGTATTGGGCGATTGCCATCAACGCAATCAGTGAGACCACCGACAGGATCAGAATCAGGGATTTGACGCGGGCAAATCGACGCATTCGGGTGGGCTCAGGGTCAATACAGGCGGATGAAATATCACGCCTGTCTGAACTGCAGCTTAATGGCTGCTGGCCTTTTACGTACAGGCAATCAGCGCAGGCGCTGGTTACTTCTGTTTTTCGAAGCGATAAAACAGGTTCGGTTCACTCACCATGTACAGCGTGCCCGCCTCATCCATGGTCACGCCTTCGGCACGCGGAATGGTATTTTTCAGGCCGTTGAAGCCACGCAGCAGAGTAATGAAACTGACCTGCTCACCCTTCTTGTCCAGCTCCAGCAACAGGTGCGATTCGGCGGACAGCACCAGCATGTGGCCAGTCCGCGGGTCGATGGCCAGTGCCGACAGGTTGCGCATGTCCAGTGCATGGCTGGCCAGCTTCAACTTGTCGCCGGTAAGGACCTTGCCATCACCTTTCCAGGCAAACAATGCCGGCGGGCGCTCTTCGCCCAGCAGCAGTTGCTGATTGCGCGGATCCCAGGTGACACCCTCGAACGCCTTGTTCTGGTCTTTGGAAGGCCCGAGGTCGTATGTCGGGAAATCGGTGATGTTCAGCTCGCGAGTGTCGGCATCGACCTTGACGATAGCGATCAAATGCTCGCGCTCATCGACAATGGCCAGTCGGCCGTCGCCCAGCACGGTGACGCCTTCAGGGTTGCTCCAGCCGACCAACGGCATTTTGCGCAGCACATCGCCCTGCAAGTTCAATTCGACCAGGAACGGGTTCTTGCCCATGACCGAAAACAGGGTCTTGGTCTGGGGGTCGTAGGCCAGGTCCGAAGCTTCATCCTTCTCCATGCCCGACAACGGCTTGGCATCGATCACCGCCCGATAGTCCGGAAGCCAGATGCTCGCCTGGCGCTCGGCCGGGCTTTTGAATTGCTCTTTCACCCAGAGCACGCCCCGTGAATCCCAGTGCATGGCGAATGCAACACCGTAGGCGACAACGGCCACCAGCAGAAGCCAGGTGTGCCAACGCAGGGCGAAGCGCGAGCGGCGGGCAGGTTTAAACGTGGAAAGCGGAGGAGTGGCCATTGGGGAATGCGTTCCAGAAATTCAGGCTAGGGGTAATAGCACAGTTTGGGGCCGGCTCAGAGGCCAATAGCCCTGAAATTATCCAGACTGGATGTGAAAAAAACGGGAAATGACAGGGTGAGCCTTTTACAGGCCACGGAAAAACCAATGTGGGAGCGAGCCTGCTCGCGATTGGGGCGTGTCAGCCAACAAAGATATTGGATGACACACCGCTATCGCGAGCAGGCTCGCTCCCACAGGGTTTGGCGGTGTCTGGACTAGCGAACGCTGCTGGTGAAACTGCTTACGCCCGGCAACTCCAGTACGATCTCATCACCGACATTCAGCGGACCAACGCCCACTGGCGTGCCAGTGAGGATCACGTCCCCGGCCTGCAGCGAGAAGCAGCCGGCCATGTGCTGGATCATCGGCACGATCGGGTTGAGCATTGCGCTGCTGTTGCCGTCCTGGCGCACTTCACCGTTGATGGTCAGGCGGATGCCGATGTCGGTCAGGTCGGCAAACGAGCTGCCGGACACGAACGGAGCAAGCACTGCCGCGCCGTCGAAGGACTTGGCGATTTCCCAGGGCAGGCCCTTGGATTTCAGCTCGGCCTGCTTGTCGCGCAGGGTCAGGTCCAGGGCTGGAGCGAAACCGGAGATGGCGTCGAGCACTTCTTCACGGCTCGGTTTGGTCGACAACGGCTTGCCGATCAACACCGCGATTTCCGCCTCGTAATGCACCGAACCGCGCTCGGTCGGAATGCTGAAACCGCCTTCCAGCGGCACCACGCAACTGCCCGGCTTGATGAACAGCAGTGGCTCGGTCGGCACCGGGTTATCCAGTTCCTTGGCGTGTTCGGCGTAGTTACGGCCGATGCACACCACTTTCCCCAGCGGGAAGTGAATGCGCGTACCGTCGACATACTGGTGCTGATAGCTCATTACCGACTCCTGCTTCGTTGGCTCTTAAAGTTCGAAAATCAAACAGCGAAAATCTTGCCCGGGTTCATGATGCCGTTCGGGTCGAACACCGCCTTGACCGCTTTCATGTACTCGATCTCGACCGGTGAACGGCTGTAGGTCAGGTAGTCACGCTTGGTCATGCCCACGCCGTGCTCGGCGGAGATCGAACCGTTGTACTTCTCGACGGTTTCGAACACCCACTTGTTGACAGTGGCGCACTTGGCGAAGAACTCATCCTTGCTCAGGTTATCCGGCTTGAGGATGTTCAAGTGCAGGTTGCCGTCGCCGATATGGCCGAACCAGACGATTTCGAAGTCCGGGTAGTGTTCGCCGACGATCGCGTCGATTTCCTTCAGGAACGCCGGGACTTTCGATACGGTGACCGAGATGTCGTTCTTGTACGGCGTCCAGTGGGAAATGGTTTCGGAGATGTATTCGCGCAGCTTCCACAGGTTCTGCAGCTGGGTTTCGCTCTGGCTCATCACACCGTCCAGAACCCAGCCCTGCTCGACGCAGTGCTCGAAGGTTTCCAGGGCGTGGTTGGCCACTTCTTCGGTGGTCGCTTCGAATTCCAGCAGCGCGTAGAACGGGCAGTCGGATTCGAACGGCGCCGGTACATCGCCACGGGCCATGACTTTGGCCAGGGCCTTGTCGGAGAAGAACTCGAAGGCGGTCAGGTCAAGCTTGCTCTGGAAGGCGTGCAGCACCGGCATGATCGAGTCGAAATCGGCGGTGCCGAGAACCATCGCGGTGAGGTTTTTCGGTGCGCGGTCCAGGCGCATGGTCGCTTCGACCACGAACCCGAGGGTGCCTTCGGCGCCGATGAACAGCTGACGCATGTCGTAGCCGGTGGCGTTCTTGATCAGGTCCCGGTTCAGTTCCAGCACGTCGCCCTTGCCGGTGACCACTTTCATGCCAGCGACCCAGTTACGGGTCATGCCGTAGCGAATCACCTTGATTCCGCCGGCATTGGTGCCGATATTGCCGCCAATCTGGCTCGAACCCGCCGAAGCGAAGTCCACCGGGTAATACAGGCCTTTTTCTTCGGCGACGTTCTGCAAGTGCTCGGTTACCACGCCCGGCTGGCAAACGGCCGTGCGGTCAGTGAGGTTCACGTCGAGGATCTGGTTCATGTAGTCGAACGACACGACCACCTCGCCATTGGCCGCCACCGCTGCTGCGGACAACCCGGTACGACCGCCGGAAGGCACCAGCGCCACCTTGTGTTTGTTGGCCCACAGGACAATGGCCTGGACCTGCTCAGTGGACTTGGGGAACACGATAGCGGTCGGGGCCGGGGCGAAATGCTTGGTCCAATCCTTTCCGTAAGCATTCAGGGAGTCGGCATCGGTCAGCACCTTGCCAGGCTCAACCAGGGTCTTCAGCTCTTCAATCAGGGCAGGATTGGTCATCGACAGAACTCTCGAACAATTCATGGTCATCCTGAGAACGCTTCACGTCGCAGGAATGAGTGTTTAGCGGGGTGCATATGCTAGCATAACGACCCCGCAGGATAGTGCCCAAGGGCTGTTCTGCGGTGACGGCTTTCCTGCCGTGCGGGTCAGCTCCGGGCTGCTCCCTTTCCTGCCATTTTTCTCCGGGATACAGGTTTACGCAGATGAGCAAGACTTCTCTCGATAAGAGCAAGATCAAGTTCCTTCTTCTCGAAGGCGTCCACCAATCGGCTGTCGACGTCCTCAAGGCGGCGGGCTACACCAGCATCGAGTACCTCACTGGTTCTCTGCCGGAAGCCCAGCTCAAGGAAAAGATCGCTGATGCTCACTTCATCGGCATTCGCTCCCGCACTCAACTGACCGAAGAGATCTTCGATCACGCGAAGAAGCTCGTGGCTGTAGGGTGTTTCTGCATCGGCACCAACCAGGTCGACCTGAGTGCTGCCCGCGAGCGCGGCATTGCCGTGTTCAACGCGCCGTACTCCAACACCCGTTCCGTAGCGGAACTGGTGCTGGCCGAAGCGATCCTGCTGCTGCGCGGCATCCCTGAGAAGAACGCTTCCTGCCACCGTGGTGGCTGGATCAAGAGCGCGGCCAACTCCTTCGAGATCCGTGGCAAGAAGCTGGGTATCGTCGGTTACGGCTCGATCGGTACTCAACTGTCGGTCCTGGCTGAAGGTCTGGGCATGCAGGTGTACTTCTACGACACCATCACCAAACTGCCATTGGGTAATGCTACTCAGGTAGGCAACCTGCACGAGCTGCTGGCGATGTCCGACATCGTTTCGCTGCACGTACCGGAAACCGCCGCCACCCAGTGGATGATGGGCGAGAAGGAAATCCGCGCCATCAAGAAAGGCGGCATCCTGATCAACGCCGCCCGCGGCACCGTGGTCGAACTGGACGCCCTGGCGGACGCGATCAAGGACAAACACCTGATCGGCGCGGCCATCGACGTATTCCCGGTGGAGCCACGCTCCAACGACGAAGAGTTCGAAAGCCCGCTGCGTGGCCTGGACAACGTGATCCTGACCCCGCACATCGGTGGTTCTACCGCTGAAGCCCAAGCCAACATCGGTCTGGAAGTGGCGGAAAAACTGGTCAAGTACAGCGACAACGGTACTTCGGTATCGTCCGTGAACTTCCCGGAAGTGGCCCTGCCGGCTCACCCTGGCAAGCACCGCCTGCTGCACATCCACGAGAACATCCCGGGCGTGATGAGCGAGATCAACAAGGTCTTCGCCGAAAACGGCATCAACATCTCCGGTCAGTTCCTGCAGACCAACGAGAAGGTCGGCTACGTGGTGATCGACGTCGACGCCGAGTACTCGGACCTGGCGCAAGAGAAGCTGCAACACGTCAACGGCACCATCCGTAGCCGGGTGTTGTTTTAAGAGCAGCTACAAGCTTCAAGCTTCAAGCGGCAAGTGAGGTTCGCTTTGCTTTGACTTGAAGCTTATAGCTTGCAGCTTGCAACTATAAAAAAGGGAGCCCCAGCGAAGCGGGCTCCCTTTTTTATTTCACATTGACGGTGATCTTCTCGGAAACGATCGGCGGATCGAACGGTATGTGGTTGCTATCGCCCAGTTCAAGCTGCAAGGTGTGTTTGCCCGGGGTGAGCGTTATTTCAGCCTGAGTCTGCGCACCGCCGAAATGCAGGTGGTTGGCATCCTTGGGGATCGGCGCACCGGCGGCTGGCAGCTCATCGACGTCGATCAGCACATGGTGATGACCGGTGTTCTTGGTGGTATCGCCCGCCGGTGCCAGGGCAATGTTCTCGACCGCGAACTTGACGACGACTGTCTGTGGAATCGTCGCACCGTCCGTGGGAGAAACAATGGACACTTCGGCGCCTTTCGGCGCCGGCGTTGCACTGGCCAGCACCGAAACACCCATCAACAGGCCAGCCAAAGCAGCACGTGACATAAAGGTTTTCATTCTCTTCTCCAGTTTTTCCGTAAAATTCGCGTGGCCATGACAACTTCATGGCCATTCGTTGTCGAAGGCACTCGACAACCATAGCAAAGCGAGCCTGAATCAGAGGGTCCGCGATAATAAATTCAAAGGAGTGACCATGCGCTTTCTGCCTGGCCTGATCTGCCTGCTACCCCTTTTGAGCCCTTTGGCTCATGCCGAACTGATTGATGACGTCAACGACCGGGGCGAATTGCGCATTGCCGTTGAAGCCAACACCCCCCCATTCAATTTCAAGGATGACGACAAGCTCACCGGCTTCGAAGTCGAGCTGGGCCAACTGCTGGCAAGTGAACTCGATGTCCGGGCCGACTTTGTCGTCACCGACGGCAGCGATCTGCTGACCGGTGTCGAAAGCGGCAAATACGACATCGCCATCAACCACATAGCAGCGACCCCGGATCTCCAGGATCGTTTCGACTTCAGCGAACCCTACATTCAAACCCATACGCAATTGATCGCGCAGAAAGAAGAGCCGCGTTCCATTCTGCTGGTGCAGTCGCTGACAGAAGAGAAGCCCGAAACCAACCCGGCCGTAAGCTTGGCGATTCCGTTTCAGAAGGGTAATCCGGCGTTCCATGCCAGCCTGGAAAACGCCTTGCAGCGGATCAAGGATGACGGGCGACTACAAGCGCTGGAGCAGAAGTGGTTGGGGGCGGATGCGGGCGTGGTGCCGAAGCCTTGAAGATGATTGAGATCCATTGTGGGAGCGGGCTTGCTCGCGAAGACGGTGTGTCAGGCAAGATTAATATCGACTGACCCGGCGCATTCGCGAGCAAGCCCGCTCTCACAGGGGGTTTGTGTTGGTCAGTCCTGCGCAGACAATGCCTGAGCCGCTTCAGCCAGCTCCAGCTCACTGAACACCTGCACCCCGTGGCGCTTGAGTAGCGCCGCTGTCACGCCCTCGCCACTGACCTTCACGCCGCTGAACATCCCGTCATAGGTCAGCAGATTGCCGCAGGACGGGCTGTTGGCCTTGAGGACGGCGATGCGGATGCCATGCTTTTGCACCAGCTCCAGTGCCTGATACGCCCCCGACAGAAACTGCGCACTGACGTCCTCGCCCTCGGTGGTGATCACCAACGCCTGGCCATCGAGGACTTGCGCGCCCTGCCCGCCAGGGATTTCCGCCGCCGCCCGTGGCGTTGGCAAACCACCGGCCACCTCCGGGCACAGCGGCACGACCCGACCTTCATCCAGCCACTGCTGAAGTTGATCGAACGGCCCGCTGGCCCCGCCGTCGTAACGGACGCGGTGGCCCAACAGGCAGCGGCTGACGAGAATTTTCTGCATGATCAGAACGGCTCGTTGCCGCGCCGGCGGAACCAGCCGGTCAGCGAGAGGCGATCGCGGGTTGCGGGCAGGACTTCGTGGGGAACCTCACCGGAGAGAAACACCACCAGGCAGCCGCCGATAGGCTGCACGTCGTGGACGCGATCATTGTCGAGGTACATGCGCAACTGGCCGCCGTGTTCGGGAAGCCAGCCGTCATTGAGGTAAACCACCGCCGAAACCATGCGCCGGTCGTCATCGCGAAAGCGGTCGACGTGCTTCAGGTAGAAGGCTCCGGGCGGGTACATCGCAAAATGGCTTTCGAAATCCTCCAGGCCGAGAAACAGACCGCGATTGATCGCCTCGCGCAGGCTGTCCATCAAACTCAGGTAGCTGTCGCAAGCCTCGGCCTGGCCGGGGTCGATCCACTGGATATGGTCGCCACGAATCCCTTCGCGGATCTCCGATGACGGCCCACGGCCCACGGCGGCCGGAGCCAGCTCACCCTCGGCAGCACGTTTGCGACACTCGCCCGCCAGCGCTCCAGTCAGATCCAGAGGCAGGAAAATATTCTGCTGCGACCAGCCGTGCTCGGCCAGGTCGTCGACGATTCGTAACAGCAGCGGGTGATCGGAGGATATTTGCATGCCGCGCATAGTATTCCTGTGCCCGAAAATCCGACAGAGCTGCGCAGCGGGTTGATACGAATTCTCGACAAGCAGGGATGCCGCACGGAGAATAGTCGCCTGCTGACTGGAGTCCCTATGCGCCGTTTGCTTTTATCACTGCTGATGTTCTGCGTTTTGCCCGCCTGGGCAGACGGCCACGACCAGTTGTACAAGGTCGCCGGCTGGCCGGAACAACGCGCGCATTTCAACGACGCCCTCTCGGCCGCTCAGCAACGCTACCAGGGTAGCCTGCCTCCGGCGGTGTTTCAGGCACTGGTCAGTAACAGCAATCAGCGTTTTTCCGCCCGGGCCGTGGATCAGCGCGCCGAAGCACAATTGCGCAAGAACCTCGCCAACCCCAAACCCGCGCTGACGTTTTTCCAATCGCCCCTGGGCAAGAAAATCGTTGCCGCCGAGCTGCTGGCGACCCGTCGCGACCAACTGGCGAAGAACGCCAAGGGCCTGCCGAAGATGCAGGCCAGCGACAGCCGCATGCTGATCATCGGCCATTTGGCACAAGCCCTGCCCGCACGCGAGGCCGGCGCGGAAGTCAGCCTGGCGATTGCTGGCGTCGCCGCCGATAGCTTGAGTTCGATGATCCCGGGGTTGCTCGGTGCCGGTCAGGCCCAGGGCATGCTCAACGGCCAGCGTCAGCGCCTGATGGACCAGATCGGCAGCGACCTGAACAACACGCTGCTGTATGTCTATCGCGACCTGTCGGACAACGAACTGGAAGAGTTCGCGACCTTTGCCGAATCGACGGAAGGCCAGGCTTATTATCAAGCGGCGCTGACGGCGATTCGGGCGGGGTTGGCGGTGGGGCAGAGCAATTCGAACCTGACCCAGTGATCTTCAGCGACTGATAGGCCGCTATCGCGAGCAGGCTCGCTCCCACATTAGATCTGCGTACACCAACCCCCTGTGGGAGCGAGCCTGCTCGCGATGGGGCCGGAACAGACGTTAAGGATTCCGGCCCTTGATCCGCTTGGTCAAGAACCCGAAATACTCCTGCCGCATCACCAGCGTCTCATTCGCCAGATGATGCCGTGCCTCGGGCAGCATCAGCACCTGCGGCCGATCAAACTTGCCCCGCAACACTTCCAGGTTGTGCTCCCAATCCACTGTCATGTCGGCCTGCCCCTGCACGATCAGTGGCCGGCGGGTACTCATGGGGGCGGCCTCGATGCGTTTGATCCAGCGCGCCAATGCACCCACCCAGGCTGTCGGCAGGCGCAGCGGCTGCAACGGATCGGCTTGCAGGAACGGTAGAAAGTCCGGGTCGTTGGAGTTCTCGCTGAAACGCCGGGCGATGGCTTTGACGAAAGGCTTGAGTACGTAATAACTCAGTTGCGACCAACCCCACGCCCGCGGCCGCACCAGCGGCGACAGCAGAATCACCTGGCCCTGGGCCGGGCTGTTCGCCCCCGCATTCAACACATGATCAATCACGATCGCCCCGCCGGTACTCTGCCCGCACAGGTGCCACGGCTGCGGCAAGTCGAGGGATTGCGCCTCACTGAACAAGCCTTGCAACGCGTCCTGATACTCGGCGAAATCCTTGATGCTCGCCCGTTCGCCGCTGGACAGGCCGTGCCCCGGCAAGTCACAGGCAATCACCGCAAAGCCCTGGTCCAGCGCCCATTCGATCACATGCCGGTAGAGCCCGGTGTGATCGTAGAAACCGTGGATGACAAACAGCGTGGCCTTTGCTCGCTCAGGCCACCAGAACTGGCTGACCAGCTCATAACCGTCGACCTCGAATCGCCCAAGACCACTGCGCACCTGACGCTGGGCAAAATCCAGCCCGTAGAATCGCTGGTAAGCCTGTGCCTGCGCCGACAACGGCTGCCCGACCGCCAGTGGCAGCAGGCTTGCACGCAGAAGATCGGGGTCGAAAGTAGCCGGCATGGGCGATTCCAGAATCGTGAAACGGACTTTATAGGCCTGCGATATTCTTCTGTCGCGGCAAGCATGGCAAGCTAGCCGACCTTCGAGGATTGAACCGATGCGCTCGCCCTTTCGCGCCACCCTGTTTGCCTGCCTGCTCGCCGTGGTGTGTGCCGGCGTATTGTGGGCGGCCTACGACTGGTTCCAGGGGCGTTACCTGCGGGCGTTCAGCGAGCACACCGCGATGTTTTCCGGCGATCCGCTACGCCTTCCCGAATCCCTTGCCGGCCCTGGCGCCATCCGCCTGGTGCATTTCTGGGACCCGGCCTGCCCGTGCAATGTCGGCAATCAACAACACCTGACCGAACTCGTCGAGCGCTACGTTCCCCATGGCGTGGAATTCTATGTCGTGCAAAAACCCGGTAGCCACGGCCAGCTGCCGGGCACCTTGAGCAGCCTAAAATCCATCGACATCCTGCCCGGTTCCGAACAGATCCCCGCCAGCCCGGCCGTGGCGATCTGGGATCGCAGCGGCAAACTGGCGTACTTCGGTCCCTACAGCGAAGGCCTGACCTGCAACTCCAGCAACAGCTTTATCGAACCGATCCTGCAAGCGCTGGATGAAGGCCGTGCGGTGAGTGCCACGCACACACTGGCAGTGGGGTGTTACTGCCCGTGGATTGACAATGAATGAGCCCATCGCTAGTCAGCCGATAAAAGAAATGGTCTTGCCGTTAACAGACGGCAAGACCATTTCTTTGAATCAAGAGTTTAAACCGTCTTAAATCCTGGCTTACCGTTAGCAGCCCGCCACGCTTTCACCTCTGCCACTACCGCCGCCGGCCCACTCTTCCCGGCTTCCGGATAAAACAACAAATCGGAACCAGATGGGTGTTCGGCCAGGGCCTTAAACTCTAAAATCGCGTCAGTATGCTCTTCTTCCGTATCATATTCATCATTATATACTTTCGTAACAAACCTAAAAAACTCAGCCTCTGACATCTCACTTATTAACTTACTCATTTTTTGCCCCCTTATGAGTTTCAATATGATTCTTCGGAGTAACTGCATTAATATTGTCAATATCATATACACCACCGCCTTCGGAGATATACTTCTTATGATGCAGTTCAAACCTCACTCGCCTACCCACCTGCTCACTCTCTTTTGCAACAGGTGCTCGACCCTTCTTCATTGTAGCCAAAACACCAACATCAAATTGTTTAGCTAACTCAGGATCATTAGAGACCGCTTTCCAAAAAGTCTCTCGAAACGCCCTGAAATTTTTAAACTCCCTGCCCCTCAGCTGATCGGCAATTTGCGACGGAACAGGTGCGCCTTCACCCTGCGATGCAGTCCCCAGCCAGATCCCCGATACAGGCTGACCAAAACCTGTCGCAACACCCGGATCTTCTCGCCGATCCCGAAACATTGTATAGACCGGTGGCAGGCCAGAATCCACCGGGAAAACCGTAATAAAATCATCAAAGCCGGCTTCGGAAACCGAAGGGAATGTATCGATCCGTCCCTCAACCGGTATCACCGCTGCCCCAGTGTAAACCGGTGGCACTGGCTGTTCGGCAGGTGAGGTCGTCGAACTATTCCCTGGATTGACGACAGGGGTCCACGTAAAGGTTCGTGGCGGTACATCCGAAGTGGCCGCGGTATAGACGTTCTGTTCGGCATTATAAGTGGCAGCAACTACGCCAACTTTTGACGGAACAGTCAGGCCATCCGTCATGACGACAAACAGTTCTGACTGTCCATCTGCTGCAGTCTTTGAACTGATGCGATAAGGCAAATCAACAGCTCCGCCAGCAGCAGCGACGGCGTTTAAATCTTGCCCGATGTCATGAACAAGGTCCGAGAGCGGCGTACTGAAAGCATAACGTTCCGGCAATTCACCATTACCCAGCTTCGATGAGTAAAACAGTGCCGAAACACCTACAACAACCCCAGCCCCAACACTTGCAACCATCCCTCCCACTGCCGTAATTGCCGCACGGATAGCCGCTTGCAGAGTGACCGAAGCTGCCTCAATAACAGCAACGGTTCCCGCCGAGGTCATAAACAACGGTCCTGCCGCTGACGCAGCACCTGAGACACGGAACGCGTTGGCGCTTTGAATAGCCTCTGCCGCTGCACGCGCCTGCTTTTCAGCAATACGCTTGGCTTCAGCTTCTGCCGCAATACGGGCTTGTTCAGCTGCTACATGCCTGGCTTCAGCCTCTGCCGCAATACGAGCTTGTTCAGCCGCTATACGCCTGGCCCCAGCCTCTGCCGCAATACGAGCTTGTTCAGCCGCTATACGTCTTGCCTCTACCTCTGCCGCAATACGAGCTTGCTCAGCAGCTACACGCCTTGCCTCAGCTTCTGCCGCAATTCGGGCTTGTTCAACTGCTACACGCCTGGCTTCAGCCTCTGTCGCAATACGAGCTTGTTCAGCAGCTACACGCCTTGCCTCAGCTTCTGCCGCAATACGAGTTTGTTCTTGTAGATAACGAACTTCCTGCTCCGCTGCGATACGTAACTGCTCTTCCAAGCGCTCCGCTTCCTCGGCGCGAGCGATCAGCCCCGAAAAGGCATTTGTTGTTTCCCATAAATATCGAAGATTTTCTGCGTGAAGAAGTGTTACATGGTAATCTTGCCAGCGTGTTCCAATATTCGTATTAGCCTGCAAGTCCACCAGATTATTAAGCGCCTCAAGTTCAGGCTTGCTTAATGGTGCATTTATATTTGGGTTTGCCTTTACGTAAGGGTGGACAGCAGCCCACTCAGAATTAAATATCTGATCTGTTGCCATTTTATAATGGATAAGCGATTGAGAGAGGCTACGCTCTCCTGTCGTACCTGCTACTGCGACAATTCTCTCAGCGAGAAATACAGGTAACAGTTGAAATCGGATGTTGGTTTCCAGGTTAACAACTGAAAGTCTTTCCGCCGCAAGATACCTCTGGCCTTCTCCGCTGGTCGGAACTCCGGCATTTGCCTGGTCTTTTCTCATAGACAGTTCTGGGAGCTGATTGGCCAGAACATGCATCCCCAACGAAAGACGTTTAAGCTCTAACGCTGCACGATATGCCTTGTCTATTGCATCATAGGCACCCATGAAATTTGGATGATTCAAGTCCAGGCTTTCATGGAGCTTTTTGAAGGACAACTCCTTCATCAAAAAAAATGGATTGTGACCGTAAAGCGAGTGCGTGATTTCGTTTTGGGCTCGGTACTCTGCTGCTTTTGAATGGATCGCATTAATAGTTGTTTCCTGATCTATTTTGGCCGTTTCCGCTAACGAGAGAGCGTGCCCCCCCTTGGCTGCTTGTTTTTCTTGCTCTATTTCTCTGATAGCCGTTTCTGTAAGTCTGTTGAAAATTTCTACGTATTCACTGTCGATGTATTCCTGATTTACTCTCTGCTCCAACATCAGGTCATCCCATATGAAAGGAGTAATCGGACGGAGCTTTCCAGAGCCAGCACTGGTGCCTCTATGGGGGCCTTCATACGGCCCCCAAGACCCTTTGAAAAAACCACCGATATCCTGTCGTGATGGTTCCTTGTCTCTGATATATACAGGGCCAATTTCGAATGAGCCCGGTCCTATTTTCCTATGAAACCCTAAATATTTTTCAGCATCATTCATATGACTTATCCATGTCAGTTTCTTCATTGTTAATAACGTATTTAGTACGCTTCTTACAGTTCCTTGATGGTCTTTGTCAGATTTTACAGACGGCCCAGCAGGGCAACATGCTGCGCCCTTGTCACGTCATGATTTCGCGATTAAAAAATGCAGAGTTACATTGATCGACGAAGTGACGTGATCGTTAATACAGCTGGGCTTTAGTCTGCTACGGCATCAAATTAACGTATTTTTTCGCGACAGATGCGATATATATTTATCGCTAAACAAATAAAACCATTAAAACTAGAGCCAGCCACACCGAGTCAACTGACACTCTGAGGCGTCTTTATAGGTTGTAGCTGCAAAACCTTGCAACACCACTTCTGTAGTGCAACTCCTAGAAGCTTGAAGGAAATTTCCTATTCATAAAATACTGTGTTATTAATTCTCAAAGCACTATTATCGACAAAATCAAAACTATAAACTTTCTTCCCAATAATTCTAACAACATGGAACGGACTCTTATGAAACGCAGCCTGACCGCTCTCGCTCTGCTGATCGTCGTGCTGGCCGCCGGGGCCGGCGGATACCTCTACAGCAAGCAGCCGTCACGCCAGGGCATGGTGGAACTGCAACACCTGCAAGGCTCCGTCACCGTGCGCTACGACGAGCGCGGCGTCCCGCACATCCGCGCCGACAACGAAACCGACCTGTACCGCGCCCTCGGCTATGTGCATGCCCAGGACCGCCTGTTCCAGATGGAAGTCCTGCGTCGCCTGGCCCGTGGCGAACTGGCTGAAGTGCTCGGGCCGAAACTGCTCGATACCGACAAACTGATGCGCAGCCTACGCATTCGCGAACGCGCCGAAACTTACTTCGCGAACCTCGACAAGCAGTCGCCCTCCTTCATCGCCATGCAAGCCTATCTGGACGGCATCAACCAGTATCAGGACAGCCACGCCAAACCCGTGGAGTTCGACGTGCTGGGTATTCCAAAGCGCCCGTTCACGGCCCAGGACACCATCAGCATCGCCGGCTACATGGCCTACAGTTTTGCCGCGGCATTTCGTACCGAACCCTTGCTGACATTCGTGCGCGATCAACTGGGGCCCGAATACCTGAACATCTTCGATCTCGACTGGCAGCCCAAAGGCGTGCTCAACGGGACCGACACCCCATTGGCCAGCGCCGACTGGAAAGACCTCAACGCCCTCGCCCGCCTCAGCGAACAAGCCCTGGCTGACAACGGCCTGCCACAGTTCGAGGGCAGCAACGCCTGGGTCGTCGCGGGCAGCCGGACCCAAAGCGGCAAGCCGCTGCTGGCGGGTGATCCACATATCCGTTTTTCCGCGCCGTCTGTGTGGTACGAAGCGCAGCTCTCGGCGCCGGGCTTTGAACTCTACGGCCACTATCAGGCTCTGATGCCGTTTGCGTCGCTGGGCATGAACCGCGACTTCGGCTGGAGCATCACCATGTTCCAGAACGACGACCTCGACCTGATCGCCGAGAAGGTCAACCCGGACAACCCCAACCAGGTCTGGTATCGCGGCAAGTGGGTGGACATGACGACCAGCGAGCAGCAGATCGCGGTCAAGGGCCAGGCACCGGTGACGCTAGTGCTGCGCCAGTCGCCCCACGGTCCGATCGTCAACGATGCCTTGGGCAACGGCGTCGGCAAGACACCGATTGCCATGTGGTGGGCGTTTCTCGAAAGCCAGAACCCGATCCTGGAGGGTTTCTACCAGCTCAATCGCGCCGACACCCTGGCCAAGGCCCGTGGTGCCGCGGCGAAAATCCAGGCCCCGGGCCTGAACGTTGTCTGGGCCAATGCCAAGGGTGACATCGGCTGGTGGGCGGCGGCGCAACTGCCTAAACGCCCGGCGGGTGTACACCCATGGTTCATCCTCGACGGCAGCACCGCCGAGGCAGACAAGGATGGCTTCTACCCGTTCACGGCCAACCCTCAGGAAGAAAACCCGGCCCGGGGCTACATCGTCTCGGCCAACTTCCAGCCGGTTTCGCCGACCGGCATGGAGATTCCCGGCTACTACAACCTTGCCGATCGTGGCCAGCAACTCAATCGCCAGCTCAGCGACAAAGCGGTCAAATGGGACCTGGAAAACAGCCAGAAGCTGCAACTGGGCACCACCACCGCCTACGGCCCGCGTCTGTTGGCACCGCTGTTGCCAGTGTTGCGCGAAGTGGTGAGCGATCCCGCCGAACTCAAACTGCTGGAGCAACTGGTCCAGTGGCAAGGCGATTACCCGCTCGACTCGACCAGCGCCACGCTGTTCAACCAGTTCCTGTTCAACCTGGCTGACGCGACGATGCGCGATGTGCTGGGTAACGACTTCTTCGAAACGCTGCTCTCGACCCGGGTGATCGACGCCGCGCTCCCCCGGCTGGCCGCCACTGCCGATTCGCCGTGGTGGGACAACCGCAACACCCAGGGCAAGGAAACCCGTGCCGATACGGTGAAGGCCGCCTGGCAAGCCAGCCTCGCGCATCTCAAGAGCACCCTCGGTGCAGACTCCTCGCAATGGCAGTGGGGCAACGCGCACACGTTGACCCATGGCCACCCGCTCGGGCAGCAAAAGCCTCTGGACCTGTTCTTCAATGTTGGTCCCTTCGCCGCACCCGGCAGCCATGAAGTGCCGAACAACCTCTCGGCGAAAATTGGCCCGGCACCCTGGCCCGTCACCTACGGCCCCTCGACCCGGCGCCTGATCGACTTCGCCGACCCGGCCCACAGCCTGACCGTCAACCCGGTTGGTCAGAGCGGCGTACTGTTCGACAGCCACTATGATGATCAGGCCGAGGCCTACATCGAGGGGATGTACTTCCAGGCGCACTTCAATGATGAAGAGGTCACAGCCAATACGCGCAGTACGTTGAAGCTGTTGCCGGCGCGGGCTATGCCATAATTCGGTGTCGGCAGGACTGGCCTCTTCGTCGGAACGCCGCCCGGAGCAAGCCCGCTCCCACACTGGTTTTGGGTTGGCCACAGAATTGTGCCCAACCCTATTTCAGACTCAAGCCGCTTCCGGTGCCTGCGCGCGACGCACGTCCGGCTGTTTCCACGAGTCGGCTGCCGCTTCTTCGATCGCCTGCTGGATCGCACGACGACGGCTTTCTTCGGCGCGACGGCTGAAGAACCAGACCATGAAGGTCACGATCGACACTGCCAACAGGATCAGGCTCGCCACGGCGTTGATCTCGGGTTTGACCCCCAGACGGACCGCCGAGAACACTTCCATCGGCAGGGTCGTTGAACCCGGGCCCGACACGAAGCTCGCCAACACCAGGTCATCCAGCGACAACGCGAAGGACATCATGCCGCCCGCCGCCAGCGATGGCGCAATCATCGGGATGGTGATCAGGAAGAACACCTTCCACGGCCGTGCACCGAGGTCCATGGCCGCCTCTTCGATGGACAGGTCCAACTCGCGCAAGCGCGCCGAGACCACCACCGCCACATAGGCCGCACAGAACGTGGTGTGGGCGATCCAGATGGTGACGATACCGCGTTCCTGCGGCCAGCCGATCATCTGCGCCATGGCCACGAACAGCAGCAACAGCGACAGACCGGTGATCACCTCGGGCATCACCAACGGCGCAGTCACCAGGCCACCGAACAGGGTACGGCCCTTGAAACGGGTGATGCGCGTCAGGACGAACGCCGCCAATGTACCCAGTGCCACCGCCGCGATGGCGGTGTAGCAGGCGATTTCCAGCGAGCGTACCACCGAGCCCATCAGTTGGCTGTTGTCGAGCAGGCCGACGTACCACTTGATCGACCAGCCGCCCCACACCGTTACCAGTTTGGAGGCGTTGAACGAGTAGATCACCAGGATCAGCATCGGCAGGTAGATGAACAACAGACCCAGTACCAGCATCAGGCTGGAGAAACGGAAGCGCTTCATTCTTTACCCTCCATTTCCTTGGCCTGACTGCGGTTGAACAGGATGATCGGCACAATCAGGATCGCCAGCATCACTACCGCCAGGGCAGACGCCACCGGCCAGTCACGGTTGTTGAAGAACTCTTGCCAGAGCACTTTACCGATCATCAGGGTTTCCGGACCGCCGAGCAGTTCCGGGATCACGAACTCGCCCACCACCGGGATGAACACCAGCATTGCGCCTGCGATGATGCCGTTTTTCGACAGCGGCACGGTGATTTTCCAGAAGCTGTTGAAGGTGCTCGAACCCAGGTCCGACGCAGCTTCCAGCAGGCTATGGTCGTGCTTCACCAGGTTGGCGTACAGCGGCAGGATCATGAACGGCAGGTAGGAATAAACCACCCCGATGTACACCGCCAGGTTGGTGTTGAGGATCTGCAGCGGCTCGTCGATCCAGCCCATGCTCATCAGGAAACCGTTGAGCAGGCCGTTGTTGCTGAGGATGCCCATCCACGCATAAACGCGGATCAGGATCGCGGTCCAGGTCGGCATCATGATCAGCAACACAAGCACCGTCTGCACTTCCTTGCGGGCAACGGAGATGCCGTAGGCCATCGGGTAGCCGATCAGCAGGCAGAGGATGGTGCTGAAAAGCGCCATCTTCAACGAGCCGAGGTAAGCAGCGATGTACAGCTCGTCACCGGCCAGCATCGCGTAGTTGCCCAGGTTAAGCAGCAGCTGCAGCTTCTGTTCGGCGTAGCTGTAAATTTCGGTGTACGGCGGAATGGCCACGTCCGCTTCGGCAAAGCTGATCTTCAGTACGATGAAGAACGGCAGCATGAAGAACAGGAACAGCCAGATGAAGGGAACCCCGATGACCATTTGACGGCCACCGGGAATTATTCGATTGAGACGGCGTTTGAGTTTGCGCATGTTCATGAGCGAAGCACCACGCCGCTGTCGTCTTCCCAGTACACATAGACCTGATCACCCCAGGTCGGACGCTGCCCGCGACGCTCGGCGTTGGCCACGAACGACTGCACCAGCTTGCCGCTTGGCAGTTCGACGTAGAACACCGAGTGCCCGCCCAGGTAGGCGATGTCGTGCACCTTGCCGCTGGACCAGTTGTACTGGCAGGTCGGCATGTCGGCGGTGACCAGCAGTTTTTCCGGACGGATCGCGTAGGTGACCGACTTGTCCTGCACCGAGGTGCTGATGCCGTGACCGACGTAGATCTGACGATCCAGGTCCTTGCAGGTAATGGTCGCGTGGCCTTCGGCGTCGTCGATCACTTCGCCTTCGAAGATGTTCACGTTACCGATGAATTCGCAGACCAGGCGGCTGGTCGGGGTTTCGTAAATGTCGATCGGGCTGCCGATCTGGGCGATCCAGCCCAGGTGCATGATCGCGATGCGCTCGGCCATGGTCATGGCCTCTTCCTGGTCGTGGGTCACCATGACGCAGGTTACGCCGACGCGCTCGATGATCTCCACCAGCTCCAGCTGCATTTGCGAACGCAGCTTCTTGTCCAGCGCACCCATCGGTTCGTCGAGCAGCAACAGCTTCGGTCGCTTGGCCAGGGAACGGGCCAGGGCCACGCGCTGACGCTGGCCACCGGACAACTGATGCGGCTTGCGCTTGGCGTACTGGCTCATCTGTACCAGCTTGAGCATGTCGGCCACGCGGGCGTCGACTTCAGCGGCCGGGATCTTGTCCTGCTTGAGGCCGAAGGCGATGTTCTGCGCCACGGTCATGTGCGGGAACAAGGCGTAGGACTGAAACATCATGTTGATCGGCCGCTCGTAGGGCGGCATGTCAGTGATGTCTACGCCATCGAGGAAAATGCGTCCCTCCGTGGGCCGTTCGAAACCTGCGAGCATGCGCAGCAAAGTGGATTTGCCCGATCCCGAACCGCCGAGCAGGGCGAAAATTTCGCCTTTCTTGATTTCCAGGGACACATCGTCCACGGCAATCGTCTCGTCGAACTTCTTCGTGACCCGGTCGATTTTGACCAGCACCTGTTTAGGTTGCTGGTCGCCCTCGAGGGCTTTCTTATAGGCGCCGGAGGCAACTGCCATTTACGAAACTCCCAGAAAAAAAGAGTGCAGTTCGCTCAAGGTGAGCCAACCTTGGATAGTTTGAGCCTTGAAGCTATTTACCCGACTTGACCTTGGTCCAGCTGCGGGTCATCAAACGTTGAATGTTCGGTGGTAACTCGACCGACACGTAGGTCTTGTCGAGTACCGCTTGCGGTGGATACACCGCTTCGTCGGTGCGAATGGACTGTTCCATCAGTTTGTCCGAACCCGGGTTAGGGTTGGCATAGCCGACGTAATCACTGACCTGGGCAATCACCTCAGGCTTCAGTAAATAGTTGATGAAAGCGTTGGCCTGCTTGACGTTGGCCGAGTCTTTCGGAATCGCCAGCATGTCGAACCAGAGCGCGCCGCCTTCCTTGGGAATCGAGTAGGCGATGTTCACGCCTTTCTTGGCTTCTTCGGCGCGGTTCTTGGCCTGGAAGATGTCGCCGGAGAAACCGATCGCCACGCAGATATCGCCGTTGGCCAGATCCGCGATGTACTTGGAGGAGTGGAAGTAGGTCACGTAAGGCCGCACGGCCAGCAACTTATCTTCGGCCTTTTTGTAATCTTCAGGGTTGGTGCTGTTGGCATTCAGGCCAATGTAGTTGAGCACTGTCGGCATCATTTCATCGGCGGAATCGAGGAACGCGACGCCACAGCTGTGCAGTTTCTTGATGTTTTCCGGCTCGAACAAGACGCCCCAGGAATCGATCTTGTCGACGCCCAGCACAGCCTTGACCTTGTCGACGTTGTAACCGATACCGTTGGTGCCCCACAGGTACGGCACGGCGTACAGGTTGCCCGGATCGTTCTGTTCCAGACGCTTGAGCAGCACCGGGTCGAGGTTCGAATAGTTCGCTAGCTGCGACTTGTCGAGCTTCTGGAATGCTCCGGCCTTGATCTGTTTGCCAAGGAAGTGGTTCGACGGCACGACCACGTCGTAGCCGGTACGCCCGGCCAGCAATTTACCTTCCAGGGTTTCGTTGGAATCGAAGACGTCATAAACCGGCTTGATACCGGTCTCTTTCTGGAAATCAGCCAGGGTGGTCTCGCCGATGTAGTCCGACCAGTTATAAATATGCACGGTGCCGGCGGCCTGGACACTGACAGCAATCGTCAGCCCGGCGCCGACCAGCATGGCATTGCGCAAGAAAGAAAAAATAGGCAAGTGGAGGTCCTCTGAAATTAGTTGGGCCCAAGTTGCCCCGCGCTACATGACAACCGAGGTTGCCCGGCAACAAAACCGGCGCGCAACTTACCCTCGAAAAACCGTTCCAGCAAAACTTTCTGTCATTTAATTACACCTGTTGTCGCCACCGCGCGGGTGACGACAACAGGTTGTTGCATCAAACCGGCTTATTTACCGGATTTTATCTTGGTCCAGCTGCGGGTCATGATCCGCTGGGTCGCGGCCGGCAAGTCGGCAATCGCGTACAGCTTGGCCAGCACGTCCGCTGGCGGGTAAATACCCGGGTCAGCGGTGATTTCTTTATCAACCAACGGAGTGGCGGCCGCGTTACCGTTCGGGAAGCGTACGGCGTTGGTAATTTCAGCCATGATTTCCGGCTTCTGCAGGAAGGTCATGAACTTGTAGGCACCTTCGACGTTTTCGGCATCTTTAGGGATGGCGACCATGTCGTAGAAGCTGCCGGCACCTTCTTTCGGAATGTTGTAGCTGACTTTCACCTTGTCGCCGGCTTCAGCAGCACGGGACTTGGCCTGGTAAATGTCACCCGAGTAACCCACGGCTACGCAGATGTTGCCGTTGGCGAGGTCGGAGATGTACTTGGACGAGTGGAAGTAGGCGATCGAAGGACGGACCTTCATGATCAGCGCTTCGGCCTTGTCGATGTCTTCTTTCTTCTGGCTGTCGGTTGGCAGGCCCAGGTAGTGCAACGCCACCGGAATCATCTCGGTTGGCGAGTCCAGCAGGCTGATCCCGCACGCCTTCAGCTTGGCGGCGTTTTCAGGCTTGAAGATCAGGTCCCATGAATCGGTCGGTGCGTCGGCACCCAGTGCAGCCTTGACTTTCTCGGCGTTGAAGCCGATACCGATCGAGCCCCACATGTACGGGAAGGCGTGCTCGTTGCCCGGGTCGCTGACCGAGACGGCCTTGAGCAGGTCGGTGTTCAGGTTCTTCCAGTTAGGCAGCTTGGACTTGTCCAGCTTCTGGTAGACGCCAGCCTTGATCTGCTTGGCCAGGAAGTTGTTCGACGGTACAACGATGTCGTAACCGGACTTGCCTGCCAGCAACTTGGCTTCCAGGGTTTCGTTGCTGTCGAAGACGTCATAGACAACCTTGATGCCCGACTCGTCTTCAAACTTCTTGACGGTGTCCGGTGCGATGTAGTCGGACCAGTTGTACACGTGCAGTACTTTGTTATCGGCCTGAACCGCGCCCGCCATCAAACCCATCACGGACATGGCAAGCAGAGTCTTGCCAGCGAGCTTTTTACCTAGTGCCTTCATGCGTAATGCTCCAAATTTTTCTTTTTTGAACCACTTGTTCAGCGACCGAACCCGGGCAACTGGAACCGCGGCTAGTCTGGCAAGATCCACATCGGTCTTTCAAGGAAACGGCCACGCTTTCTGACAGTTCTGAGCGAAAGTTCCTACTTCATATGCAGAACTTTGGACTTCCGCTCAGAGCCTAGCACTTAGCCCTGCAATGCACTCAGGGTCAGGTCAAGACACTTGCGAGCCTTGGTCACCAGCTCATCGATTTCCGCCGGTGTAATCACCAGTGGCGGAGCGATGATCATGGTGTCGCCGACGGCACGCATGATCAGGCCGTTATCGAAGCAGAACTGACGGCAGATCATGCCGACGCCCTTGCCCTCGTAACGCTTGCGCGTGGCCTTGTCCTGGACCAGTTCGATGGCCCCCAACAGACCCACCCCACGAACTTCACCCACCAGCGGGTGATCGTTCAGTTCCCGCAGACGCTTTTGCAAATACGGTGCCGTTTCTGACTTCACGCGCTCGACAATTTTTTCGTCGCGCAGGATACGGATGTTTTCCAGCCCCACAGCCGCCGCCACCGGGTGCCCGGAGTAGGTGAAACCGTGGTTGAAGTCGCCGCCCTCATTGAGCACGTCCACCACTTCATCACGCACGATCAGGCCGCCCATCGGGATGTAGCCCGAGGTCAGGCCCTTGGCGATGGTCATCATGTCTGGCTTGAGGTCGTAGAAATCGGCACCGAACCACTCGCCGGTACGGCCGAAACCGCAAATCACTTCGTCAGCCACGAACAGAATGTCGTACTTGGCGAGGATTTCCTTGATGCGCGGCCAGTAGGTCTCTGGCGGAATGATCACGCCACCGGCACCCTGGATCGGCTCGGCAATAAAGGCACCGACGTTGTCGACGCCGACTTCCAGAATCTTTTCTTCCAACTGGTTGGCCGCCCAGATACCGAATTCTTCCGGGGTCATGTCGCCGCCTTCGGCGAACCAGTACGGCTGGGCAATGTGGACGATGCCCGGGATCGGCAAGTCGCCCTGTTCATGCATGTAGGTCATGCCGCCCAGGCTCGCGCCGGCCACGGTGGAACCGTGATAGCCGTTCTTGCGGCTGATGATGACTTTCTTGTTCGGCTGGCCCTTGATCGCCCAGTAGTGACGAACCATGCGCAGCATGGTGTCGTTGCCTTCGGAGCCGGAACCGGTGAAGAACACATGGTTCATGCCTTCTGGCGCGATGTCGGCGATGGCCTTGGCCAGTTCCAGTACCGGCGGGTGCGCGGTCTGGAAGAACAGGTTGTAGTACGGCAGTTCGCGCATCTGTTTGCTGGCGGCATCGGCCAGTTCATCGCGACCATAACCAATCGCGACACACCACAGGCCGGCCATGCCGTCGAGGATCTTGTTGCCTTCGCTATCCCAGAGGTAAACGCCCTTGGCGTTGGTGATGATCCGCGGGCCTTTCTCTTTCAGCTGCTTGAAGTCGCTGAACGGAGCCAGGTGGTGGTCATTGCTCAGGATTTGCCATTCACGGGTTTGCGGATTGTTGCTGGTCATACGAATCTCCTAAAAAAATCAGGTGAAAGCGCCACCAGACAGCGGTGGCGCCCGGCGTATCAGACGGCAAAGAGCAGGAATTCCCTTTCCCACGAACTGATCACGCGCTTGAAGTTTTCATGCTCGGCCCGCTTGACCGCAACGTAGCCAGTGATGAAATTTTTGCCCAGGTACCGCTCGATGGTTGCGCTGTTTTCCATGCGTTCCAGCGCGTCTTCGATGGTCAGCGGCAGGCGCAGGTTGCGGCGTTCATAGCCACGCCCCACCACCGGCGCACTCGGGTTCAGGCCTTCGACCATGCCGATGTAACCGCAGAGCAGGCTCGCGGCAATCGCCAGGTACGGGTTGGCATCGGCGCCCGGCAGGCGGTTTTCCACCCGACGGTTTTGCGGCCCCGCATCCGGCACCCGCAGGCCCACGGTGCGGTTCTCTTCGCCCCACTCCACGTTCACCGGCGCCGAGGTATCCGGCAGGAAGCGGCGGAACGAGTTGACGTTGGGTGCGAACAGCGGCAACAGCTCGGGAATGAGTTTCTGCAAACCACCGATGTGGTGCAGGAACAACTGGCTCATGGTCCCGTCTTCATTAGAGAAGATGTTCTTGCCGGTCTCGATGTCGATGATGCTCTGGTGCAAGTGCATGGCACTGCCCGGCTCGCCGGTCATCGGCTTGGCCATGAAGGTCGCAGCGACGTTGTGCTTGAGCGCGGCCTCGCGCATGGTGCGCTTGAACACCAGGATCTGGTCGGCCAGGGACAGGGCATCACCGTGACGGAAGTTGATTTCCATCTGCGCCGTGCCGTCCTCGTGGATCAGCGTATCGAGGTCCAGGTCCTGCAGTTCACACCAGTCGTAGACGTCTTCGAACAGCGGATCGAATTCGTTCGCCGCTTCAATGGAGAACGACTGACGACCGGTTTCCGGGCGACCGGAGCGGCCGATCGGCGGCTGCAACGGGTAGTCAGGGTCGTCACTGCGCTTGGTCAGGTAAAACTCCATTTCCGGCGCCACGATCGGCTGCCAGCCTTTGTCGGAATAGAGTTTCAGGACTTTCTTGAGCACGTTACGCGGCGACAGCTCGATCGGGTTGCCTTGCTTGTCGTAGGTATCGTGGATGACGATGGCGGTCGGCTCGATGGCCCACGGCACCAGGTACACCGCGCCCTGGTCGGGACGGCAGATCATGTCGATGTCGGCCGGGTCGAGCAGTTCGTAATAGATGTCGTCTTCGACGTAATCGCCGGTCACGGTCTGCAACAGCACACTTTCTGGCAGGCGCATGCCTTTTTCGGCGATGAATTTGTTGGTCGGCGAAATCTTGCCCCGGGTAATCCCGGTCAAGTCGGCGATCATGCATTCGACTTCTGTGATCTTGTGGTTTTTCAACCAATCGGTGAGCTGGTCGAGGTTGTTACTCATAAATGCCTCTAGGCTTGAGTTGTCTGACCGTTTTAAGGTCAGGCGTTGTTTGACGCATCGGCGTCGCGTTGTAGAGCGTTTGCGCGGCAGATTATCGTGCTTGCCAACACGGCTGCAGAGGCCGGGCGTGCAGAATCGCGAGCGGTGCCCTGAACGATGGTCAGGCCGCTATTGTGAATCGGTTCTATATTGAATGGAGTAACCGTAATGGGGGTGCCATCGCGACCGTCCAGAATATCGGACGGGGACGGTCGAACCGTCACGGATGGGAGGATCACCGGAACCGCTGAGGCCACGGAACGGACGGACGTGTCATCACTGTTGTGATAAACATGCCGACCGACCTGTCTTGAGCAGTCGGTGACGCCGATTATCGGCAGGCGAGACATGAAGCACCCCGGTATTATTGCTGTTATGGGTTTGATTCGAGCTTAGCCTTGTTCATTTTTTTACACAACACCCCCGTAAAAAATACAACACGGCCCGCTCAAGCCTGCGGGCGCCATAGAGGCCAAGGGCATAAAAACGCCCCAAAGTGCCTCAAAAAAGCCACACGAGTGCTTTTTTAGGGCAAAAAAGGCCTCGCTTGACTTCGGCATGCCGTTCGGGTTGACTGGAATCTGAAAAGATCAATGATTGATATTTTTAACAACAAAGGTGTTGCATCATGTCGGTACCCCCGCGTGCCGTTCAGCTTAACGAAGCGAACGCGTTCCTTAAGGAACATCCTGAGGTTCTGTACGTTGACCTTCTGATTGCGGATATGAATGGTGTGGTGCGCGGCAAGCGCATTGAACGCACCAGCCTCCACAAGGTTTACGAGAAAGGCATCAACCTGCCGGCCTCTTTATTTGCTCTGGATATCAATGGCTCGACGGTGGAAAGCACCGGCCTGGGCCTGGACATCGGTGATGCTGACCGAATCTGCTATCCAATCCCCGATACCCTATGCAACGAGCCATGGCAGAAGCGCCCGACCGCGCAACTGTTGATGACCATGCACGAACTCGAAGGCGAGCCATTCTTCGCCGACCCGCGTGAAGTGCTGGCCAATGTGGTACGCAAGTTCGACGAAATGGGCCTGACCATCTGCGCCGCGTTCGAACTGGAGTTCTACCTGATCGACCAGGAGAACGTGAACGGTCGTCCGCAACCACCTCGCTCGCCGGTTTCCGGCAAACGTCCGCACTCGACACAGGTCTACCTGATCGACGACCTCGACGAATACGTCGACTGCCTCCAGGACATTCTGGAAGGTGCAAAAGAGCAAGGCATTCCGGCCGACGCCATCGTCAAGGAAAGTGCCCCGGCGCAGTTCGAAGTGAACCTGCACCACGTGGCTGACCCGATCAAGGCCTGCGACTACGCGGTCCTGCTCAAGCGCCTGATCAAGAACATCGCCTACGACCATGAAATGGACACCACCTTCATGGCCAAGCCTTACCCAGGCCAGGCGGGTAATGGTCTGCACGTCCACATCTCGATTCTCGACAAAGACGGCAAGAACATTTTTGCCAGTGAGGATCCCGAGCAGAACGCCGCACTGCGTCACGCGATCGGCGGTGTGCTCGAGACCCTACCGGCGCAGATGGCCTTCCTCTGCCCGAACGTCAACTCGTACCGTCGTTTCGGCGCACAGTTCTACGTGCCGAACTCGCCGTGCTGGGGCCTGGATAACCGCACTGTGGCGATTCGCGTACCGACCGGTTCCTCCGACGCCGTGCGCATCGAGCATCGTGTAGCCGGCGCCGATGCCAACCCGTACCTGCTGATGGCTTCGGTTTTGGCGGGCGTGCACCACGGCCTGACCAACAAGATCGAGCCTGGCGCCCCGGTCGAAGGCAACAGCTACGAGCAGAACGAGCAGAGCCTGCCGAACAACCTGCGTGATGCACTGCGCGAGCTGGACGACAGCGAAGTCATGGCCAAGTACATCGATCCGAAATACATCGATATTTTCGTGGCCTGTAAAGAGAGCGAGCTGGAGGAGTTCGAACACTCCATCTCCGACCTCGAGTACAACTGGTACCTGCATACCGTGTAAGCGGTTGCAGTAAAAAACGCCGCCGGCCTCACAGCCGGCGGCGTTTTTTTTGCTCGCCATTTGTTATGAAATGCTTGTTAGCAGAACCAAGGAAAATTCCTACGGATTCGCCAGACACTGACTACATCTGCACCCTGACCACAACCTCACACTCCGGATGCCGGGATTCTTCCCGTTTTCCTACCCGCGTATGAGAACGACTATGAAAAAACAACTATTGGGCGCAACCATCACTCTGATTGTCGCCGGTTTGTGCTCGACTGCCTTGGCAGCAGCCGGTGACACGCCCGCATGGAGCTATTCCGCCCCCACCGGTCCACAAAACTGGGGTGAACTGAAAAGCGAGTACAGTCTCTGCTCATCGGGTAAGACACAGTCGCCTATCGATATTCGTGACGCGATCAATACTGACTTTAAGACCCTGAACGTTACTTATCAGCCAAGCAAAGCCACAGTGTCGAACAACGGCCATACAATTCAGGTAACGCCGGTCGACGCCGGAGTTATCACCCTGGACTCCGGTCACTACTCATTCGTGCAAATACATTTTCATACGCCAAGTGAAGAAATGATCCAGGGGCGCACCTATCCTCTGGACGCGCATCTGGTTCACCGCAACTCTGCAGGCGAACTGGCCGTGGTGGCCTTGCTGTTTGAAGAGGGTGCACACAATCCGACCCTGGAGCCAATCCTGGCAGCCATGCCAAAGCACACGGGCGGTAGTGCGCATCTGGACACGGTAAACGTTGCCCAACTACTACCTGCGAACCTCAACGCCTATTTCTACATGGGCTCCCTGACAACCCCCCCTTGTACCGAAGGCGTGCGCTGGAATGTGCTGACCACTGCGGTGCAATTGTCGCGAGCGCAATTGGAGGCGTTCCAGGCGCTGTATCCAATGAATGCACGCCCGGTTCAACCCTTGAACGGCCGGAGTGTACACGTCGGTGGCTAAGCGGTTTTGATCGCCGGGCTGGGCAGCGGAGCCCATACAGACAAGGTGCCACCTGCCTCGTACAATGCCCGCTGCCCCGCAGGAGACTTACATGACACGCGTAGCCACCCCCCGCAAACCCCGCGCACGCAGCCAGGCCCGGATCGATTCGATACTCGATGCGGCCCGCACGTTGTTGGCCGCCGAGGGTGTGGCCAGTCTGTCGATCTACAGCGTCGCCGAGCGCGCGGAGATTCCGCCCTCCTCGGTCTACCACTTCTTCGCCAGCGTACCGGCGTTGCTTGAAGCCTTGACCGCCGACGTCCATGCCGCCTTCCGCGCCTGCCTGCAAGCCCCCATCGATCACCTCGCCTTGAACGGCTGGCGCGACCTGTCGCGACTGGTGGAACAACGCATGCTCGACATCTACGCAGAGGACGCCGCCGCCCGCCAACTCATTCTGGCCCAGCACGGCCTGACCGAAGTCACCCAGGCCGACCGCCAGCACGACATCGAACTGGGCGACCTGATGCACAAGTTGTTCGACCATCACTTCGAGCTGCCGACATTGCCGAGCGATATCGATGTGTTCGCCCTGGCCATGGAACTGGGCGACCGGGTGTATGCGCGCTCGGTGCAGCAGCACGGGCAGATTACGCCGCGCATGGCTGAAGAAGGGATGCGGGTATTTGATGCTTATGTGGGGTTGTATTTGCCGCCGTATCTGCCCAAGCGCAGCGTTCCAGCCTGAGATATTTATTGGTCACACCGGCCTCTTCGCGAGCAAGTCGAATCGTCGCACCGCCACTCCCACAGGGGAATGCATTCCAAATGTGGGAGCGGGCTTGCTCGCGAAGGCCGCGCCGCGAATCTCGCTGATACACACGCACAAAAAACCCCGAAGGGCTCAAACCCTTCGGGGTTGTTGTTTACGCACACGGCTTACAATTTGGCGATCGACACCTCGGTGGATTTCACAAACGCGATTACTTCACTGCCGACCGCCAGTTCCAGCTCTTTCACCGAGCGCGTGGTGATCACCGAAGTGACAATGCCGGAAGCGGTTTGCACGTCGATTTCCGAGAGCACGTCGCCGAGGACGATTTCCTTGATGGAGCCTTTGAACTGGTTGCGAACGTTGATGGCCTTGATCGTCATGATGTTGATTCCTGTCGTTGGGTAAGACTTGAGTTATTGAGCCCAGCGCAATTGCGTAGGCAAGGGTGAAACAGGTTCCGGTTCCGGCGGTTGGCCGGGCAGCGCCAGCACGCGATTGAGGACTTCGGTTTCCAGCGCCGCCAACCGATGGGAGCCACGAACGCGAGGGCGCGGCAGTTCCACGTGCAGGTCGAGGCCGACTTCGCCGTCTTCGATCAGGATCACCCGATCGGCAATCGCCACCGCTTCACTGACGTCATGGGTCACCAGCAACACCGTGAAACCGTGCTGTTGCCAGAGCCGTTCGATCAGTTGCTGCATTTCAATTCGGGTCAGGGCATCCAGCGCCCCCAAGGGTTCGTCGAGTAACAGCAGGCGCGGCTGATGAATCAACGCACGGGCCAAAGCCACGCGTTGCTTCTGTCCACCGGACAGCGCGGCCGGCCACTCGTGGGCGCGATCGGCCAGGCCCACCGCTTCCAAGGCTTCAAGCGCTTGCGGCCGCCAGTTACCCTTGAGGCCCAGGCCGACGTTGTCGATGATCTTTTTCCAAGGCAGCAAACGCGCTTCCTGGAACATCAGCCGCGTGTCCTCCCGCGCGTCGCTCAATGGCGCGGCACCGGCGAGCAACTCGCCGCCGGTTGGTTGATCGAGGCCGGCGAGCAAGCGCAGCAAGGTACTTTTGCCGCAGCCACTGCGACCGACCACGGCGACAAACTGGCCCGCCGGAATGTGCAGGTCGATCTCGCGCAGCACCCGCCGCGAGCCAAAGGTTTTTTGCAGCTTGCGCACCGCCAGCGGAATACCGCGCAGCAGGCGTGGAGGTTGCTCCGCGATCATGCCGCACCTCCCTTGGCAACCTGATACGCCGGGTGCCAGCGCAGCCACACTCGTTCAAGTCCACGGGCCGCGAGGTCGGCCAGTTTGCCGAGCACCGCGTACAACAGAATCGCCAGCACCACCACGTCGGTCTGCAAGAATTCCCGGGCATTCATTGCCAGATAGCCGATGCCGGAACTCGCGGAGATGGTTTCCGCCACGATCAATGTCAGCCACATGAAGCCCAGGGCGAAGCGCACACCGACCAGAATCGAAGGCAGCGCCCCCGGCAGAATCACCTGCCAGAACAGACCGAAACCAGACAAGCCGTAACTGCGCGACATCTCCACCAGCGCCGGGTCGACGTTACGGATGCCGTGATAGGTGTTGAGGTAGATCGGGAACAACGTGCCCAGCGCCACGAGGAAAATCTTCGCCGACTCGTCGATACCGAACCACAGGATCACCAGCGGAATCAGCGCCAGGTGCGGCACGTTGCGGATCATCTGCACCGAACTGTCGAGCAGGCGCTCGCCCCACTTTGACAGGCCGGTGATGAAGCCAAGCGTCAGGCCGATGCCGCCACCGATGGTGAAGCCCAGCGCGGCACGCCAGCCACTGATGGCCAGGTGTGTCCAGATTTCGCCGCTGCGCACCAGGCTCACGCCGGCCCCGATCACGGCAATGGGTGCCGGCAGGATCCGTGTCGACAACCAGCCCGCCGACACACTCAACTGCCACACCGCCAGCAGCAACACCGGCAACGCCCAGGGCGCCAGCCTGTGGATGATTTTCTTCATGACCGCGCCTCAGCTCTGGGACGCGGCTTTGGGCAGAATGTCGTTGGCGACCATCTCGCCGAACGGGCTGACGTAGCCGGCGCTCTTCGGCAGTTCAGGACGCTCGACATCGAGGTGCGGGAACAGCAATTCGGCCACCCGGTATGACTCCTCCAGGTGTGGATAACCGGAGAAGATGAAGGTATCGATGCCGAGGTCCGCGTACTCCTTCACGCGGGCGGCCACGGTCGGACCATCGCCTACCAGCGCCGTACCGGCACCGCCGCGCACCAGACCGACGCCGGCCCACAGGTTAGGGCTGACTTCCAGGTTGTCGCGGTTGCCGCCATGCAATGCGGCCATGCGTTGCTGACCGACCGAATCGAAACGCGCCAGCGAAGCCTGGGCACGAGCGATGGTCTCGTCGTCGAGATGGGAGATCAGCCGATCCGCGGCTTTCCAGGCTTCATCGTTGGTTTCGCGCACGATCACGTGCAGGCGAATGCCGAAGCGCACGGTGCGTCCGAGCTTCGCGGCCTTGGCTCGGACCTGTTCGATTTTTTCCGCGACGGCGGCCGGTGGCTCGCCCCAGGTCAGGACCATTTCCACCTGTTCGGCGGCCAGGTCCTGCGCGGCTTCCGAGGAACCGCCGAAGTACAGCGGCGGACGCGGTTGCTGGATCGGCGGATAGAGCAATTTCGCCCCCTTCACGCTGATGTGCTGGCCGTCGTAATCGACGGTTTCGCCTTCCAGCACCCGACGCCAGATGCGGGTGAATTCCACCGAGGCCTGATAACGTTCTTCGTGGCTAAGGAACAGTCCATCGCCCGCCAACTCTTCCGGATCACCGCCCGTCACCAGGTTGAACAACGCACGACCACCAGACAGTCGATCCAGGGTCGCAGCCTGACGCGCCGCCACCGTCGGGGAAATGATCCCGGGGCGCAGGGCGACAAGGAACTTCAGACGCTGGGTCACCGGAATCAGCGATGCCGCCACCAGCCACGAGTCTTCGCAGGAGCGACCGGTAGGGATCAGTACCCCGCCGAACCCCAGGCGATCCGCTGCCTGTGCGACTTGTTGCAAGTAACCGTGATCGACGGCGCGTGCGCCTTCAGCGGTGCCAAGGTAATGGCCGTCGCCGTGGGTAGGCAGGAACCAGAAAATATTGAGGCTCATGGAGTGGTCTCCTTGGGGAATCGAATTATTGGGCTTTGGTTACTGAGCTTTGGGCAACGGCAGCCGGCGGCGTCCAGATCACGTCTTTGATGCTCAACTGCTTGGGAATCAATTTGAGCTGGTAGAAGCTGTCAGCGATTTTCTGCTGCGCCGCGACCACTTCCGGGGTGAGGAACAGCGCGCCATAGCCCTGGCGTTTCACTGAGGTCAGGGTGATGTCTGCTGGCAGGCCGAGCAGCGGTGAAACCTGTTGAGTCACCTCTTGCGGGTTAGCCCTGGACCACTCGCCCACCGCGCGCACTTCTTCCACCAGGGTCTTGATCACCTCGGGATTTTTCTGCGCATAAGGTTTGGTCGCCAGGTAGAACTGATGGTTGTCGACGATGCCCTGGCCATCGCGCAGGGTGCGCGCTTGCAGCTGTTGTTCGGCGGCGGCCTGGTACGGGTCCCAGATCACCCAGGCGTCGACGCTGCCACGCTCGAACGCGGCGCGGGCATCGGCCGGTGGCAGGAATACGGTCTGGATGTCGGTGTATTTGAGGCCGGCGTCTTCCAGCGCACGCACCAGCAGGTAGTGCACGTTGGAGCCCTTGTTGAGCGCGACTTTCTTGCCCTTGAGGTCCGCCACCGACTTGATCACCGAGTCCTTCGGCACCAGGACCGCCTCACTGTGCGGCGCCGGCGGTTCATAGGCGACGTAGAGCAGATCAGCACCCGCTGCCTGGGCAAACACCGGAGGCGTTTCACCGGTGACACCGAAGTCGATGGAGCCGACGTTCAGGCCTTCAAGCAGTTGCGGGCCACCGGGGAATTCAGTCCATTGCACGTCCACGCCTTGGGCGGCGAGGCGTTTTTCCAGGGTGCCTTTGGCTTTGAGCAGCACCAGGGTGCCGTATTTCTGATAGCCGATTCGTAGTGTCTCGGCCTGAGCTTGAGTAATGGCGCCGAAGGTGACAGCCGCAGCAAACAGAGCGACCAGACCGCGACGCAAAATGACAGGGCGCATGGCGCTCTCCTTTTTGCAGTTGGGTTTTGGCTGCACCTGCTTGCCCGTTGGCGGGCGAGTAAGGCCAGTACTTCAATTTTTCGGTGAGGCTCAAATGCTCCAGCGAGCACTCAACAAGCGATCATTCAACAGGTTCGGATCGAGCGGCTTGGGCCGTCGCGCCATGGCGCTGAAAAACAGCTCCAGCGATTCATTCAGTCGTTGTTCCAGCTCCGGCGCCAACTGCGCCAGGGCGCTGCCTTCGCCGTAGGCGATCTGGCTGTCGACGGCGAAAATGCCTTGCAGCATTTCCTGGGCCTTCAATGCCGACAGCACCGGCTTGAGCGCGTAATCCACCGCCAGCATGTGAGCGATGCTGCCGCCAGTGGCCATCGGCAAAACCACCTTGTGGCTCAAGGCGCGTTCGGGCAGCAGATCCAGCACGACTTTCAGTGCTCCGGAAAACGATGCCTTGTAAACCGGTGTGGCGATCAGCAGGCCATCGGCGTTTTCAATCTGTTGCAACAGGTCGATCACCTTGGGGCTGTCGAAGCGTGCGTGCAGCAAGTCTTCGGCCGGGAAGTCCCGTACCTGATAACTCACCACTTCCACGCCCTGCCCTTGCAACCAACGCTGGGAGCGATCCAGCAGCACCCCGGAACGAGAGCGCTGACTGGGACTGCCACCGAGTGAGACAACCAACATTCAGACGATTCCTTGCACGGTGTTGGCGATTCGCGGCTTGCGATCTCGCTTCGATGGAGTGACCTTAACAGCTGATTTATATATCCATAAATCATATTTATTCATTTGGTTATTCGCTAAAGAAATATATAAACCGGTTTCTTCCAGGCAAAAAAACAGGCCGTCGAAACGGCCTGAAAATCCCCTGCTTTGTGGGTGCTGTTAACTGTGAGGCCTGTGGTGCCTGACCCGGCGCCTTCGCGAGCAAGCCCGCTCCCACAGATGGACGCGGACAAATGTGGGAGCGGGCTTGCTCGCGAAGACGGCATCAGCCACACCGCCGATGCCGGCGACTTACCGGTTTGGCTGCGGCGTCAGGCGCAGGTAAGGCTTGACCGCCCGATAGCCCTTGGGAAAACGCTGTTTGATTTCATCCTCATCCTTGAGCGACGGCACGATCACTACCTCATCACCGTCCTGCCAGTTGGCCGGTGTGGCCACCTTGTAGTTGTCGGTGAGTTGCAGCGAGTCGATCACCCGCAGGATTTCATGGAAGTTGCGGCCAGTGCTCGCCGGGTAGGTAATCGTCAGCCGGACCTTTTTGTTCGGGTCAATCACGAACAGCGAGCGCACGGTCAGGGTGTCGTTGGCGTTGGGATGGATCAGGTCGTAGAGGTCCGAGACCTTGCGGTCTGCGTCATCCAGGATCGGAAAATTGACCACGGTGTCCTGGGTTTCGTTGATGTCCTCGATCCACTTGTGGTGCGACTCCACCGGGTCCACCGACAAAGCGATGGCCTTGACGCCGCGCACTGCGAACTCATCCTTGAGCCTGGCGGTGAAGCCCAATTCCGTGGTGCACACCGGGGTGAAATCCGCCGGATGGGAAAACAGCACGCCCCAGCTATCGCCCAGCCACTGATGGAAACGGATGATGCCGGCGCTGGAGTTCTGTTCGAAATCGGGGGCGATATCGCCAAGTCTGAGACCCATGGTGCTGCTCCTTGTGAGTGCTTGATGGGTTCAACTGTGCCTGTGTTTTTTATCTATTAAAAAGAATAAATATCGATTTATTTAGATCATAAAGAAATATTAAATATCTGTTCACTGGACGTGCTCGCACAACCCGCCGAACATCGCCCCCAAGGTTCGAGAAGGCCTTGAGTTGCTGCAAAGAGGGAACTTCAAGGCGGGATTACGGGGGTGAACCCGTCTTGAAAATGTAAAAGCCCCGCCCGGTGCAATACCGGGCGGGGCTTTTTTTGTCTCGGTTACGCGAGCGCTATTACAACAGCGGGATCGAGTAGCTGAGGATCACACGGTTTTCGTCCTGCGAACGCGTGTTCGGCAGGTCGGTGCGCCAGGTAGCGTTTTTCCACGCCAGACCCAGGTTTTTCAGCGGACCTTCCTGAACGACATAAGCCACGCTCAGATCGCGCTCCCACTCGGAAGCACCATTGGCCGCCTCGCCACCCTTGGCGTTAAAGGTATCGATATTGTCGCCATGCAGGTACACCAGACCCGCCGTCAGGCCAGGTACGCCGACCTTGGCGAAGTCATACGCGTAGCGTGCCTGCCAGGTGCGTTCGCCGGCACGGCCGAACTTCTGGATTTGCGAGTCGGTGATGGTGTAGTTCGACGAACCGTCGCCCTGGTTCAGCCAAGGGAAGTCGCTGTCGCCGTTGCTGACCTGGTAACCGGCGCCGAAGGTGTGACCGGCAACGGAGTACAGGAACAGGCCGCTGTACAGGTTGTTGTCGACCTTGCCTTTACCGTTGGCTGCACCGCTGTAATTGCCAGTGGTGAAGTACAGAGGGTCGTGACCGTTGGCACCGTCGTCGGAGCTGTTGAAATAACGCAAGTCTGACTTCAACACGCCAGGGCCGATGGCCCAGTTATGCGCCAGACCCAGGAAGTGTTGCTTGTAGAACTCTTCCAGGTTGCCGTAGTAGTACTGGGCCGTCAGGTCCTTGGTGATCTTGTAGTCGCCGCCGGCATAAATGAATTTGTTGCTGTCGCGGCCTGTAGCGGAACGGCTGTTGGCGCCGGAGATAGACAACTGTTCGTTGTTGCTCGAGTTACGACCTTTTACCTGCTCGATCTGACCGCCAATCAAGGTCAGGTCCTTGATGTCGTTCGAGGCGATCTGGCCCCCCTGCCAGGTTTGCGGCAGCAGGCGGCCGTCGTTGGTCACGATCACCGGCAGCTTTGGCTGCAAGGTACCCAGCTTCAGTTCGGTCTGGGAGATCTTGGCTTTGGCAGTCAACCCCAGGCTGGAGAAATCATCAACCGCTTCGCCGTTGGATTTGCTCGGGAAAACCGTGCCGCCGTACGAGTTGTTGCTCGCGCCGTTGGTGCCTCCACCGGAATCCAGTTTGACGCCCAACAGGCCGATCGCATCCACACCAAAACCGACAGTGCCTTGGGTGTAACCGGAGATGAAACGCAGATCGAAGCCTTGGCCCCATTCTTCGTTTTTGTTCGGGCCAGTGCCGTCACGGTAATCGGTGTTGATGTAGAAGTTACGCAGCCCCAGTGTTGCCTTGCTGTCTTCGATAAAACCCGCGGCGCTTGCCTGCTGGGTCAAAACCCCAACGGCCACAGCGATGGCCAAGGTGGACTTGTTCATGTTTCGCTCCTCTCGTTTCTAATTCTGATGTTCCTGGTCCCGAATCGATTGCCCGGGATCCTGAATGCATAAATTCACGGCAAACCGTCTAGGCCGGTCATTTGGCGGGCCGCAGGATACATGGCCTTAAAGCCAAAAAGAATTTTTCTGTGTTTTTTAATATCGTTTAGGAATATGACTTCCCACGACAGATCCGAGGTATCGGCGGCTAGGCCAATTCCTGAACCTGATCAATTGTCGAGGGATGAAACTGTCAAATCCGAGCTCAGGGATGAGTGTCGGACAGGCGCACTTTAAGCGGGATGGATAGAAACTAAAAAGAATAATAAACAATCAGCAAAGATCTTTATGGAATATCAAAAAATAGACAAAAAACCCCCGCCAGCGAGCGGGGCTTTTTCTTACGACAATTACATGAAGCTGTAGGTGTAGTTGAAGATCAGACGGGTTTGGTCTTGATCAAGGGTGCTGGTGTTGCCACGGTAGGTACCGTGACGCAGAGTCGTACCAAACCCTTTCAGTGCGCCCGTTTGAATCACGTAATCAATGCGCGCGTCGGTCTCGTGCTCACTCAGGTCTTTACCAACACCGTTGGTAGCCTTGATGTCCTGGCCATTCAAGTAAGCAATCGAAGCTTTCAAGCCTGGTACACCCAGGGAGGCGAAGTCATAGGAGTACTGACCGAACGTGGTGTTTTCACCGGCACGGATAAAGCTGCCGACTGTGGCGTCGGTAAACGAGTAGAAGCTCGCGCCGCCGGCACCTTCAGGATTTCCGTTGCCATCGACAAGGTTGCCTTGGTTCAAGAAAACGAAGCCGCCGTCATCGTTGACACGCTGATGCCCGATCAGGAACGCGTTGCCACCCAGGGTATAGGTGAACATGGCGCTCCAAGTCTTGTTATCGATCTCACCCGGGGTCTTGGCGAAACCGTTGTTGTTGTTGAAACGGAAACCCGGATCGCCGTTCTTGCCGTCGGAGCTGCTATCGAAATAACGGATATCGGTCTTGAACGACTGATTGGCCGCGATCGGGTAGACGTGCACCAGACCGAGGAAGTTCTGCTTGTAGAAGTCTTCCAGGTTCGCATAGTAGTACTGCAGCAAGAGGTCTTTGGTGACCTTCCAGTCAGCACCGCCGTAGAGGAATTTGTTGCTGTCCTGAGTAGCGCCAGCCACAGACAGGCCAGTGGAGTTCGAGGAGGCACGACCCGACGCGTGCTCCAGTTGACCAAAGTTAAAGGTCACGTTGTCGATTTCTTTGGAGGTGATGGTGCCACCTTCAAAGGTCTGCGGCAGCAGACGGCTGTCGTTCGCGATCAGGATCGGCAGGTTAGGTGCCAGAGCGCCACCCAGGTGGGCTTCAGTCTTCGAGAAGCGCGCCTTGACGTTGCCATCCAAACGGCTCCACTCGTCGGCCGCCTCATTGCCATCGCTAGGGAAGAATGAGTTGCTGTTACCGGTCGGGTGATGCCCCTTGCCTCCATCCAGGTGGATACCAACCAGAGCCTGGGCGTCGATACCAAAACCTACGGTACCCTGGGTGAAACCGGACAGGTAATCGAACTTCAGACCCTCAGCGGTTTCGCGCTGACGGTTGGCAGGAGTGCTCGCACCTTCACGCATATCGGCGTCGTAATACATGGTGCGAGAGCTGATGGACGCCTTGCTGTCTTCCAGGAAACCTGCGGCGCCTGCTTGCTGCGCCAAAACCCCAACGGTCACGGCCAGAGCCAAGGTGGACTTGTTCATTGTGTAGCTCCTCTCGATTCTAATTCTTGTGTTCCTGGTCTCGAGTCGACGCCCGAAATCCTAAGATGCGCGATTAGCGCCAGAGCGTGACCCATAAGTCAATCGTAACTATATGTGTCTACGACCATAGTCTAATCCCCGGTTTTTTGGTCCCTGCAGGGTCATGAATTCGTCATGAACCTGAAAAGAATTACCCGATTCTTTTCTAATACCGTTTAGGAATTTAGCTCCCCACTGCGCGACCACCCCAGGATAGAAGGTTTGGCTGATAAGCTAATTCCTAATCGGTATTTATTTTCGCTTTTTTAGATCGATTAGTTTCTGACGCAATTCGGAAACAAATCCTTTACCGAAAGGCGGCCCCCATGACGACCAAACGCGCACTATCCGGACCAATTGTTACAGTTTGTGTATTGTTCGCATTTTCTTTCAGCGCTCATGCGGCGAACCTTACCGTCGGCTATCAAACCGGCATCGACCCGAGCAAAGTCCCTCAGGCCGATGGCCTTTATGAAAAAGCCATCGGCCAGCCCATCGACTGGCGGCGCTTCAACAGCGGCCCGGAAGTGGTCACGGCGATTGCTTCGGGCGATGTGCAAATCGGCAATCTCGGCTCCAGTCCGCTGGCCGCTGCCGCCTCGCGCAACCTGCCGATTGTCGCGTTCATCGTCTCGGCCCAGATCAATGCCGCCGAAGCGCTGGTGGTGCGCAACGGCAGCGGCATCGAAAAGCCGCAAGACCTGATCGGAAAGACCATCGCCACACCTTTCGTTTCGACTTCCCACTACAGCCTGCTTGGCGCGCTGAAGCACTGGGGCCTGGACAGTTCGAAAGTCAAAGTGGTGAACCTGCAGCCGGCGGAAATCGCGGCAGCCTGGAAGCGTGGTGATATTGATGGCGCGTTTGTCTGGTCGCCGGCGCTGGGGGAAATCCGCAAGAGTGGCAAGACCCTGACCGACGCTGCGCAGGTGGGCCAATGGGGGGCGCCAACCTTTGAGGTCTGGGTGGCGCGCAAGGATTACGCCGAGAAGCACCCAGAGGTGGTGGCCAAATTCGCCAAGGTCACCCTCGACGCCTTTGCTGATTACGCAGCGCATAAAGCCAACTGGACGGTCGACTCGGAGCCTGTGCAAAAAATCGCCAAACTGACCGGTGCCAATGCCGCCGATGTGCCCGAGTTACTGGCCGGTTCCTCATTCCCGGATGCCAAGGCGCAACAGAGCACCGCGCTGCTGGACGGCGGCACGGCCAAGGCCATTGGCGAGACGGCGAAATTCTTGAAGGAGCAAGGGAAGGTTGAAACGGTGCTGCCGGATTATTCGCCGTATGTTAGCGCGAGGTTTGTCACTGAATAATCCACTGAAACCTGTGGCGCGGGGGCTTGCCCCCGTTCGGTCGCGAAGCGGCCGCAAAACCATGTGACTCGGTCGGGCAGGTTTTGGGGCTGCTCCGCAGTCCAACGGGGCGATGCGGCGTTCCGACAAGCCCCCTCGCCACAAGGAAGCACATAGCCACAACATCAAAGGGCTTTTTCGAAGATCTTCGAATTACGCTGATAGTTGTACAACGACGCCCGCGCCGAAGGCAGGCGGTCAACGCTGCTCGGCACAAAACCACGTTCGCGGAACCAGTGTGCGGTGCGGGTGGTAAGGACGAATAAAGTCTTCAAACCCTGAGCCCGGGCGCGTGTCTCGATGCGTTCCAGCAATTCATCACCGCGACCGCCATGGCGATACTCCGGATTCACCGCCAGACACGCCAGCTCACCCGCATCCGAATCGGCAATCTGATATAGCGCCGCACAGGCGATGATCATGCCTTCGCGCTCGACCACGCTGAACTGTTCGATCTCGCGCTCCAGCACCTCGCGGGAACGGCGCACCAGGATGCCCTGCTCCTCCAGCGGGATGATCAAATCCAGCAATCCACCGACATCCTCAATGGCCGCTTCACGCACCACTTCGAATTGCTCCTGGGCCACCAGGGTGCCGCCACCGTCGCGGGTGAACAGCTCGGTCAGCAGTGCACCGTCTTCGGCGTAACTGACGATATGGCTGCGGGCCACGCCGCCACGACAAGCTTCGGCCGCGGCATCCAGCAACTCCGCCTGATAGTTACTGCCCAACCGCTGCAGATGCGCCGGCACTTGCTGTGGACGCAGTTCGCGCACCAGGCGCCCGTGTTCGTCAATCAGGCCCAGGTCGGCGCCGAACAGCAGCAGCTTGTCCGCGCCCAGGTCGATGGCCGCGCGGGTGGCGACATCTTCGCAGGCCAGGTTGAAAATCTCCCCGGTCGGCGAATAGCCCAGCGGCGACAGCAGCACGATGGAGCGCTCGTCCAGCAGACGGTTGATGCCCTTGCGGTCGACCCGGCGCACTTCGCCGGTGTGGTGATAGTCGACGCCTTCAAGCACGCCGATCGGCCGGGCCGTCACCAGGTTGCCGCTGGCCACCCGCAGGCGCGAGCCCTGCATCGGCGACGAAGCCATGTCCATCGACAGGCGAGCCTCAATGGCAATGCGCAATTGGCCAACTGCGTCGATCACGCACTCCAGGGTCGCCGCATCGGTGATGCGCATGCCGTGGTGGTAATGCGGAGTCAGGCCACGGGCCGCAAGGCGCTCTTCGATTTGCGGGCGGGAGCCGTGAACCAGCACCAGACGCACGCCCAGGCTGTGCAACAGCACCAGGTCGTGGACGATATTGCCGAAGTTCGGGTGTTCAACGCCGTCGCCGGGCAGCATGACGACAAAGGTGCAATCGCGGTGGGCGTTGATGTAAGGCGAAGCGTGACGAAGCCAATTGACGTATTCGGGCATGAACCTGGGCCTGTAATAAATAGCAGCCGAAAAAAGGGCGAAACTGAAAACGCACAGCGGGCTGATGGTTATCGTCGGAACAGGCTTGGCGACACGCGCGCTCTCCTCATGAATACGGGTTGGGGTACCGGCAATTTATACGGCTTGTCAGGTAATTCACAGACCCCTGTGGGAGCGGGCTTGCTCGCGAAGGCGGTGTGTCATTCAGTATTGAGGTGGATGACACGACGCCTTCGCGAGCAAGCCCGCTCCCACATGATCAAGTTGCAGGTGTCAGGCAATAGTGTTCGATCAGTTGCCTTAATAGATGCACCGTAGGCTGCAAACGTGACATTTCGAGGTATTCCCCCGGCTGGTGGGCGCAGGCAATATCGCCCGGGCCAAGCACCAGCGTTTCGCAGCCAAGGCGCTGAAGATAAGGCGCTTCGGTGCCAAACGCCACTGCTTCGGCGCTATGACCGGTGAGCTTTTCAGCAAGGCGCACCAACTCGGCGTCCTCGGCCTGCTCGAACGGCGGCACTTCGGGGAACAGCGGCGCGTAATCGATCTTCACCTGATGCCGCTCGGCAACCGGCTTGAGCTTCTGCAGGATCTCGGCGCGCAGGACCTTGGGGTCCATGCCGGGCAACGGGCGCAAATCGAACTCCAGCGAACACTGGCCGCAGATGCGGTTGGGATTGTCGCCGCCATGGATGCAACCGAAATTCATCGTTGGCATCGGCACGCCAAACTGCGGATTGCGGAATTCGCGCTGCCACAACAGGCGCAGGCCACGCAGTTCACCGATGGCATCGTGCATGGCCTCCAGGGCGCTGTGGCCCAGGCGCGGGTCGGAGGAATGACCGCTCTGCCCGAGGATGTCGATGCGCTCCATCATGATGCCCTTGTGCATGCGGATCGGCTTGAGCCCTGTCGGCTCGCCGATTACCGCCGCCCGCCCCAGCGGTCGCCCCGCTTCGGCCAGCGCGCGGGCGCCGGACATCGAACTTTCTTCGTCGCAAGTGGCGAGAATCAGCAACGGCTGTTTGAACGGCTGATCGAGCAGCGGTTTGACCGCCTCGATGGCCAGGGCGAAAAAGCCCTTCATGTCGCAACTGCCCAGGCCAACCCAACGACCGCCGACTTCGGTCAGTTTCAGCGGGTCGGTTTGCCACAGCGCGCCGTCGAACGGCACGGTGTCGCTGTGCCCGGCGAGCACCAGGCCGCCGGGGCCAGAACCGAAACTGGCCAGCAGGTTGAACTTGCCGGGGCTGACCTGCTGGATCTCGCAGGTAAAACCCAGCTCACCGAGCCACGTCGCCAGCAGATCGATCACCGGGCGGTTGGATTGATCGAGACTGGGCTGGGTGCAACTGACCGACGGTGCGGCGATCAACGCAGCGAATTGTTCTTTCATCGACGGCAATGGCATCGTTGACTCCCGGCACCCGAATTGAAGTCCATCATAGAACCAACCGATGACAGGAATAAACCGTCTCGGCGCGTACTAACCTTGAGTCCTGTACACTGCACGACCTTGGCAGCCACACATTCCCCCGGCTGCGCTCCCGATCCTGGATTTTCCGGCCATGCAGAAAGAAACCGAAATCAAACTCCGCGTCAGCCGCGAAACCCTCGCCGCCCTGCGCGAGCACCCGTTACTGAAAAAACGCAACAAAAGTGGCTGGGAACGCCGTGAGTTGATGAACCAGTACTTCGACACGCCCGAGCGCGACCTGGCCCAGGCCAAAGTCGCCCTGCGCCTGCGCAAGGATGGCGAAGAAGTGATTCAGACCCTCAAGACCCGCGGCCAGAGCGTCGCCGGCCTGTCCGTGCGTAACGAGTACGACTGGAACCTGCCCAAAGCCAAGCTCGACCTGAAGAAACTCGACGGCGAATGCTGGCCCGAGGAACTGGCCGAGCTGGACAAGAAAACCCTGAAGCCGATCTTCACCACCGACTTCGTCCGCGAACGCGCGGAAATCGCCTGGGGCCGCGGCAAGACCAAAGTGGTCATCGAGGCCGCGCTGGACCTGGGTCACGTCGTGGTCGGCAAGCAGAAAGAAGAAATCTGCGAGCTGGAACTGGAACTGCGCGAAGGCGAGCCGGCAGCCCTGCTGGAACTGGCCGCCGAACTGGCCGAGAAACTGGCCCTGATGCCCTGCGACATCAGCAAGGCCGAGCGCGGTTATCGCCTGTACGACGCCCACAGCTATTCGTTGAGCCTGCCGGCGCCGCAGATCACGGCGGAAACGCCGCTGGACGATGCGTTCGCCGCGCTGAGCTGGCACTTGCTGGGCAGCAGCCAGCGTCTGGCCGAACAGTATCGCTTCAACGGTCACTGGCGCCTGTTGCAGGACTGGGTCGAATGCCTCGCAGAAATGCGCGCGCTGATCAGCAGCCTGGGCCAGGCCGCACCACGTCAGTCGACCCACGATCTGCGTATCGCCCTCGATGCCTTGCTGGAAGACTGGCGCCCGCTGGTACAAGCGGGCCTGGAAGATGAAGACGTGCGCAAAGCCGCGCCCGAGCAGTTCCTCGAAGAACTCGAAGACCCGCGCTGGGGCCTGTTCTCCCTGACCACCTCGCGCTGGCTGCTGGCCCGCACCTGGGCCGCCGACCGCAACACCCGCGGCAATCGCCAGGGCGCTGCGCAACTGGGCAGCTGGTTACCGCGCCTGCTGGGCGAAGAAGCCACTTCGTTGCAACTGCAACGTTACCAGCAACAGCCGGAAGACCTGGCCGAGCAACTGCCGCGCATCGAACGCATCCAGGTCTGGCTGCACCATGCGCGTAACGTGCTGGAGATCCCGGAAATGGATCGCCTGTACGGTGAGCTGAACAAACTGGCGCAACTGGCCAACGAATCGATCACCGATGAAGTCCTGGATGCGCGCAAGCAGCAGGCGATTGCGGTGTATCAGAACCGTGCCTGGAAAATGTTGCTGCGTCTGTAATACCTTGTGGCGAGGGGGCTTGCCCCCTCGCCACAAAGTCCCTCAAGTATCATCAGCGCACCACCGGCAAACTGGTGGTCGACTTGATCTCCGACAACGCCACGATCGAATTCACCTCCTGAATCCCCGGCACCATCGACAGCTTCTCGAAGAAGAAGCGCTCGTACGCCTCGATGTCCGCCGTGACAATCCGCAGCAAGAAATCCACCGCCCCCATCAGCACGTAACACTCCAGCACCTCCGGAAAGCCGCGAATCGCCTCGGTGAATTCGGTGAAATTCGAACGCCCGTGGGCATTGAGTTTCACCTCCGCGAAGATCTGCGTGTTCAGGCCGATTTTCTTGCGGTCGAGCAAGGTCACCTGGCCGCGAATGATGCCCTCCTCCTTCATCCGCTGAATCCGCCGCCAGCACGGCGATTGCGAGAGCCCCACCTGCTCGGCGATCTGTGCGCTGGAAAGCGAAGCATCCTCTTGCAGCAAGGCGAGGATCTTGCGGTCGTAGCTGTCCAGTTCGCTCTGCATAAAAAAACCCTTAACTGAGTAACAAGTGAATTGATTGATTCTTCATTCCTGCAATACAGCCAATCATAGAGAAGAAATACCCGGCACAGGATGTAAACATTTCTCCAGTATTTCTGGAGCCTGATCATGCCGTATCTCGAAGCCGTGAACACCCCACCTGCCCGTGCCGATGTCTGGAACGTCGGCAACGCCAACTGCCGGGTTCGCTATCAAATGCTGGCCGAGGCAGAACCGGACCTGCTGTGTCGCGCCCTCAATCTGTTCGCCTTGCAATTGCTCACGCCGGAACAGGTCAACGCGCAGCGCCAGGACGACTGGCTGAGCATCGAGATCGTCATCGACGGTTTGAGCTGGCACCGCGCGCAAGTGATTGCGGAAAAACTTCGTAACCTGATCAGCGTCTGCTCGGTGGAGTTGCAAGAAGCTGATTCCCCATGGGCCGAAGCGGTTCAAGCGGCGGGCTGAAAAACTCCGAAACGCCTTCGTCGGGTAGTGGCCCAGCGGTCAGCCGGGCCACGGCTATCCTTTGCGCACTGTCGTTCAAAAGGAGCCCGCATGTCCGTACATCTCGCCTTTCAGGACCGCTGGCTGGATCTCAATGACCTGCTGCGCGAACTGGTCGCCCAGGGCTTTATCAGTCAGGATTCGGCCGAACACGCGCTCAATGCCCGCCGCCGCAACGCCTCCCTTGGCCAGATGCATCCGCTCGAGTTCATCGCCAGCCAACAGCTGGACGATCTCAGCCGTCCCGGCAAACCACTGGACCTCGAGAGCCTGACCCTGTGGCTATCCCGGCAGGCCGGCCAGCCTTACCTGCGCATCGACCCACTGAAAATCAACGTCGCGGCCGTGACCCCGCTGATGTCCTATGCCTTTGCCCAGCGCCACAAGATCCTCGCGGTAGCGATCGACCGCGAGGCGGTAACCGTGGCCAGCGCCCAGCCTTATGTCAGTGGCTGGGAGGCTGACCTGACCCACGTGCTCAAATTGCCGATCAAGCGTGTGGTCGCCAACCCGGTGGACATCCAGCGCTTCAGCGTCGAATTCTTCCGCCTGGCCAAATCGGTCACCGGGGCGAACAGCGCCGACCCGCAAGTCAGTACCCTCGGCAATTTCGAACAGCTGCTCAACCTCGGCGCCAGCGACCAGGAGCCGGACGCCAACGACGCACACATCGTCAATATCGTCGACTGGCTGTTCCAGTACGCGTTCCAGCAACGCGCCAGCGACATCCACATCGAACCCCGGCGCGAGCAAGGCACTGTGCGCTTTCGCATCGACGGCGTGCTGCACAACGTCTATCAATTCCCGCCCCAGGTCACCATGGCCATCGTCAGCCGCCTGAAAACCCTGGGGCGCATGAACGTCGCGGAGAAACGCAAACCCCAGGACGGCCGGGTCAAAACCAAGACCCCGGACGGCGGTGAAGTCGAACTGCGTTTATCGACACTGCCCACAGCCTTCGGCGAAAAAATGGTCATGCGGATCTTCGACCCGGAAGTATTGCTCAAGGACTTCGACCAGCTTGGTTTCTCCGCCGACGATCTGCGCCGCTGGCAAGACATGACCCGCCAACCCCACGGCATCATCCTCGTCACCGGGCCGACGGGTTCGGGCAAGACCACCACCCTCTACACCACCCTGAAAAAACTGGCGACGCCGGAGGTCAACCTCTGCACCATCGAAGACCCGATCGAAATGGTCGAGCCGGCGTTCAACCAGATGCAGGTCCAGCACAACATCGACCTGACCTTCGCCGCCGGTGTGCGCGCGCTGATGCGGCAAGACCCGGACATCATCATGATCGGCGAGATCCGCGACCTCGAAACCGCGGAGATGGCGATCCAGGCGGCGCTCACCGGGCACTTGGTGCTGTCGACCCTGCACACCAACGACGCACCCAGCGCCATCAGCCGTCTGCTGGAGCTCGGCGTGCCGCACTACCTGATCAAGGCCACGGTGCTCGGCGTCATGGCACAGCGACTGGTGCGAACCCTGTGCCCGCACTGCAAGTCGCCGCTGACGCTGGGCGAAGACGACTGGCAAACCCTGACCCGTCCCTGGCAAGCACCCTTGCCGGCCAATGCCCAGCGCGCCATCGGTTGCGTGGAATGCCGCGACACCGGTTATCGCGGCCGCGCCGGGGTCTACGAAATCATGCAGCTCAGCGACAGCATCAAAGCGCTGATCAGTCCCGACACCGATCTGCTGGCCGTGCGACGCCAGGCATTCAAGGAAGGCATGCGCAGCCTGCGACTGTCAGGAGCGCAAAAGGTCGGCGCCGGGCTGACGACCATCGAGGAGGTTCTGCGAGTGACACCCCAGAGCGAGCAGAGCTGAGCCCGGCTGTACTTATCCGGCATCGGCACAGCTACACTCCAGCCATTGCAACTCCAAAGATCCACACATCAACAAGGAATCGTTATGCAGATCGGTAGTGTGCTTTTGCTTTTTGTCGGCCTGGTGGTCGCCATTCTGTTCATGGGTTTCAAGGTCGTGCCCCAGGGCTTTGAATGGACCGTCGAACGTTTCGGTCGCTACACCAACACACTCAAGCCGGGGCTGAATGTCATCATTCCGGTCATGGACCGCATCGGCCGCAAGATGAATGTGATGGAAAGCGTGCTGGATATTCCGCCGCAGGAAGTCATCACCTCCGACAACGCCACGGTGCAAATCGACGCCGTGTGCTTCTTCCAGGTGGTCAACACGGCCCAGGCCGCCTACGAGGTCAACAACCTCGAACACGCCATCCGCAACCTGCTGCAAACCAACATCCGCACCGTGCTCGGCTCGATGGAACTCGACGCCATGCTCAGCCAGCGTGACGGGATCAACGAAAAACTGTTGCGCACCGTCGACGAAGCGACCGCGCCGTGGGGCATCAAGATCACCCGGATCGAGATCAAGGACATCAGCCCACCCGCCGACCTGATGGCGGCGATGTCGGGGCAGATGAAAGCCGAACGGATCAAGCGTGCACAAATCCTCGAGGCCGAGGGCCTGCGCGCCGCAGCGATCCTGACCGCCGAAGGCAAGAAGCAGGCGCAGATCCTCGAAGCCGAAGGCAGTCGCCAGGCCGCCTTCCTGGAGGCCGAAGCTCGCGAGCGACAAGCCGCGGCAGAAGCCCAGGCGACCAAAGTGGTGTCCGAAGCCATTGCCAGCGGCAACGTGCAAGCGGTCAACTACTTCGTGGCGCAGAAGTACATCGATGCGCTGGGCAAGCTGGCTTCGGCCAACAACAGCAAGGTGATCCTGATGCCGCTGGAGGCCAGTTCGATGATCGGCGCGGTGGGCGGCATTGGCGAAATCGTCAAGGCCACTTTCGATAACAAGAAAGCCTGAGGCGCGCCATGTGGGCATTTTTGCAGCACCTTTCGTTCTGGGACTGGTTGGCGTTGGGCACAGTGCTGTTGATTCTCGAAGTGTTCGGTGCCGGCGGTTACCTGCTGTGGATCGGCATGGCCGCGGCAGCCGTGGGCGTCTTGACCTTCCTGTTGCCGGGCTTGTCCTGGGAATGGCAGTTTCTGTTGTTCGGCCTGCTGTCGATCACCACCGCGTTGTACTGGTGGCGGCATCAGCGCACGGCGGCGCGCCCGAGCGATCAGCAGCACCTGAATCTGCGCGGCCAGGAACTGATCGGCAAAACCTTCGTGGTGCATGAAGCGATTGTCGACGGTCGCGGCAAGATCAAGGTGGCCGACGGCGTGTGGATGGCCCGCGGGCCGGACGCCGCCATTGGCAGTCGCGTGCGGGTAGTCGGCCAGCAAGGCGCGATCCTGTTGGTCGAAGCGACAGAATAGGCAGCCACGGAACTCGATTGGGGGTTGGCAATCCAACCGCGTAGTCAACCCAGTGGAGTCACCCTGTCATGCGTTTCAAACTTGCTGTCGCTACCGTCGCGCTGTTGTCTTTGCCTGTCGGTTCGGCGATGGCCGATACTTTTTGGCGTAACGTTCTTACCTCCGGTGCAACCACCGGTTCGAGCTATCTGACATCCAAGGATAACAAGCTGGTCGTCGCGGCACAGGACGATGCCAGCAGCTTCGTCGCCAGTGATGGCAGTATCCGCGGTCCGTACCTGGAAGCGGCCATGCAGAAAGTCCGCGCCGACAACCCGGGGCTGCAAGCCACGGATATGGAGCTGGCGAACGCGATCCTGGCGAAGAATGCCGTGGCTTCGGAGTAACAGTCGCGTACACAAGAATGCCGCTCACTTGAGCGGCATTTTTTTGCCTTGCGTACACAGGTCCAAGGTTCACAGAGCCCCCCTGTGGGAGCGAGCCTGCTCGCGATAGCGGTGGATCAGTAAAAACTTCATTGACTGTCACACCGCATTCGCGAGCAGGCTCGCTCCCACAGGGGTTATGTGCAGCCGGAAATTTCAGCGGTAATCATCCACCGGCACACACGCACAAAACAGGTTCCGGTCCCCATACACATTGTCCACCCGGTTCACCACCGGCCAGTATTTGTGCGCCTTGGTGTGCGCGTCCGGCGTGACCGCTTGCACGATGCTGTACGGCCGCTCCCACACGCCGGTGATATCGGCCAACGTATGCGGCGCACCTTTCAGCGGGTTTTCTTCAGCCGGCCAGTTACCGTTCTGCACCTCGTTGATTTCCGCGCGGATGCTCAGCATCGCCCCGATAAAGCGGTCTAGTTCCGCCTTCGACTCGCTTTCGGTCGGTTCAACCATCAGCGTCCCCGGCACCGGAAACGACATGGTCGGGGCATGGAAGCCGTAGTCCATCAGGCGCTTGGCCACGTCCTCTTCGGTAATGCCGGTCAACGCCTTGAGTGGTCGAAGGTCGAGGATGCATTCGTGGGCCACCCGCTCATTGCGTCCGGTGTAGAGCACAGGGAAGGCACCGGACAAATGCCGCGCCAGGTAATTCGCGGCGAGGATCGCCACTTCGCTGGCGTCCGCCAATTGCGGCCCCATCATCGCGATGTACATCCAGCTGATCGGCAAAATGCTTGCGCTGCCCCAGGGCGCTGCGCTGACGGCGCCATTTTGCGGGTGCGGCCCGTCGATCGGCACCACCGGATGGTTGGCCACGAACGGCGCCAAATGCGCCCGAACACCAATCGGTCCCATGCCCGGCCCACCGCCACCATGGGGAATGCAGAAGGTCTTGTGCAGGTTCATGTGCGAGACATCGGCGCCAATATCGGCCGGCCGCGCCAACCCGACCTGAGCGTTGAGGTTAGCGCCATCCATGTACACCTGACCGCCATGCTGGTGGATCACTTCACAGATTTCGCTGATACCTTCCTCATACACCCCGTGGGTTGAAGGATAGGTCGCCATCAGGCAGGCGAGTTTGTCTGCGGCCTGCGCGGCTTTCTCCTTGAGGTCCTCCAGGTCGACGTTGCCCGCCTCGTCACATTCGACGATCACCACGCGCATCCCGGCCATTTGCGCCGACGCGGGATTGGTGCCATGAGCCGATGAAGGAATCAGGCAAATATCGCGGCCGCCCTGTTGTCGGCTCTCATGGTATTTGCGGATCGCCAGCAGCCCGGCGTATTCGCCCTGGGCACCGGAGTTGGGTTGCATGCAGATCGCGTCGAAACCGGTGATCGCACACAACCAGCGCTCCAGTTCTTCGATCATCAGCCCATAACCGGCGGCCTGTTCCTTGGGCACGAACGGGTGCAGGTTGGCGAACTGCGGCCAGGTAATCGGGATCATCTCGCTGGTGGCGTTGAGCTTCATGGTGCAGGAGCCCAGCGGGATCATCGATTGATTGAGCGCCAGGTCCTTGTTTTCCAGTTGCTTGAGGTAGCGCAGCATCTCGGTTTCGCTGTGATGGGCGCTGAACACGGGATGGCGCAGATAAGGCGAAGTTCGCACCAACTTTTCGGGAATTCCGCCAGGCAAGACCTCGGCATCCAGGTCGTCGACGCTGAGCCCGTGATCGGCCCCCAGGAACACGTCGAACAGCTTCGCCACGGTGCCTTCGTCGCAGGCCTCGTCGAGGCTCAAGCCCAGTTGGCCGCGCCCGAGAATGCGCAGGTTGATCTGCGCGGCCCGGGCACTTTCGATGATCGCGGTCTGGGCTCCGCCGACTTCCAGCGTCAGGGTGTCGAAGAAGTGCCGGTTAACCCGGGTGATACCGTTGCGTTCAAGCCCGGCGGCCAGGATGCAGGTCAGCCGATGTACCCGCTGGGCGATCCGCTTGAGCCCTTCGGGGCCGTGGTAGACCGCATAGAAACTGGCGATATTGGCCAGCAGCACCTGGGCCGTGCAGATGTTGGAGTTGGCCTTCTCCCGGCGGATGTGTTGCTCGCGGGTTTGCAGGGCCATGCGCAGGGCGGTGTTGCCCCGCGCATCTTTCGAAACACCGATGATCCGCCCGGGAATTGCCCGTTTGTATTCATCGCGGCTGGCAAAAAATGCCGCGTGGGGCCCGCCGTAGCCCATGGGCACGCCAAATCGCTGGGACGAGCCGAACACCACATCGGCGCCCAGTTCACCCGGCGGGGTCAGCAACAACAGGCTCAGCAAATCCGTGGCGACACAGGCCAGGGCCTGTTGCGCGTGCAGGTGATCGATCAGCGGCCGCAGGTCGTGGATTTCACCGTGGGTGTCGGGGTACTGCAGCAGCGCGCCGAACACCTGGTGCTGCTTCAAGTTATCCACAGCGTCGACGATCAGCTCGAAGCCGAAGCCTTCAGCGCGGGTCTGCACCACGGAAATGGTTTGCGGGTGACAGTTCTCGTCGACAAAGAACAGGTTGCTTTTGGACTTGGCAACCCGCTTGGCCAGGGCCATGGCTTCCGCCGCGGCGGTGGCCTCATCGAGCAGCGAGGCATTGGCCAGCTCCAGACCGGTCAGGTCGATAGTCAGCTGCTGGAAGTTCAGCAGCGCTTCGAGCCGCCCTTGGGCGATCTCCGGTTGATAGGGGGTGTACGCGGTGTACCAGCCGGGATTTTCCAGCACGTTACGCAGTATGACGGCCGGTGTGAGGGTGCCGTGGTAGCCCATGCCGATCAGGCTGGTCCAGACCTGGTTCTGCTCGGCATAACCGCGCAACTTGGCCAGCGCGGCCTCTTCATCGAGTGCCGGGGGCAGGTCCAGCGCCCGATTGAGGCGGATGCCCGGCGGCACCGTTTGCTCGATCAATTCGACCCGACTGCCCAGGCCGAGGCTGTCGAGCATCGCCTGTTGCTCGGCGGCGTCGGGTCCGAGGTGGCGGCGCAGAAAGGCATTGGGGTCGCGTAACTGGCTCAGGGACGGCAATTGGGACATGACGGGCTCTCTCTTGACTGGCGCTCGGCGTCGATGCAACACGGTCAAACCAGCATAGCAGTCGATCTTCGCGTGGATGACGTGGCGCGGTCGACCAATCCGGATCATCATGTCCGCCGCCAACTTAATATCCGCTGATCGGGTGACTGTATTCATGAGCCAACTGCCTTTCCTGCCGTTTTCCAAACCCACCATCGATGAAGCCACGATCGCCGCCGTCGGTGATGTATTGCGCTCGGGCTGGATCACCAGCGGCCCCAAGGTCCAGGCCTTCGAAGCGCAGCTTTCGGAGTTTTTTGGCGGGCGCCCGGTGCGCACCTTCAATTCCGGCACCTGCACCATGGAAATCGCCTTGCGTATTGCCGGGGTCGGGCCCGGCGATGAAGTGATCACCACGCCGATTTCCTGGGTGGCCACCGCCAACGTCATCCTGGAAGTCGGCGCCACCCCGGTGTTTGCCGACATCGACCCGGTGACCCGCAATATCGATCTCGATCAACTGGAAGCGGCGATTACCCCCCGCACCAAAGCCATCATCCCGGTGTACCTCGCCGGGTTGCCAGTGGACATGACGCGTTTGTATGCCCTGGCGAAAAAGCACGGCCTGCGGATTGTGGAGGATGCAGCCCAGGCGCTGGGCTCCAACTGGAACGGCCAGCGCATTGGCTCGACGGGGGATTTCGTGTCCTTCAGTTTCCAGGCGAACAAAAACGTCACCTCCTCCGAAGGCGGTTGCCTGGTGCTGAATACGGCCGAAGAAGTACGCCTGGCAGAGAAATATCGACTGCAGGGCGTTACCCGCAACGGCTTCGACGGACTGGACGTCGACGTGCTGGGTGGCAAATTCAACATGACCGACGTCGCCGCGGCCATTGGCCTGGGGCAGTTTGCTCATATCGAAACCATCACCGCCCATCGCCGTGACTTGGCCCGGCACTATTTCGCCTGTTTTGGCGCGGATTTCGAAGCGCAGTACGGAGCGCAACTGCCTCCGGCGGATTTCACCCAAAGCAATTGGCATCTGTTCCAGCTGGTATTACCGGAGCGTAAGGATGGCAAACCGGCGCGGGCGACCTTTATGGAGCAGATGCAGGCACTGGGTGTCGGGATCGGCTATCACTACCCGCCGATTCACCTGTTGAGCCTTTACCGTGAGCGCGGTTTCAAGGAGGGCATGTTCCCGGTCGCTGAGCGGGTCGGTCGGCTGATTGTCTCGCTGCCGATGTTCACGGCGATGAGCAAAGCGGATGTGGAACGTTCGGTGACGGCCGTGAAAGCCGTACTCAAGTCTTGAACCACCCGTGTAGGAGCCGGCTTGCCGGCGCCTACACGGGCGAACATTACTCGCCGATGGTGGCCTTGTAGCCCGCCGGGTCGAGCAGGTTGTTCAGTTCAGAGGTATCGCTTGGCTCCAGTTTGAAGAACCAGCTGTCATAGGGCGCGCTGTTGACCAGTTCCGGGTTGTTGGCCAACTCTTCGTTGACGGCAATGACTGTACCGGAGAGTGGCGAGTAGATATCCGACGCGGCCTTGACCGACTCGACGACACCCGCAGCCTCGCCGGCAGCGAACACTTTACCGATTTCCGGCAGCTCGACGAACACCACATCACCCAAGGCTTCCTGAGCATGGTCTGAAATACCCACTTTCACGCCGCCATCATGGTCTAGACGTGCCCATTCGTGACTTTCGGCAAAACGCAGGTCGGCAGGGATATTGCTCATGTTCTGTGTCCTCAGGAAAATGGTCGGCGGGCATGCCCGCCAGAAAAGATTAGATCAAGGTTTTGCCGTGGCGAACGAAGGTCGGTTTGACCACCCGGACCGGGTACCACTTGCCACGGATTTCCACTTCAGCGCGGTCGGCTGTTGCCATCGGCACGCGCGCCAGTGCAATCGACTTGCTAAGCGTAGGAGAGAAACTACCACTGGTGATCTCCCCTTCGCCAACATCGGCGATGCGGACCACCTGATGAGCGCGCAAAACTCCGCGCTCCTCAAGGACCAGACCGACCAGTTTGTGCTGTACGCCGGCGGCCTGCTCGGCTTCCAGCGCCTTGCGCCCGATGAACTGCCGGGTGGCGGGTTCCCAGGCAATGCTCCAGGCCATATTGGAGGCCAAGGGTGAAATATCCTGCTGGATGTCCTGACCGTAAAGGTTCATGCCGGCTTCGACCCGCAAGGTATCCCGCGCGCCGAGGCCGATGGGAGAAATCCCGGCTCCGACCAGATCGTTGAAAAAGCCTGGCGCCTGATCGGCCGGCAGAATGATTTCCAGGCCGTCTTCGCCGGTATAACCGGTGCGCGCGATGAACCAGTCACCATCGGACAGGCCTTCGAAGGGCTTGAGGAGCTGGATCAGGTTGCCGCGGGACTGGCTGACCAGTTCGGCAATTTTCTGCCGGGCGTGGGGGCCCTGGATGGCCAGCATCGCCAACTCGGAACGCTCGCGAAGTTGCACGTCGAAACCGTCGAGATGCGCTTGCATCCAGGCCATGTCCTGATCGCGGGTGGAGGCGTTGACCACCAGGCGATAACCCTCATCGAGACGGTAGACGATCATGTCGTCGACGATGCCGCCCTTCTCGTTGAGCATGGTGCTGTACAACGCACGGCCGGGGCTGTGCAGGCGTTCGACATCATTGGCCAGCAAATGCTGGAGCCAGGCTTTGGCCTGGGAGCCGCCGACATCGATTACGGTCATGTGGGATACATCGAAGACACCGCAATCGCGGCGCACCTGATGGTGCTCCTCGACCTGCGATCCATAATGCAGAGGCATGTCCCAACCGCCAAAATCGACCATCTTCGCGCCGAGTGCGAGATGAAGGTCATACAGAGGCGTACGCTGTCCCATGGGTTTCTCCTTCCGGGCGTGGCGAAGGCGCGGGCAAGTGCTGCACGGACTGAATGCCTTGAAACAAAGGGCCTTCAGCCGATTTCAGCTACCTGGTCTGTCAGACGGACCGCACCGAATGCCGCGCATTGTAGCCGCAAGGTGTAGGACTGACACCTAGCTGTTTCGATGTGCTGAGCGCCGGATCAATCCGATGACCGGTAACAGCCCGACCAGCACCAGGGTCAATGCCGGCAAAGACGCCCGGGCCCATTCGCCTTCGCTGGTCATTTCGAAGATTCGCACCGCCAGCGTGTCCCAGCCAAACGGGCGCATCAGCAAGGTCGCGGGCATTTCCTTGAGCACGTCGACGAACACCAGCAGCGCGGCGCTCAACGTGCCGGGTAGCAATAATGGCAGATACACTTTGAAAAACAGTCGTGGCCCACTGACGCCAAGGCTACGTGCCGCTTCGGGCAAAGATGGCCGTATACGCGCCAGGCTGCTTTCCAGCGGCCCGTAGGCCACTGCAATGAAGCGCACCAGATAGGCCAGCAGCAACGCCGACAGACTGCCCAGCAGCAGCGGCTTGCCCGCGCCACCGAGCCAGCCTGAGAGAGGGATCACCAGCTCGCGATCCAGGTAACTGAACGCCAGCATGATCGACACCGCCAGCACCGAACCGGGCAAGGCGTAGCCCAGGTTGGCCAGACTGATCCCGGAACGAATGACCCGGGTGGGTGCCAGTCGTCGGGCAAACGCCAGTAACAAGGCGACGCTGACGGTGATCAACGCCGCCATCGCACCCAGGTACAAGGTATGGACGATCAACCCGGTGTAGCGCTCGTCGAGATCGAAGCGCCCGCGCAGCCAGAACCACACCACCAATTGCAGCATCGGGATAACGAAAGCACAGGCGAACACCAGGCAGCACCACGTCGTGGCCGCCAGTGCCTTGACGCCTCGCAGGTGATACAGCGCCTTGACCCGTGGTCGCTCGTTGCTCGCCCGGTTGGCCCCGCGGGCACGCCGCTCGCCGTAGAGCACCAGCATCACCACCAGCAGCAACAGGCTGGCCAGTTGCGCGGCGGATGACAGGCTGAAAAAACCGTACCAGGTCTTGTAGATGGCGGTGGTGAAGGTATCGAAGTTGAACACCGACACTGCGCCGAAGTCCGCCAGGGTTTCCATCAGCGCCAATGCCACGCCCGCACCGATGGCTGGCCGCGCCATGGGCAACGCCACCCGCCAGAACGCTTGCCAGGGCGATTGGCCAAGGACCCGCGCGGCTTCCATCAGGCCTTTGCCCTGGGCGAGGAAGGCGGTGCGCGCCAGCAGGTAAACATAGGGATAAAAGACCAGCACGAGCACGACAATCACGCCACCCGTGGAGCGCACGCGCGGCAGCCGCAGACCTGTTCCGAACCACTCGCGCAGCAGGGTTTGCACGGGCCCGGCGAAATCCAGCAGGCCGACGAAGACGAAGGCCAGCACATAGGCCGGGATCGCGAAGGGCAGCATCAGCGCCCAGTCCAGCCAGCGCCGGCCGGGGAATTCGCAAAGGCTGGTGAGCCAGGCGAGGCTGACACCCAGGACTGTCACGCCGACACCAACGCCTAGCACCAGGGTCAGGGTATTGCCCAGCAACCGCGGCATCTGTGTGTCCCAGAGATGGGACCAGATCTGTTGATCGATGGTTTGCCAGGAAAGCAGCAGGACGCTCAGGGGCAACAGGACCAGCGCAGCGATGGCGAAGACGACTGGATACCAGCGGCGTTGGGCGGGATGGGCCAAGGGAGTTCTCTAGAAAATACGGTTTGCACCCTGTTTGTGGCGAGGGAGCTTGCTCCCGCTGGGCTGCGGAGCAGCCCCAAACGCGGACAATCCGCGCAGATTTTGTGAGTGCTGTGCACTCAAGCGGGAGCAAGCTCCCTCGCCACAGGGATAGTGTTCAGCCTTGACTTACAAGCAGAGGTAAATTAACTCAGTTCCAACCAGCCCTGTCCATCAGGCGAATCGCCTCGGCCTGACGCTTGCCGGCAATTTCCACCGGCAAGGTATCGGCAATGAATTTGCCCCAGGCCGCCACTTCCTCAGAAGGCGCCACTGCCGGATTCGCCGGGAACTCCTGGTTCACGTCGGCAAAGATTTTCTGCGCTTCAGGGGTGGTCATCCACTCCACCAGAGCCTTCGCCGCTTCCGGATGTGGCGCGTGTTGTGTCAGGCCGATACCCGACAGGTTCACGTGTACACCACGGTCAGCCTGGTTCGGCCAGAACAGCTTCACCGGCAGGTCTGGCTTCTGCTTGTGCAGGCGGCCGTAGTAGTAGGTGTTGACGATACCGACGTCGCACTGGCCGGCGTTGATCGCTTCCAGCACAGCGGTGTCGTCGGAGAACACGTCAGTGGACAGGTTCCTGACCCAGCCCTTGAGGATTTCCTCGGTCTTCTCGGCGCCGTGCACTTCGATCATGGTCGCGGTCAGGGACTGGTTGTAGACCTTCTTCGCCGTGCGCAGGCACAGGCGGCCTTCCCATTGCTTTTCGGCCAGCGCTTCGTAGGTGGTCAGTTCACCTGGCTTCACCCGATCAGTGGAGTAGGCAATGGTCCGCGCACGCAGGCTCAGGCCGGTCCAGGCATGGGAAGCTGCCCGGTACTGCAGCGGAATGTTGGTGTCGATGGTTTTCGAGGTGAACGGCTGGAGGATGCCCATCTGCTCGGCTTGCCAGAGGTTGCCGGCATCGACGGTGAGCAGCAGGTCGGCCGGCGTATTCGCGCCTTCGGCCTTGAGCCGCTGCATCAGCGGTGCTTCCTTGTCGGTGATGAACTTCACCTTCACGCCGGTCTTGGCGGTGTAGGCATCGAATACTGGCTTGATCAGCTCGTCGATTCGCGAGGAGTAGACCACCACCTCGTCAGCGGCCTGGGCGGCGGTGCTGCCGATCAGGGTCAAGGCCAGTGCCGTCAGTAGACGCTTCGGTGCCAACATGGGAGCGGTCTCTCGATTGAAAAATGAGGGCAAATGATAAGGACTCACATTTAGCTTCTCAATCGAAGCTGCTTGTGGAGGAGTTACCGGATGTTGCACCGCCTGGAATTTGTGGTGCTTGTGCTGACGCCTTCGCGGGCAAGCCCGCGAAGAGGCCTGTAGCCTCAATGCAGAACTCAGGGCCTGGCGAGTGCCGGCAAATCCCCGGTCAACCCCAGCGCTTCACGCACGAACAACGCCTTGGCTTCCGGCATCTTCTCAACCATTTTCAACCCGGTATTACGCAACCAGCGCACCGGCAACGGATCGGCCTGGAACAACCGCTCGAAGCCTTCCATCGCCGCCATCAGCGCCAGGTTGTGGGGCATGCGTCGACGTTCGTAACGGCTGAGGACCTTCACATCCGCCAAGCGTTCGCCACGTGTTGCCGCTTGCAGCAACACTTCAGCCAGCACGGCGGCATCGAGAAATCCAAGATTCACCCCCTGCCCGGCCAACGGGTGAATGGTGTGGGCCGCGTCGCCAATCAATGCCAGGCCTTCAGCCACATAACGCTTGGCATGCCGCTGGCGCAGGGGCACGCACAACCGTGGGTCGGCGCTAAGCACCTCGCCGAGCCGACCTTCAAAGGCCCGCTCCAGCTCCTTGCAGAAACCTTGTTCATCCATCGCCATCAGGCGTTCGGCTTCGCCGGGTGTGGTCGACCAGACGATCGAACACCAATCCTGTTGGCCGTCGCGCTCAAGGGGCAGAAATGCCAACGGACCGTTATCGGTGAAGCGCTGCCAGGCCGTCATCTGATGCGGCTTGGCGCAACGCACGCTGGTGACGATGGCATGGTGCAGATAATCCCATTCGCGGGTCGCCACACCGGCCAGGCGTCGCACCGCCGAGTTGGCGCCATCCGCCGCGATTACCAGCGGCGCGCGCAAGGTGCGGCCGTCGGCCAGGGTCAGCAGCCAGTCATCGCCGGAGCGGCGCATCTGCTCCAGGCGCGCATTGGCCAGCAACCCCAGGTCGCAATCGTGCAGGCGCTCGAGCAAGGCATCCTGGACGACGCGGTTTTCGACGATATGCCCCAGCACCTCGGCATGCACACTGGCCGCCGAGAAGTGGATTTGCCCCGTGCCGCTGCCATCCCAGACCTGCATGTCGGTGTACGGGCTGCTGCGTCGCCCGGCGATGCCGTCCCACACGCCCAGGCGTTCGAGAATCCGCTGGCTGGCGGCCGACAAGGCGCTCACCCGCGGCTCAAACGCAGCCTGAGCGTTGAACGGTTTGACGCTCATGGGGCTGCCGTCCAGCAGCAGGACTTCCAGCCCGCTGTCCTGTAACGCCAGCGCCAGGGCGCTGCCGACCATTCCGGCCCCGACAATCAGCAGATCTGCGCGCATTTCCATGCTTTAAGCCTGTCTCTCTTGCGGCTTGAGCCGCACGTAAAGGGTTTTCCCGACCCGCGCCACCAGGTGGCCGGCGCCGTCATGAATGTCGACCTGCAATTGCGGCAGGTATTTTTAAATCGTGCCTTGCCGAATCGGCGGATCAGCCAGTCACGCATCCGGTCGCGTACCCAACCCCATCGCCTGTCGCGCGAACCAGCGTTTGGCCGGTGGCAGCAGATCGAGGCCGAGCAAGCCGATGTTGCGCCCCAGGGACACCAGCGGCTGGGTGCTGCCGAACAGGCGCGTGACCTGATCGGAGAAGCCCACGGTGAGGTCCTGATCGAGACGCTGGCGTTCGCGATAGGCCTGCAGCGTGGCGAAATCGCCCAATGGTTTTTCGCTGGCGAGCAAGGCATCGGCCAGGGCCTGGGCATCGCGCAGGGACAGGTTGAACCCTTGGCCGGCAATCGGATGCAGGCTGTGCGCCGCGTTGCCGAGAATCGCCAGATGCGGGCGCACCTGCTCTTCGGCCTCGACCAGTGTCAGCGGATACAGATGTCGCGCCCCCACCTGTTTCAAGGTCCCGAGGCGATAACCGAACACACCCTGCAACTCGCTGAGGAAGCTGCGCTCATCGAGGGCCGCCAGGCGTTGCGCGTCCATGCCCAGGCGGGTCCAGACCAGTGCGCAGCGATTATCCGGAAGCGGCAGCAACGCCATCGGGCCTTCGTCGGTGAAGCGCTCGAAAGCCATGCCGTTGTGGGCTTCGCTCGGGGTGATGTTGGCGATCAGCGCGCTCTGGTTGTACGGACGCTTGCGGATGCCGATCCCCAGTTGCTCGCGCAGGCCGGAACGGCCGCCATCGGCGAGCACTGCGAGGTCGCATTCCAGGGTGGTTTCATCGTTGAGGGTCAGGCGGTAGCCATCGGTCAGCGGCTCCATGCGGGTGACTTCCGCCGGGCAGCGCCAACTGATCACGTTCTTGTCCAGGCCTTGCCACAGGCATTGGCCGAGCCAGGCATTTTCAACGACATAACCCAGCGCTGGAACACCCTCTTCCATCGCCGACAACCGCGCCGTCGAGAACCGACCACGGTCGGAAACATGAATCTGCTTGATCGGCTCGGCGCGGCGCGAGACTTCCTGCCAGACGCCCAGCCGTTGATAGATTTGCCGCGAGCCGAAGGAAAGCGCCGAAGAACGGGCATCGTAACTCGGTTGATAGCTGTCGCCAGGGGCGAACGGCTCGATCAACACGATCTTCCAGCCTCGGGCCTTGGCCCCGGCCTGAAGCGCCAGCGCCAGGCTTGCACCGACCAGCCCGCCACCGATGATTGCCAGGTTGACTCGACTCATGCTGCCTGTGTCCGCGCGGCGGCCATCAGGGCCTCGATCTCGGCGACGGTTTTCGGCACGCCGTTTGTCAATATTTCACAGCCGGTTTTGGTGACCACTACGTCGTCCTCGATACGCATGCCAATGCCGCGCCATTTCTTCGCAACACTCTGGTTGTCCGGGGCGATATAGATCCCCGGCTCCACGGTCAGCGCCATGCCGACTTCCAGCACGCGCCACTCGCCGCCGACCTTGTATTCGCCGACGTCATGCACATCCATGCCCAGCCAATGGCCGGCGCGGTGCATGTAAAACGCCTTGTAGGCTTCGCTGGCGATCAATTCGTCAACGTCGCCCCGCAGCAGCCCCAGCTTGACCAGCCCGGCCGTGATGACCCGGACCGTGGCCTCGTGCGCCTGATTCCAGTGCTTGTTCGGGGCGATTTCGGCAAAAGCGGCTTCCTGGGAGGCCAGCACCAATTCGTAAATCGCTTTCTGTTCCGCTGAATACTTGCCGCTGACCGGAAAGGTCCGAGTGATGTCGCTGGCGTAGCAGTCGATCTCACAACCGGCATCGATCAGCACCAGATCCCCGTCCTTGAGCAGCGCGTCATTCTGCTGGTAATGCAGGATGCAGCTGTTGCGCCCCGCCGCGACGATCGACCCGTAGGCCGGCATCTTCGCCCCGCCCTTGCGGAATTCGTAATCGAGCTCGGCTTCCAGGCTGAATTCGTGCAATCCGGCGCGACAGGCCTGCATTGCCCGTACATGCGCCTGGGCGGAAATCCGCGCCGCCTCGCGCATCACTTTCACTTCTGCCGACGATTTATACAGGCGCATGTCGTGCAGCAGATGATCCAGGGCAACGAATTCGTTCGGCGGCTGGGCACCGAGGTTGGCCTTGGAGCGGATCACGTTGATCCACTCCATCAGGTGGCGGTCGAATTCGGGGTTGCTGCCCATGGCCGAATACACCCGGTCCCGGCCTTCGATGAGGCCCGGCAGGATGTCGTCGATATCAGTGATCGGAAAGGCGTCGTCGGCGCCGAAGTCGCGAATTGCGCCTTCCTGCCCGGCACGCAGGCCATCCCACAGCTCGCGCTCGGCATTGCGTTCGCGGCAGAACAGGATGTATTCGCCATGCACGCGCCCCGGCATCAGCACCAGTACGGCCTGGGGCTCGGGAAAACCGCTGAGGTACTGGAAGTCGCTGTCCTGACGGTAGACGTGCTCGACGTCGCGGTTACGAATGGCCACCGCGGCGGCGGGCAGGATGGCGATGCTGTTGGGTTCCATCTGCGCCATCAGGGCCTTGCGGCGACGGCTGTATTCCGATTTCGGGATGTGGATCATGGGCAGATGGCGTTCCCTGGCAATCGATTAGTGCAGCGACGGTTTGGCCGCGGCCGGTACGTCTTTTTTGGTCTCGGAGAACAGCAGCAGCGGTGCGACGCGCAGGTACTCCATGACCTCCATGTAGTCGCTTTCGCCGTCTTCGGACTCTTCCAGCGCGTCTTGCACTTGGGAAATGGCCGCCAGATCCTGCAGCACTTCGGTGGCCTCGGTGCTCAGGGTGCTGCTGTCACGGCAGTTCAGGCCGAAGCCGCTGAGGAAACCCTGGCACCACTGGCCCAGTGCGGCGGCACGCTCGGTGAGCGGGGCGTCGTCGGTCGGCAACAGCAGAACGACGGTCACGTCATCGCCGGTGAGCTCGCCTTTTACCATCGCTTGCAGGCCGATCAGGGCGTTGCGAACGTTGTCCTGCGGCTCGCTTTCGAGCAATTCGGCGGCGTCGATCAACCAGCCGTCGGCGTCGAAACCGGCGCCGGCGCAACTGCGGCCGAGCAACAGGCCGTGCAGTTCAGCGGGTGAGACGTTGTGACCGCTGGAAGTCAGCAGGGTGGCGAAGCCTTGGTACGGGGAATTCTGAATGGTCATGGGCAGCTAGGCGCCAGACGGCGCTATGTCTAGAATGAAGGCCTTGTATCCTACATCGACTACCCCTGTAGGAGCGAGCTTGCTCGCGATGGTCGCCAACGATAACGCTGGGTACCTGATACCCCCGCGGGGTTCTCAGGTTCATCGTCGGAGCGCCGCCCGGAGCAAGTTCGCTCCTACAGTCCAACACCCATCAGACAGTGAAGACAATGGAAGACACCGATCTGCAAGCGCTGATGGCCAGACTCGAGCTGCTGATTACCCGAGTCGAGCAACTTAAGAGTCAAAACGGACTCTTACTAGCTCAGGAAAAGACCTGGCGCGAGGAACGCGCGCACCTCATTGAAAAAAACGAAATCGCCCGACGTAAGGTCGAATCGATGATTTCGCGCCTCAAGGCCCTGGAGCAAGACTCATGAGTTCAAGCAATAGCGTCACCGTGCAGATCCTCGACAAAGAGTATTCGATCATCTGCCCTCAGGAAGAGCGCAGTAATCTGGTCAGCGCCGCCCGTTATCTGGACGGCAAGATGCGCGAGATCCGCAGCAGCGGCAAAGTCATCGGCGCCGACCGTATCGCCGTGATGGCAGCGCTGAACATCACCCATGACCTGTTGCACAAGGAAGAACGGCCGGATATCCAGGCCAGCGGCTCGACCCGCGAACAGGTGCGTGACCTGCTCGATCGCGTCGATCTGGCACTCGCCACCGATCCGGACGTCACCAAAGGCTGATTCGCGCCGCCGCTTGCGGTATAATCCCCACACTCCCTGGGGTGCTTGCCAGTTGGCGATGTCCCTGAGCCGATTTGCTATACCCTGGAGGTTGCACGTTGGGCTGGTGTGCATGTCCGCTAGACGGAAAGCCTTAAAGCCTACTGCATCTTCCACCTTGAACTTTCGGGTTCAAGGGCTAAGTCGACAGCGGCACATTCGGGGAGCCTGATTCCAGTCCAATGCCGGTTTTGATACCGGCATTGGCGTTTTTACGGGTACGCTTCACGTATCCGCATTGCTGAAGCCCGAATACATGACCGAACCTGCGCTGCTCCCCCGCCCGCAACTTCGACGTATGCTGCGCAAGGCCCGCCGCGCACTGACACCCAGTCAGCAGCGCCAGGCCGCTCGCGGGTTGTACAAGCAATTGGCCCAGCAACCGCTGTTCCGCCGCGCCAGACACATCTCGCTCTACCTGCCGACCGACGGTGAAATTGATCCGCGCCTGTTGCTGCGCGCCGCGCAACGTCGAGGCAAGGCCACCTATCTACCGGTACTGAGCGCCTGGCCGCGAACCAAAATGGTGTTCCAGCGCATCCGCCCCGGGGAAAAACTCAAACCCAACCGCTTCCGCATTCTCGAACCACGGGCCAACCTCGCCCGGCAGCGCAAGATCTGGGCGCTGGATCTGGTGCTGTTGCCATTGGTGGGTTTTGACGATGTCGGCGGACGCCTGGGAATGGGAGGCGGCTTCTACGACCGGAGCCTGGCCTACCTGGCGCGACGAAATGACTGGCGCAAGCCGACGCTGTTGGGGCTGGCCCATGAATGTCAGAAGGTGGCGCGATTGGCTCAGGCGAGCTGGGATGTGCCGCTGCAAGGAACGGTGACAGACAAGGCCTGGTATTACGCAGGCTAGGCGCCACTTCGATCAGCGGCGCCGAGGCAACAGGATCAGCGCTTGAAGGCGGTCGACTGTTGCTGCAATTGGGCGAGCTCGACCGGTGCATCGGTCTTGTTGGCCCACAGGCTTTGGGCATAGCCAGTGGTCACGACGCCAAGGCCAAACAAAATGACCAAAATCCATAGTAAATCCGGTTTGCGTTTCATCGATTGCCCCCCAAAGGCATATCAACACAATGACAGCAGCGGTTTCCGTTTGTAGGCCGTGCAGCAGCGTCAAGCTTTAAAGGCCGGCATTTTGCGACAACGTGAACCGCTGCGCAAATGCTGACGTCAACCGACTGTCGGTTTGTCATAAAATCGCCGACAAGCTGCTCAATCACCACGCAAGGAGCAAAAGACATGGCCTATTGGCTGATGAAATCCGAGCCCGACGAACTCTCGATCAAAGGGCTGGAAAAGCTCGGCAAAGCGCGCTGGGACGGGGTTCGCAACTATCAGGCACGCAATTTCCTGCGGGCCATGGCGGTGGGTGATGAGTTCTTTTTCTATCATTCCAGCTGCCCTGAGCCGGGCATCGCCGGAATCGGCAGGATTGTCGAAGCCGCGTATCCGGACCCGACGGCGCTGGAGCCGCAGAGCCATTATTTTGACCCGAAGGCCACCCCGGACAAAAACGCCTGGAGTGCGATCGATGTCGCGCATGTCGAGACGTTTGTCCGGGTGCTGAAACTGGATTATCTAAAGCAACAGACGACGCTGGCCGAGTTGCCGCTGGTGCAGAAAGGCTCGCGACTGTCGGTGATGCCCGTAACCCCGGAGCAGTGGGCGGCGGTGATTGCTTTAAAGCCTTGAGTCATTTGTTGCCTGTACCGGCCTCTTCGCGGGCTTGCCCGCGAAGAGGCCGGCCCGGACAGCAGAGTTCTTACTGAATGATCAGGTTGTTGAACAACAGATCCTCAACCACCGGCTTGCCGGTTTCGTCGTTCATTACCTGCTGGGTCTGCTTCAGGGCTTCCTGACGCAGCTTTTCCTTGGCCTCGACATTGTTCATCGTCTCGGTAGTCTGCTGGGCGAACAGCGCGACCAATTGATTGCGGATCAACGGCTCATTGGCCTTCACCGCTTTGGCAGCTTCGTCACCGGTAACCCGCAACGCCACGTCGGCCTTGTAGACCTTGAGTTTCGGCGTGCCGTCCAGCCCGTAGTTACCCACGAACGGCGGGCTCAGGGTGATGTAACTGACCTTCGGAGCTGCATCCTCTTTGGCTTCTTCGGCCACCGCTGCCACAGGCAGAGACAGGGCCAGCATCAACATGATCCACGCTTTCAAATTTCGCTCCTTATCCAGTTTGCGGCCTGGCATAACGACCCGTCACGCAAGCACTAGCTTATGGCTGGCTATCAGGGTCGGGCATGCTCGTTGACCCATCGACCCACACACCTACACTTATCGGCCATTACTCCCAAAGGAATAGCCCTGATGAAAGCCGTGCTGTGCAAAGCCTTCGGCCCTGCCGAATCGCTGGTGCTGGAAGACGTCGCCAGTCCTGTCGCGAAGAAGAACGAAATCCTGCTGGACGTGCACGCCGCCGGGGTGAATTTCCCCGACACGTTGATCATCGAGGGCAAATACCAGTTCAAGCCGCCCTTCCCGTTTTCGCCGGGTGGTGAAGCGTCCGGTGTGGTCAGCGCCGTGGGTGAAAAAGTCAGCCACTTGAAAGTCGGTGACCGGGTCATGGCCCTGACCGGCTGGGGCAGCTTTGCCGAGCAGGTCGCCGTGCCGGGCTACAACGTGTTGCCGATCCCGCCGTCCATGGACTTCAACACCGCCGCCGCCTTCAGCATGACCTACGGCACCTCGATGCACGCCCTCAAGCAGCGCGGCAACCTGCAACCGGGTGAAACCCTGCTGGTGCTTGGTGCCTCCGGCGGTGTCGGCCTGGCGGCGGTGGAAATCGGCAAAGCCATGGGCGCCCGGGTGATTGCCGCCGCCAGCAGTGCGGAAAAACTCGCCGTCGCCAAGGCCGCCGGCGCCGATGAACTGATCAACTACAGCGAAACCAGCCTGAAGGAAGAAATCAAACGCCTGACCGATGGCCAGGGCGCCGACGTGATCTACGACCCGGTCGGCGGCGACCTGTTCGACCAGGCGATCCGCGCCATCGCCTGGAACGGCCGCCTGCTGGTGGTCGGCTTCGCCAGCGGGCGCATTCCCGAACTGCCGGTGAACCTGGCCCTGCTCAAGGGCGCGGCAGTGCTCGGCGTGTTCTGGGGATCGTTCGCCCAACGCCAGCCGCAAGACAACGCGGCGAACTTCCAGCAACTGTTCGGCTGGTTTGCCGAAGGCAAGTTGAAGCCATTGGTTTCGCAGGTGTATCCGCTGAGCAATTCAGCCCAGGCGATCAATGATCTTGGCCAGCGTAAAGCGGTCGGGAAAGTGGTGGTGCAGGTTCGCTGAATCTCTATCTGCAATAAAAGCGCGGCCACGCTGCCGCGCTTTTTTGTCACAACAGCGCCCTTATCTCTTGCGGAAGAAACCGCACGTATCGGCCCGCGGGATAGGTATTACAGCGCCTGACTATTGATGGGATGCTTTTGTTGAGCTTGGCAATCAGCACCAGACGCTTCTCTTCCGGCAATTGCGTCGGTGAAAGCGAGTGGGTCAGGTAACTGCGGGTCCAGCTGAAAACCGGCAGGTCCACCCACGAGGAAGTGGCGATGTTCAACGATGCCCGTGCGATAGCACTGCATTTCAGCCGCTCCAACTCCTTGTTGACGTGGAAGGGATGTTCTCTGTCCAGCCTGTATTCCATGGGGGCGACCACGATTATTTGCGCAGGCTGATCCTCGGTGATTGTCCACGGCTTGAATCGCCATTGGTTGACTGCGGCCAATGACGCCTCTTCGAGTTCGGGATGTGCACTTTGCGCAATCACGGCATTACTGACTGATCCATCGGCCTTCACAGTCATGCTGACACGCACCATGCCGGTGACACCCGCCCGATGCAGCGCCACCGGATAAACCGGCTTCGGATTATTCTCGGGTATCAGGAACACCTCCCCGGCCCGGGCATCCAAGGACACCACCAACAAAAGCACGCATACCCACCACCGCATGTCCCTCTCCCTTCGCCTGCAACGCCAGACCTGGCAACAGGACAAAGGTTAAAGCGCCGGGGCATTCGGCATAACGCCATGACTTCTGCTTTAAACGAAGGACCTTTCCTAAAGACTTGCCCTATTTCAGGTACATCAAGCGCCTGCTAACTAAACAGGTAACGCTTCCTACAACGCCCCTCACTTACATCTGAGCGACATGTTCATAAAGGAACGCGCGACATCCAACATTTCCGCTGTTTTGCCGATGAGAACCGATGCTATTTTCGGTAACGAAACTGTAACATTCGTATCCGCAGTCAAAACAAGAAATTTGGAGCTCTTGAATGTTTGCTTTCTTTCGTCCTGCCGCACATCAGGCTCCATTGCCTGAAGAAAAAATAGACAGCACCTACCGACGCCTGCGCTGGCAGATTTTCGCCGGCATCTTCATTGGTTATGCCGGTTACTACCTGCTGCGCAAGAACTTCTCCCTGGCCATGCCGTACCTGATCGACGAGGGCTACTCCCGTGGTCAGCTGGGTCTGGCGATGTCCGCCATCGCGATTGCCTACGGTTTGTCGAAGTTTCTGATGGGCCTGGTGTCCGACCGCTCCAACCCGCGCTTCTTCTTGCCGTTCGGCCTGCTGGTGTCGGCTGGGGTGATGTTCATTTTCGGTTTCGCGCCCTGGGCGACGTCCAGTGTGACCATGATGTTCATTCTGCTGTTCATCAACGGCTGGGCGCAGGGCATGGGTTGGCCACCGAGTGGCCGGACCATGGTGCACTGGTGGTCACAGAAGGAACGTGGCGGCGTGGTGTCCGTGTGGAACGTGGCGCACAACGTCGGCGGCGGCCTGATCGGTCCATTGTTCCTGATCGGCATGGGCCTGTTCAATGACTGGCACGCCGCATTCTACGTGCCAGCAGCAGTGGCGCTGGCGGTAGCGGTGTTTGCCTTCATGACCATGCGCGACACCCCGCAATCGGTTGGCCTGCCGCCGATCGAGCAATACAAGAACGACTACCCGGAAGGCTACGACGCCAGCCACGAAGAAGAATTCAGCGCCAAGGAAATCTTCGTCAAATACGTGCTGCGCAACAAAATGCTCTGGTACATCGCCCTGGCCAACGTCTTTGTCTATCTGCTGCGCTACGGCGTGCTGGACTGGGCACCGACCTACCTCAAGGAAGCCAAGGGTTTCACTGTGGATAAAACCTCGTGGGCGTACTTCTTCTACGAGTGGGCAGGTATTCCGGGCACGCTGCTGTGCGGCTGGATGTCGGACAAGATCTTCCGTGGCAACCGTGGACTGACCGGCATGGTGTTCATGGCGTTGGTGACGGTTGCGACGCTGGTTTACTGGCTCAACCCGGCCGGCAATCCGATGGTCGACATGATCGCGCTGCTTTCCATTGGCTTCCTGATCTACGGCCCGGTGATGCTGATCGGCTTGCAGGCGCTGGAACTGGCACCGAAGAAAGCTGCCGGTACGGCGGCGGGCTTTACCGGTCTGTTCGGTTACTTGGGCGGTTCGGTCGCGGCCAGTGCAGCGATGGGCTACACCGTGGACCATTTTGGCTGGGACGGCGGTTTCGTACTGTTGGTCGGCGCCTGCCTGCTGGCGATGGCCTTCCTGGCCCCGACGCTACGGCACAAACAAATCGCCAGTCAGGGCCGCGAAGCACTCGCTTGATCGGCCTTTGATTTACAGCGCTTGAGCCGCGCCTCCAGATTCCGGTCTGGCATGGCGTGGCTGCGCAGGGCGTGCGCGGTCTGCTCGACATAATCGCGAGTGGTGCCGTAGCGCCCGCAGGCGTTTTCGAACACATGACTCAGCACATGGTCCGGCAAGTTGCCAGCATAGCTGGGCAGGTGTCGCTCCAGAACGAATCCCAATGCCTGAACCTGGCTGCCATCTTCAAGACGGCAGTTGAGCCAGTGCGGGCGGTAGGAAGGGAAAGGCATCTCGCGCTGCCAAAGCGCATACAGCGAGGCTTCGAGTTGCTCTTCAGGCAAGCGATAGGCGAAACCGCTGCAAGAACCACCGCGATCCAGGCCAAACACCAGGCCGGGCATTTCTGGTGTGCCGCGATGTTCGTGGGACCACAGGTACAACCCGCGATGATAGCCATGCACCCGGCCGCGAACACGTTCAACCGCCGTACATTCAGGGCGCCAGATCAGCGAACCATACGCAAACAGCCACACCGGCCCGCCCTTGTGGCGCGCCATGGTCGACTGCATTGAGCTGAGCAATTGTTCGTGAGTGAGCTGCGGCCCCAGATCGAGCCGCGGAGGATAAGCCAGATTCAAAAAAGTAGATTCAATGGCGCTCATGGCAACAGTTGTTCGGCCCCGCAAGCATTACAAAATGTAAGCACTATTAATGTAATAGAACATATAGCAGTAAAGGTAAAACGAAAAGTGATAAAGGACGTTTGCCTGACTGTTTATATACCCTAATGTCATTCTGCAAATATCTTAAATACCAGAATGAAATATGCATAAGCATTGAGCCCTTCCGGGAATAAAGCCACTTATCAGAAACGTCCTACTCCCCCTTCAGATTTGCCGCCTTCTGGCCTCCATCGGGCGTCGCGTATAACGGCCACACAGGCGCAAGCCAGACTGCCTTCACAGGGGGCCGCCGATGAAAAAACCGTGGTTTTACGCAGTGCTGTTGATGGCCTTGGCGCCATTGGCGCTGGCACAGCATGCAAGCTCAAAGGATACTGGCTCCTGGTATTTGCAGACCAGTGTTTATACGACGCACTATTCACCCGACCCCAGGCACAACAACAATCAGGATCTTATTGGTCTTGAACATATCGACGCGTCCGACTGGCTGTTTGGCGCGGCCACTTTCCGCAATTCGTACAGCCAGCGCTCACATTATGTCTACACGGGTAAACGCTACGAAAGCGCCTCCTATCCCGTGTATATCAAATTCACGGGCGGCCTGCTGGAAGGCTACCGCGGTAAACATAAGGACAAGATCCCCCTGAATCGCTTCGGGGTCGCACCGGTGATCATCCCCTCACTGGGCGCACATTACGGTCCGGTGGCAGCCGAGCTGGTGTTGCTCGGCTTCAACGCCGCCATGGTGACCACTGGCGTGCGTTTCTGATCCCACGCAGACCTACGAGCGCGGCGCATACGCAAATACGTCGGCGCGCATCTGATGCGCGTCCATCCCCGCTTCCACCAACGCATCCAGCGTGCCGTAGACCATGGCCGGAGAGCCACTGGCGTACACGTGCAGCGGCTTGAGGTCAGGGAAGTCTTCACAGACCGCTTCATGCAACATGCCGCAACGCCCTTCCCAACCGCATTGATCACTGACGACCTTGTGCAGGAACAGGTTGGGCAGCTTCAGCCATTCGTCCCAATGCTCGACTTGATAAAAGTCTTCTGGACGGCGCACACCCCAATACAGATGCACCGGATGCTTGAAACCCGAGGCCCGGCAATGTTCGATCAGGCCGTGGACCTGGCCCATGCCGGTGCCTGCGGCGATCAGTACGAGAGGACCGTTCGGCAACTCCTCCAGGTGGGTATCGCCAAACGGCAACTCGACCCGCACCATGCTGTTGCGCTGGAGCTGTTCGATCAGGCTCAGCGCACTGGATTCGCGCGCCAGTACGTGGATTTCCAGGTCGCGCCCCGCATGCGGTGCCGAGGCGAGGGAGAAGGCGGACTTTTCGCCGTTCTCGCGTTCGATCATCAGGTACTGGCCGGCATGGTAGCGCGGCGGTTTGCCGGCCGGAGCCCGCAGACGCACGCGCCAGGTGTCGCCGCCCACCTCCTTGCACTCAATGACCTGACACGACACGCTGCGCACCGGCAGTTCTCCCAGCGCGAGCACGCCATCCCACAGCACGATGCAGTCTTCCAGCGGCTCCGCTATGCAAGTGTAGAACTCGCCATGGTCGCGCACATCGCCGGTCTGCTCGACCCGGCCTTCCACCAGCAGCGCCGCGCACACATGGCAATTGCCGTTGCGGCAGCTTTGCGGGCATTCGTAGCCCAGACGTCGTGCGCCATCGAGAATCCGCTCGCCGGGCAATATCTCAAGCACTGCTCCGGAGGGCTGCAAGGTTACACGCATCAATCTATTCCTAACTGATTCCAGATGGCATCGATCCGCTGGGTCACGGCATCGTCCTTGACGATGACCCGGCCCCACTCGCGGGTAGTTTCGCCCGGCCATTTATGCGTGGCATCGAGGCCCATTTTCGACCCCAGGCCGGACACTGGCGAAGCGAAGTCCAGGTAGTCGATCGGCGTGTTGTCGATCATCACCGTGTCGCGCTTGGGGTCCATGCGCGTGGTGATGGCCCAGATCACGTCATTCCAGTCCCGGGCGTTGATATCGTCGTCGGTGACGATAACGAACTTGGTGTACATGAACTGTCGCAAAAACGACCAGACACCCAGCATTACCCGCTTGGCGTGGCCCGGATACGACTTCTTCATGGTCACGATGGCCATGCGGTACGAGCAACCTTCGGGCGGCAGGTAGAAATCGGTGATCTCCGGGAACTGCTTCTGCAGGATCGGCACGAACACTTCGTTCAACGCCACGCCGAGGATCGCCGGCTCATCCGGCGGACGGCCGGTGTAGGTGCTGTGGTAGATCGGCTTGATCCGGTGGGTGATGCGCTCGACGGTGAACACCGGGAAACTGTCGACTTCGTTGTAGTAACCGGTGTGGTCGCCGTACGGGCCTTCATCGGCCATCTCGCCCGGATGGATCACACCTTCGAGGATGATTTCGGCGGTGGCCGGCACTTGCAGGTCGTTGCCACGGCACTTCACCAGTTCGGTACGGTTACCACGCAACAGGCCGGCGAAGGCGTACTCGGAGAGGCTATCGGGCACCGGCGTCACAGCACCGAGAATGGTCGCCGGGTCAGCGCCCAGCGCCACGGCCACCGGGAACGGCTGGCCCGGGTGCTTTTCGCACCACTCGCGGTAATCCAGCGCGCCGCCACGGTGGCTGAGCCAGCGCATGATGACCTTGTTGCGACCAATCACTTGCTGACGATAGATGCCGAGGTTCTGTCGGTCCTTGTTCGGCCCTTTGGTGACGGTCAGGCCCCAAGTGATCAGCGGAGCGACATCGCCCGGCCAGCAGGTCTGTACCGGCAGCATGGCCAGGTCGACGTCGTCGCCTTCGATGACCACTTCCTGGCACACCGCGTCCTTGACGACTTTCGGCGCCATCGAAATGATCTTGCGGAAGATCGGCAGCTTGGACCAGGCGTCCTTGAGGCCTTTCGGCGGCTCGGGTTCCTTGAGGAATGCCAGCAGCTTGCCGATCTCGCGCAGCTCGCTGACCGCTTCGGCGCCCATGCCCAACGCCACGCGCTCGGGGGTGCCGAACAGGTTGCCGAGCACGGGGATTTCATAGCCGGTGGGCTTTTCGAAAAGCAGGGCCGGGCCCTTGGCGCGCAAGGTACGGTCGCAGACCTCGGTCATTTCGAGTACTGGGGACACCGGAACCTGGATGCGCTTGAGTTCACCGCGCTGTTCCAGGCCGCTGATAAAGTCGCGCAAGTCGCGATACTGCATGCGTGAGCCTCGTGTTGGCCGTGGCGTTCGGGGCAGGCAGTTTAGCGCCGAACCCTTCGGTTCAGAACCATGAACTGCCGCCTGAGCAAAATTCAGATAACAAAAAGCCGGGTTTCCCCGGCTTTTTGTGCCTGTTCGACTTACTTGCGTTTCATCGACAGGAAGAACTCATCGTTGGTCTTGGTCGTTTTCAGCTTGTCGACCAGGAACTCGATGGCAGCCACTTCATCCATCGGGTGCAGCAGCTTGCGCAGAATCCACATGCGCTGCAACTCGTCGTCGGCAGTCAGCAACTCTTCGCGGCGGGTGCCGGAACGGTTGATGTTGATGGCCGGGAAGACACGCTTTTCAGCGATACGGCGATCCAGCGGCAGTTCCATGTTGCCGGTGCCTTTGAATTCCTCGTAGATCACTTCGTCCATCTTCGAGCCGGTTTCTACCAGCGCGGTGGCGATGATGGTCAGCGAGCCGCCTTCTTCGATGTTCCGCGCGGCGCCGAAGAAACGCTTCGGTTTCTCCAGGGCGTGAGCATCGACACCACCGGTCAGTACCTTGCCGGAGCTCGGGATCACGGTGTTGTAGGCGCGAGCCAGACGAGTGATGGAGTCAAGCAGGATGACCACGTCTTTCTTGTGCTCGACCAGGCGCTTGGCCTTCTCGATCACCATTTCGGCAACCTGCACGTGGCGGGTTGGCGGCTCATCGAACGTCGAGGCAACCACTTCGCCGCGCACGGTGCGCTGCATTTCGGTTACTTCTTCCGGGCGTTCGTCGATCAGCAGCACGATCAGGTGAACTTCAGGGTTGTTACGCGCGATGTTCGCGGCAATGTTCTGCAGCATGATCGTCTTGCCGGCTTTCGGCGGTGCAACGATCAGACCGCGCTGGCCTTTACCGATCGGGGCGCACAGGTCGATGACACGACCGGTCAAGTCTTCGGTGGAACCGTTACCGGCTTCCATCTTCATGCGCACGGTCGGGAACAGCGGGGTCAGGTTCTCGAAGAGAATCTTGTTTTTCGCGTTTTCCGGACGGTCGTAGTTGATCGTGTCGACCTTGAGCAGCGCGAAATAACGCTCGCCTTCCTTTGGAGGGCGGATCTTGCCAACGATGGTGTCACCGGTGCGCAAGTTGAAACGACGGATCTGGCTCGGCGAGACGTAGATATCGTCTGGGCCGGCGAGATAGGAAGCGTCAGCGGAGCGCAGGAAGCCGAAGCCGTCCTGGAGAATCTCCAGCACGCCATCACCGGAGATTTCCTCACCGCTTTTCGCGTGCTTCTTGAGCAGGGAGAAAATCACGTCCTGCTTGCGCGAACGGGCCATATTTTCTATGCCCATCTGTTCGGCCAATTCGAGCAGTTCGGTAATCGGCTTTTGCTTGAGTTCAGTCAGATTCATATAGGAATGACGTAATCATTTATGGAGGGGGGAAATTAAGCTTTTGGCTTAATGAGGCCGCGCCGCAGAGAAGGCGACAGGATCGCGTACTTATTCGAAAAGGAGTGCGTCGGCGACGGCTAGCAGGGGGCAATGGAGAAACCAGTGCGGGGCCGAATGTACCACCTGAGTTTAGGAGCGTCTAGCCCTGAATACGCAAAAAGCCCCGCTATTTGCGGGGCTTTTTCAGGATACTTCGCAGCGACGCTTAGATGTTGGCGTCGAGGAAGGCAGCCAGTTGCGACTTCGACAGTGCGCCGACCTTGGTCGCTTCAACGTTGCCGTTCTTGAACAGCATCAGGGTCGGGATACCGCGCACGCCGTGCTTGGCCGGGGTTTCCTGGTTTTCGTCGATGTTCAGCTTGGCAACGGTCAGCTTGCCTTTGTAAGTCTCGGCAATTTCGTCCAGAACCGGAGCGATCATTTTGCAAGGGCCGCACCATTCAGCCCAGTAGTCGACCAGTACAGCGCCTTCGGCCTTGAGTACGTCGGCCTCGAAGCTAGCGTCGCTAACGTGTTTGATAAGATCGCTGCTCATGGAATTCTCCAGGTTGTAAGCAAAAAAACGTGGCCCATCATAGCGGTCCTTCCCTCGTTCAGGAAGGTGCAGATGATTGAGTCTCGCTATGGTGATTCATGAGTTTGGGTATAGCTCAGGTCATGAAGTGACGGGAGCGATGAACGCGATTCCGGTACGCAACGCGGCATTGCGCACGTGCTCTTGCATGGCCTTTTGCGCGGCGCCAGACGCTCGGCGAGCCAGCGCACGAAGAATTTTGCGGTGCTCCTGCCAGGTTTCCATGGCCCGCTCGACCCGGATGAACGGTAGTTTCTGGCTCTCCAGGAAGATGTCGGCGCTGGCGGTCAGGATGCTCAGCATCGCCTGATTGCCGCTGGCCAGCAGGATGCGGCGGTGGAATTCGAAATCCAGGCGGGCCGCGGCTTCGAAGTCGCCGGACTTCAGTTCGTTGCGCATGGCGGCGACATTGTCTTCCAGCACATCGAGTTCGTCGGTACTCAAGGTTACGGCCGCCAACCCCGCCGCAAAACCTTCCAGCGCATAGCGCAGCTGAAAGATGTCCAGCGGCGAAGCCTGTGCCGCGAACGGCCAGCCCGGCGCTGCATCGCCTCGCGACAACTCCACCGGCGATTGCACGAACACGCCTTTGCCCGGCTGGATGCTGATGACGCCCAGCGCACTCAGCGATGACAACGCCTCGCGCAACGATGCCCGACTGACCCCCAATTGCACCGCCAGGTCCCGTTGCGAGGGCAAGGCATCCCCCGGCCCGAAGCCCTGTTCGGTAATCAGTTTGCGGATGGCTTGCAGCGCCACTTCAGGTACGGCGCGGGAGATCGAGTTCATGGTTTTCCAGACGAACCAGGCCAATGTGCGCTCAGTTGTAAAGCTATTCGCGACGCCCGGCAAGTCGTGCCCCATGGGGGTTCGGTGATTTTCACGGTTGCGCCATCGGGGTGCGAAACGCAACCTGACTGTTCAGACCAGTAAGACCGTGCGACGCCAGCAAAACCGCACTCTGGCGCCCCCAAAACCCTATGTTGGCATGGCCCATGCTCTGTCGATCCGCAGAAATCACTTCTTGCCGATCCGGAGATTTGCCATGACCCAGCGTTACAGCGCCCTCCTCGCAGCCTTGTTCGCCAGCCTGATGCTGAGCCAGGCACCCGCCCACGCCGACGGTCTGGAGGATGTGGTCAAGCGCGGCGTCCTCAAGGTGGCCGTGCCCCAGGACTTCCCGCCCTTCGGTTCGGTCGGCCCGGACATGAAACCCCGCGGCCTTGATATCGACACCGCGAAACTGCTGGCCGACCAGCTCAAGGTCAAACTCGAACTGACCCCGGTCAACAGCACCAACCGCATCCCGTTCCTCACCACCGGCAAGGTCGACCTGGTGATCTCCAGCCTCGGCAAGAACCCGGAACGCGAAAAAGTCATCGACTTCTCCCGTGCCTACGCGCCGTTCTACCTCGCCGTATTCGGTCCACCAGACGCCGATATCAAAGGCCTGGACGATCTCAAGGGCAAGACCATCAGCGTCACCCGTGGCGCCATCGAAGACATCGAGCTGACCAAGGTCGCCCCCGAAGGCGTGACCATCAAGCGTTTCGAAGACAACAACTCGACCATTGCCGCGTACCTGGCCGGGCAAGTCGACCTGATCGCCAGCGGCAACGTGGTGATGGTCGCGATCAGCGAGAAGAGCCCGAAACGCGTGCCGGCGCTGAAAGTGAAGCTCAAGGATTCGCCAGTCTACGTCGGCGTCAACAAGAACGAGCCGGCGCTGCTGGACAAGGTCAACCAGATCCTCGTGACCGCCAAGAGCGACGGCGCGCTGGAAAAGAATGCTCTGACCTGGCTGAAAGAACCGTTGCCGACCGATCTCTGATTCGGCGCGCTGGAGACGTTTTATGGCTTATCAGTTCGATTTCCTGCCAGTGGTGAACAACACCGATCTACTGCTGCGCGGTGCGTTGTTCACCCTTGAGCTGACCGTCATCGGCGCCGTGCTCGGCGTGGGGCTGGGCATCGTCGGGGCGCTGGTGCGGGCGTGGAACATCCGGCCTTTCGCGGGGATTTTCGCGGTCTACGTCGAGTTGATCCGCAACACGCCATTTCTGGTGCAGTTGTTTTTCATCTTCTTCGGTTTGCCGTCCCTGGGCGTGCAGATTTCCGAATGGCAGGCGGCGGTGCTGGCGATGGTGATCAACCTCGGTGCCTATTCCACCGAGATCATCCGCGCAGGCATCCAGGCGATCCCCCGGGGTCAGCTGGAAGCCGCGGCAGCACTGGCGATGACGCGTTTCGAAGCATTCCGCCATGTGGTGCTGCTGCCAGCATTGGGCAAAGTCTGGCCGGCCCTGAGCAGCCAGATCATCATCGTCATGCTCGGTTCGGCAGTCTGCTCGCAAATCGCCACCGAAGAGCTGAGCTTCGCCGCCAACTTCATTCAATCGCGCAACTTCCGCGCTTTTGAAACCTACGCCCTGACCACGCTGCTGTACCTGTGCATGGCGCTGCTGATCCGCCAGTTGCTGAACTGGATCGGCCACCGGTTCATTGCAAGGAGCAGCCGATGAGCGACTTCACCTTCTGGGACATCGTGCGCAACCTGCTCACGGGCCTGCAATGGACCTTGGCGCTGTCGCTGGTGGCGTTCGTTGGCGGCGGACTGATTGGCTTGCTGATCATGGTCATGCGCATCTCGGACAAATCCCTGCCGCGCAGTTTCGCCCGCACTTACATCGAACTGTTCCAGGGCACACCGCTATTGATGCAGCTGTTCCTGGTGTTTTTCGGCGTGGCTTTGGCCGGGATAGAGATTTCGCCGTGGATGGCGGCGGCGATTGCACTGACGTTGTTCACCAGTGCCTATCTGGCGGAGATCTGGCGCGGTTGCGTCGATTCGATTCCCAACGGTCAGTGGGAGGCCTCATCGAGCCTGGCGCTGAACCCGCTGGAACAATTGCGCCATGTGATCCTGCCCCAGGCGTTGCGCATCGCCGTGGCGCCGACCGTGGGCTTCTCGGTGCAAGTAGTCAAAGGCACCGCCGTCACCTCGATCATCGGCTTCACCGAGCTGACCAAGACTGGCGGCATGCTCGCCAACGCCACCTTCGAACCTTTCATGGTCTACGGCCTCGTCGCCCTCGGCTACTTCCTGCTCTGCTACCCCTTGTCGCTCAGTGCGCGATACCTGGAAAGGAGACTGCATGCCTCTGCTTAGAATTTCCGCCCTGCATAAATACTACGGCGATCACCATGTGCTCAAAGGCATCGACCTGAGCATCGAGGAAGGCCAGGTGGTGGCAATCATCGGCCGTAGTGGCTCGGGCAAGTCCACCTTGCTGCGCACACTCAACGGCCTGGAGTCGATCAACGACGGCGTGATCGAAGTCGACGGCGAGTACCTCGACGCCGCCCGCGCCGATCTGCGCAGCCTGCGGCAGAAAGTCGGCATGGTGTTCCAACAGTTCAACCTGTTCCCGCACCTGACCGTCGGCGAGAACGTCATGCTCGCGCCGCAAGTGGTGCAGAAAGTACCGAAAGCCAAGGCCGTCGAACTGGCGCGGCAGATGCTGGAGCGGGTCGGGCTGGGGGAGAAATTCGATGCTTTCCCGGATCGCTTGTCCGGCGGGCAGCAACAGCGGGTGGCGATTGCCCGGGCACTGGCAATGTCGCCGAAAGTTTTGCTTTGTGACGAAATCACCTCGGCGCTGGACCCGGAACTGGTCAATGAAGTGCTGAGCGTGGTCCGGCAACTGGCCAGGGAAGGCATGACGCTGATCATGGTCACCCACGAAATGCGCTTCGCCCGGGAGGTTGGGGATAAGTTGGTGTTCATGCACCAGGGCAAGGTGCATGAGGTTGGGGATCCGAAAGTACTGTTCGCCAACCCGCAGACGGCGGAGCTGGCGAATTTCATCGGGACAGTTGAGGCGGCGGGCTGAAGATCATCGGTGCTAATGACGCCGCCTTCGCGGGCAAGTCGGACCGCCGCACCGCCGCTCCCACAGGGTCTTCTGTTGAAATACGATTGCGTATTCGCTGCAAAAACCTGTGGGAGCGGGCTTGCCCGCGAAGAGGCCAGTGGCCGCACCACTAGAGCCCCGTGGTAAAAGATCGCAGCCTTCGGCAGCTCCTACGCGTTGGCGGCAGCCTTTGATCGTGGCACGATGTCGAGGTTATCGACCGAGACCCCTGACCATGCCGCAATCCCAAGCCAAGAATCTGTCCCTGATCGCCGCAATCGACCTGGGCTCCAACAGCTTTCACATGGTCGTGGCCAAGTCCCAGAACGACGAGATCCGTATTCTCGAGCGTCTCGGGGAGAAGGTTCAGCTGGCCGCTGGCATCGACGAAGAGCGCCATCTCAACGAAGAATCGATGCAGCGCGGGCTCGACTGCCTCAAGCGCTTCGCCCAACTGATCAGCGGTATGCCCACCGGCGCCGTTCGCATCGTCGGCACCAACGCCTTGCGTGAAGCCCGCAACCGTGCCGAATTCATCCGTCGCGCCGAAGAAATTCTCGGTCACCCGGTGGAAGTCATTTCCGGCCGTGAAGAAGCGCGCCTGATCTACCTCGGCGTGTCCCACACCCTCGCCGACACCCCGGGCAAGCGCCTGGTGGCCGACATCGGCGGCGGCAGTACCGAATTCATCATTGGCCAGCGCTTCGAACCGCTGCTGCGCGAAAGCCTGCAGATGGGTTGCGTCAGCTACACCCAGCGCTATTTCAAGGACGGCAAGATCACCCCGGCCCGTTACGCCCAGGCGTACACCGCGGCACGGCTGGAGATCATGAGCATCGAACACGCCCTGCACCGCCTGACCTGGGATGAAGCCATCGGCTCCTCGGGCACCATCCGCGCCATCGGCCTGGCACTGAAGGCTGGCGGCCATGGTACCGGCGAGGTCAACGCCGAAGGCCTGGCCTGGCTCAAGCGCAAACTGATCAAGATGGGCGACGTCGAAAAAATCGATTTCGAAGGCATCAAACCGGATCGCCGGGCGATTTTCCCGGCCGGCCTGGCGATCCTCGAAGCGATCTTCGACGCCCTCGAACTGCAACGCATGGATCACTGCGAAGGCGCCCTGCGCGAAGGCGTGCTCTATGACCTGCTGGGCCGCCATCATCACGAAGATGTGCGCGAGCGCACCCTCACTTCGCTGATGGAGCGCTACCACGTCGACCAGGAACAGGCGGTACGGGTCGAGCGCAAGGCGCTGCATGCGTTCGACCAAGTGGCGGAGGATTGGGATCTGGAAGACGGCGTCTGGCGCGAACTGCTCGGCTGGGCGGCCAAGGTCCATGAGGTGGGCCTGGACATCGCTCACTACCAGTACCACAAGCACGGTGCCTACCTGATCGAGCATTCGGACCTCGCCGGGTTCTCCCGCGAAGACCAGTTGATGCTTGCGCTGCTGGTACGCGGTCACCGCCGCAACATTCCCAAGGACAGGTTCGCCGATTTCGGCGACGACGGCATCAAGCTGATTCGCCTGTGCGCGCTGCTGCGCTTTGCGATCCTGTTCCACCACATCCGTGGCACCCAGCAAATGCCCCAGGTGGAGCTGAACGCCCATGGCAACAGCCTCGAAGTGGTGTTCCCGGAAAACTGGCTGGACGAAAACCAGCTGACCCAGGCCGACTTCGAAATTGAAGCGCAATGGCTGACCCGGGTCGATATCGTGTTGAGCGCTCGCTGAAACACCAGAAATGAAGCCAACCCCTGTGGCGAGGGAGCTTGCTCCCGCTGGGGTGCGAAGCGCCCCCTCCGCGCTTGCAGGTAATCAGAAAATATCTGGTCACTGATTTTGGGGCTGCTGCGCAGCCCAACGGGAGCAAGCTCCCTCGCCACAGGAATATAGTGAAAACGAAAAAGGGCGATCCATTTGGATCGCCCTTTTTTTCACCCGCTGACTCCTGTTACCGCACAGCCAGTATCGGGCTGCCCAAACGCTCCAGCAATGTCGCCTGGGCGCTGCGCGGGTTCTGGTTGCCGGTCGGCGTGTTACGGATGTATCGACCGTCCGACTGCAGGCTCCAGCTGTGGGTGTTATCGGTCAGATACAACTCCAGTTCTTTCTTGACCCGCATGATCAGCTTCTTGCCTTCCACCGGGAAGCAAGTCTCGACGCGCTTGTCGAGGTTGCGTTCCATCCAGTCGGCACTGGACAGGTACATCTGCTCGTCGCCACCGTTGAGGAAGTAGAAGACCCGGGTGTGTTCCAGGAAGCGGCCAATGATCGAACGCACATGGATGTTGTGGGAAACCCCGGCGATGCCCGGCCGCAGGCAGCACATGCCACGCACCACCAGATCGATGCGCACACCTGACTGGCTGGCCTTGTACAGCGCGCGGATGATCTTCGGATCGGTCAGCGAGTTGAACTTGGCGATGATGTGCGCCGGTTTGCCGTCGAGGGCGAACTGGGTTTCGCGGGCAATCATGTCGAGCATGCCCTTTTTCAGGGTGAACGGCGCATGCAGCAGTTTCTTCATGCGCAGCGTCTTACCCATGCCGATCAACTGGCTGAACAGTTTGCCGACGTCTTCGCACAAGGCGTCGTCGGAGGTCAGCAGGCTGTAGTCGGTGTACAGGCGGGCGTTGCCGGCGTGGTAGTTACCCGTACCAAGGTGCGCGTAACGCACGATTTCACCGGCTTCGCGACGCAAAATCAGCATCATCTTGGCGTGGGTCTTGAAGCCGACCACACCGTAGATCACCACCGCACCGGCCGCTTGCAGACGGCTGGCCAGTTGCAGGTTGGACTCTTCGTCGAACCGCGCACGCAGTTCGATCACCGCAGTCACTTCCTTGCCGTTACGCGCCGCATCCACCAGCGCATCGACGATTTCCGAGTTGGCGCCGGAACGGTACAGGGTCTGGCGCACCGCCAACACGTGCGGGTCCTTGGCGGCCTGGCGCAGCAGGTCGACCACCGGAGTGAACGACTCGAACGGGTGCAGCAGCAGGATGTCCTGCTTGCTGATCACGCTGAAAATGTTCTCGCTGTTCTGCAGCAGTTTCGGAATCTGCGGGGTGAACGGCAGGTATTGCAGCTCGCGCTGGCTGTCCAGGCCGGTGATGCTGAACAGCCGCGTCAGGTTCACCGGACCGTTGACCTGATACAACTCCGTCTCGCTCAGGTTGAACTGCTTGAGCAGGTAGTCGGACAGGTGTTTCGGGCACGTGTCGGCCACTTCCAGACGCACTGCATCGCCATAGCGACGGGAGAACAGTTCGCCGCGCAAGGCGCGGGCCAGGTCTTCGACGTCTTCGGAGTCCAGCGCCAGGTCGGCGTTCCGGGTCAGGCGGAACTGGTAGCAGCCCTTGACCTTCATGCCCTGGAACAGGTCATCGGCGTGAGCGTGAATCATCGACGACAGGAATACATAGTTGTCGCCAGCGCCACCGACTTCTTCCGGCACCTTGATGATGCGCGGCAGCAGGCGTGGCGCCGGGATGATCGCCAGACCGGAATCGCGGCCAAAGGCGTCAATGCCTTCGAGCTCGACGATGAAGTTCAGGCTCTTGTTCACCAACAACGGGAACGGGTGCGTCGGGTCGAGGCCGATCGGGGTGATGATCGGTGCGATCTCGTCACGGAAATAGCGGCGGACCCAGGTCTTGAGCTTGGTCGTCCAGTTACGGCGACGGATGAAGCGGACCTGATGTTTTTCCAGCTCCGGCAACAGAATGTCGTTGAGGATCGCGTACTGGCGATCGACGTGACCGTGGACCAGTTCGCTGATGCGCGCCAGCGCCTGATGCGGTTGCAGACCATCGGCGCCGGCCTGTTCACGGGCGAAGGTGATCTGCTTCTTGAGGCCGGCGACGCGAATTTCGAAGAACTCGTCCAGGTTGCTGGAGAAGATCAACAGAAACTTCAGCCGCTCCAGCAATGGATAGGACTCGTCCAGCGCCTGCTCCAGCACGCGGATGTTGAACTGCAGTTGCGAGAGCTCGCGGTGGATGTACAGGCTGCTGTCATCCAGGCCGGGAATGGCCAGCGCTGGCGCTGGCGCTGGCGCTGTCACGGCGGTTTCGACGACCGCCGCGGGCGGAGCTGGCTCCAGCTCCGGCGGGGTCTCGTCGACTTGCTCCACCACAGGTTGAGCGTCTTTTACGGCAACTTCAGTGAGGACTTCGGTATTCATCGAATGTTCCTGGGAGGGCTATTTTTGCTCTCGTAACAATTGAGCAGCACGAACGGCAAAGTACGTCAGGATGCCATCAGCCCCTGCACGTTTGAAAGCGGTCAGGGACTCGAGGATAACCCCTTCGCTCAACCAGCCATTCTGGATCGCCGCCATGTGCATGGCGTATTCGCCGCTGACTTGATAAACAAACGTCGGCACTTTGAATTCTTCTTTTACCCGGCACAGGATGTCCAGGTACGGCATGCCTGGCTTGACCATGACCATGTCTGCACCTTCTGACAAGTCCGCCGCCACTTCGTGCAGGGCTTCGTTGCTGTTGGCCGGGTCCATCTGATAGGAGGCCTTGTTGGCCTTGCCCAGGTTCAGCGCCGAACCGACCGCATCGCGGAACGGGCCGTAGTAGGCGCTGGCGTACTTGGCCGAGTAGGCCATGATCCGCACGTTGACGTGACCGGCCACTTCGAGGGCTTCGCGGATCGCCTGGATGCGACCGTCCATCATGTCCGATGGGGCCACGACCTGAGCGCCGGCTTCGGCGTGGGACAGGGCTTGCCTGACCAGTGCGTCGACGGTGATGTCGTTCTGCACGTAGCCTTCTTCATCAAGAATGCCGTCCTGGCCGTGGGTGGTGAACGGGTCCAGGGCAACGTCGGTGATCACACCCAGCTCAGGGAATCGTGCACGCAGCGCACGGGTCGCGCGTTGGGCGATACCTTCGGGGTTCCACGCTTCGGCGGCGTCCAGCGACTTGAGTTCCGCCGGTGTCACCGGGAACAGCGCCAGCGCCGGAATCCCCAGCTCGACCCACTTGGCCGCTTCTTCCAGCAACAGGTCGATGGTCAGGCGTTCGACGCCCGGCATCGAAGCCACCGCTTCGCGACGGTTTTCACCGTCCAGAACGAACACCGGCAGGATCAGGTCATCGACAGTCAGGACGTTTTCACGGACCAGACGACGCGAGAAGTCGTCACGACGATTGCGGCGCAGGCGGGTTGCGGGGAACAAACGGTTGGCGGGGGTAAAGCTCACGGCAGACTCCTGAGCCCGCGCTTACGGGCGAGCGTGACAGTTATAAGCGGCCATTATGACGAACGTATTACAGTTGTGCGCATCCCTGTGACTAGGGGGCGTTCTCAATTAGTTTCCCCGCCGCGTTGTCGCCTTAAAGCGGGCCAGGCAAGGCGCAGGCCGCTGGGAATGGTTGTTCCCTTTCCAAGGCCTGCAACGCAGCCTGGCCCGCTTTAAGGCACAACCCGAAGGGCCGGGCCTGCTGTTGTGCAGGGCTGCGTTGCTCGAAGCTGATTTGGAATGACCAAACTGTGCTTCTCGCGCCTTGCCCTGCACAACAGCAGACCCGGCGCGGCGGGGAAACTAATTGAGAACGCCCCCTATAGCCGCATTCCATTGTCATTGTAGGAAATGTTCACGTCGAGACACATTTGGACACTTTCCTGAATGTGTCCGAAGGGTTAGGCTGCGCGTTCATTTCGCCAGCACCCAGACAATGCTCCAACAATTTCTGCATGACTTCGGCTATTTTGCCCTTTTTCTAGGCACGTTCTTCGAAGGCGAAACCATCCTGGTACTCGCGGGCTTCCTCGCGTTCCGTGGATACATGGACATCAACCTGGTGGTGGTCGTGGCCTTCTTCGGCAGCTATGCCGGTGACCAGCTGTGGTACTTTCTGGGGCGCAAACATGGCCGCAAGCTGCTGGTGCGCAAGCCGCGCTGGCAGATGATGGGTGACCGGGCGCTGGAACACATTCGCAAGCATCCGGACATCTGGGTGTTGAGCTTCCGTTTCGTCTACGGTTTACGCACGGTGATGCCGGTGGCCATCGGGCTGTCAGGCTATCCGCCGGGCCGTTACCTGCTGCTCAACGGAATTGGTGCAGCGATCTGGGCCGCAGCCCTGGCGGCGGCCGCGTACCATTTCGGCGCAGTGCTCGAAGGCATGCTCGGCAGTGTGAAGAAGTACGAACTCTGGGTGCTCGGTGCACTGCTGGTCCTGGGCTTCGTGCTGTGGCTGCGCCGGCGCTTCAAGAATGCCCGCCTGGCCAAGCAGGTCTACGCCGACGAACAAGCCCTGAAGGCCGAGCGAACCAAGGCCGAAGGCCCTACGACGCCAGCCGAGTGATACGGTCTCTGCAACAGTAGAGACCGATGCCGCTCAACAGACTGTAACTGAGCAGGCCGACCCAGCCCACCGCGCTGGCCGGCCACAGTCCCACCATCGGGGCCAGCCATACCAATGGCAGATTCGATGCCAGCCGCACCAGTTCCAGCTTCAACGCCCACGGGCGATTCTCCAGGGCTACGCCCAGCACAAACAAACCGAGCGCCACCGCTCCCCAGCCCAAGACCAGGGCGGCGACTGGCAGCTTCGGTTCAAGATTCATCAAGTAGCTGCCCAGTGCGATATAGACGCAGAACTGCAAGAGGACGTAGAGCTGCTGACGCCCGTCCAGTGCTACTTCGAATTTACGGAACTGGCTCAGGTCCGGCTTGTTCATCGGGTATCTGGCCGCCACGTCCGCCGGGCGCCAGCCGGTGCGCATGAACCAGATCCGCAGCTTGTCCCAGGTGCTTTCGGCACTTCGCGCATCTGCCCACAACTGCGCGTAGAACTGCACGTTCGCCCACACGGGGTTCCAGCTCGCCAGTGGCGTGGTCACGCCGAAGATCACCGGTTCGTTGTCGTCCTCTTCCTGGAACGAGCCGAACAGACGGTCCCAAATAATGAACACGCCGCCGTAGTTGCGATCCATGTAGAGAGCGTTCTGTGCATGGTGAGCCCGATGATTGGACGGCGTGACAAAGAACCATTCGAACCAGCCAAGCTTGGGAATGTGCCGCGTGTGCACCCAGAACTGGTACAGCAGGTTCAGCGCCGCGACGCTGACGAACACCAGCAGCGGCACGCCGGACACCGCCATCGGCAGATAGAAGATCCAGCTCAACAGAAATCCGGTACTGGTCTGGCGCAACGCCGTGGACAGGTTGTAGTCCTCGCTCTGGTGATGCACCGAATGGGCGGCCCAGAGAATGTTGCGCTCGTGGCCCATGCGGTGCAGCCAGTAGTAGCAGAAGTCGTAGAAGACAAAGGCAAACACCCAGGTCCAGACGCTGTCGGCCGACAGTTCGAACAGCGCCAGGTGCTTGAGGGCAAACGCATAGGTCACCAGACCCACACCCTTGGTCAACAGGCCCGTGGTGGTCGACAGCACGCCGGTGCTGATGCTGTTGATCGCGTCCGCCACCCGATAATTGCTCACCCCGCGCCAACGGTCGGCCAGCAGCTCGACGGCGATCAGCACAAAGAAGAACGGCACCGCATACAGAATGAAGTCCATGACGCGCCCTGATCGGAATCTTGAGGACAGATGCTATGTGTAGCCGTGAATTAACCCTATGGCAACGAGTGACAAATTAGTGGACATTTAACGCCATGAATCTGGAGAAAAGCCCATGAGCAAAAAAGTTGCAGTGATCCTTTCCGGTTGTGGCGTGTACGACGGCGCCGAGCTCCACGAGAGCGTCATCACCTTGCTGCGCCTGGACCAACGCGGTGCCCAGGTGCAGTGTTTCGCACCGAACATCGCGCAGTTGCATGTGATCAACCACCTGACCGGCGAAGAAATGCCCGAATCGCGCAACGTGCTGGTGGAATCGGCGCGGATCGCCCGGGGCAACATCAAGGATATCCGTGACGCTAACGTCGATGAGTTCGATGCGCTGATCGTGCCCGGCGGCTTCGGCTCGGCCAAGAACCTGTCCAACTTTGCCATCGAAGGCGCCGGCTGCACCGTTCAACCGGATGTCCTGGCACTGACCGAAGCTTTTGCCGAGGCCGGCAAACCGGTGGGGTTGATGTGCATTTCCCCAGCCCTGGCGGCAAAAATCTACGGGCCTGGCGTCACCTGCACCATTGGCAACGACACCGACACCGCTGCCGCGATGAACAAGATGGGCGCGACCCATACCGATTGCGCGGTCAGTGACATCGTCGAAGACAAGGCACGCAAACTGGTGAGCACACCGGCTTACATGCTGGCGCAATCGATCAGTGAGGTGGCGTCCGGAATCAACAAACTGGTCGACCGTGTGCTCGAACTGACCCACGAAAACGACGCCTGACACGGTTGACTGTAGGAGCGAACTTGCTCGCGAAAGACGTGAGAGCGCCGCGTTCATCCAGCCAGCACTCATCATCGTTGACGTCCATCGTCGGAGCGCCGCCCGGAGCAAGCTCGCTCCTACAGTTTGCGGGCCAGCCGTGTGAGGATCCGGTCCAGCGCATTGGCAAACGCCTGCTTCTCACGGTCGCCAAACGGTGCGGGTCCACCACCCATTTGCCCCTGTTCGCGCAAATCGGTGAACAGGTTGCGCACCGCCAGCCGCTCCCCCATGTTCTGCGCATCAAACTCCTTGCCTCGTGGATCGAGCGCAGCCACGCCCTTCTTCACCAGACGGTCGGCCAATGGCACATCGCTGCAGATCACCAGCTCACCGGGCACCGCGTGTTCCACCAGGTAGTCATCGGCCGCATCCGGGCCGCTCGGCACCACGATCAGCTTGACCAGCGCCAGCCCCGGCTTGATCTGCGGTTGCCCGGCCACCAACACCACTTCGAACTGGCGCTTGAGGGCGAACTTCACCACCAGATCCTTGGCTGCCCGGGGGCAGGCGTCGGCATCGATCCACACACGCATTGAATTTTCCTCTGTTGAAAAGCATCACGGGCAAGCCACGCACCACAGGTTAACGCTAAACCTGTGGGAGCGTGGCTTGCCCGCGAAAGTGAGCGAAGCGAATGCCGTTTAAGAAACCTGCACCCGCTGCCTCTCAACCACCCGGCTACGACCGTACAACACGACAATCGCAATGATCGCCACAGCCTGGGCGCTCAACGAATACGCATCGGCATGGATCCCCAGCCATTCAAAGTCAAAGAACGGCACCGGTCGCGTGCCGAAAATCCCGGCTTCCTGCAGCGCTTTCACGCCATGCCCGGCAAACACCACTGACAAGGCGCACAAAAGACCTGCGTTGATGCTGAAGAACAGCGCCAGCGGCAACTTCGCCGAACCGCGCAAAATCACCCAGGCCAGGCCGACCAGCAGCACCAGCGCCGTGGCCCCACCGGCCAGCACCGCGTTGTGCCCCGCGGGACCGGCCTGCAACCACAGGGTTTCGTAGAACAGAATCACTTCGAACAGCTCGCGATACACCGAGAAGAACGCCAGGGTCGCAAAACCGAAACGCCCGCCGCCGCCCACCAGGCTGGTCTTGATGTAATCCTGCCAGGCCGCCGCGTGACGACGGTCATGCATCCACACGCCCAGCCACAGCACCATGACGCTGGCAAACAACGCCGTCGCGCCTTCGAGCAATTCGCGCTGCGAACCGCTGACATCAATCACATAGGCTGCCAGCGCCCAAGTGCCCAGCCCCGCCACAAACGCCAGGCCCCAACCGACATTGACGCTGCGCACCGCCGCCTGTTGACCCGTGTTACGCAGGAAAGCAAGGATCGCCGCCAGCACCAGAATCGCTTCCAGACCTTCGCGCAGCAGAATCAGCAGGCCGGAAATGTAACTCAGCGACCAACTCAAACCGTCGTTGCCGAGCAGGCCGGCCGATGCCTTCAACTTGTCCTTGGCCAGGTCCAGGCGCTGCTCGACCTCGCTCACCGGCAGACCATCCTGCAACGACTGACGGTAGGCCATCAGGGATTTTTCAGTGTCTTTACGCACGTTGGCGTCAATGTTATCCAGCGAGCTCTCAACCAGCTCGAAGCCTTCCAGATACGCCGCTACGGATAAGTCATAAGCCTGATCATGCTCACCGGCACGATATGCCGCGATGCTCTTGTCCAGAGTGGCAGCTGTGTAGTCGAGCAATTGTGCCGGGCCACGCTTGACCTGCGGCGGTTGCGCCCGCTGGGCACGGAAGGTCGCGGCGGCTTGCGGGCCTTCGGCGGCCAGCACTTCGGCCGGGGTCTGACGAGCCAGGTCGGCGATGTTGTAGGTCTTTTCAGCCTTGGCCGTCGCCGGGTCAACACTGAAGCTGGCGATATAGGTGGCCAGGTCCCAACGCTGACGATCATCCAGTTGATCGGCAAAGGCCGGCATGTCAGTCCCTTCGACCCCCAGGCCCAGGGTGCTGTAGATCGCGTAGAGGCTCAGTCGATCCAGTCGTGTGGTGTCACGCAGATTGGATGGCGGTGGCGTCATGCCGACACCTGCCGGGCCGTCGCCGGCCCCTGTATCGCCATGGCAAACCGAGCAATGCTGAGCGTACAGCGGCGCGCCACGCACCGGGTCCGGCGTAATGACCGGGGCCTGGCTGACTTCATAGGCTACGGCCAGCTTCGCACCCAGTTGCCGGGCCTGGCGCGCGACGTCGGCACCGTCCTGACGGGCGTCGATGGAATTTCCCAGCGCGGTCAGGCTTTGCTCCAGCGCGGCTTTTTCCGGCTTGGCCGGCATGGCTGCAATCAGACTTCCCAGCGTCTTGACCGATTCTTGCTGCGCGCGAAATCCGGCCTGGTCCGTGATGCTGCCCGCCTGCACCGTGTCCGGGTAATCCGCGCCGATGCAATCGAGCAAGTGCAGCGCCTGCGGCGCACCTTCGGCGGGAGCGGCCAGCAGTTGAAAGCTGCACGCAGCCAACAGCGGCAGCAACAGCCAGGCCAGGAAACGGGAGGGGGCAATCATGAATGAATCTCAATTTGAAAAACGAAGTTACATATTGTTATCGCCCATCAGGTTTCGCTCAAGCTTTGTTGGGACTTCTTCGTAATTGCATCTGTTTCGGGAGCTGCTCCCCAAACGAAAAAGGCGACCACCAGGGTCGCCTTTTTTGTAAGTCGCCGTTTTACACGGCGGCCCTACGCAACGTCGCCATGAACGCCGCCGCCCCGATGAACAGCCCTGCAAAGGTTCGGTTCATGCGTTTTTGCTGTTTCGGTGTGCGCAACAGACGCAGCACTTTGGACGCCAGACCGGTGTAGCCGGCCATGACGATCAGGTCGACGCAGATCATGGTCACGCCGATCACCAGATACTGGATCAACAGCGGCGCATGCGGGTCGATGAACTGCGGCAACACCGCCAGCATGAACACCAGCGCCTTGGGGTTGCTGATGTTCACCAGAAAACCACGGAACACCAGGGCCATCGGCTTGCCGATCTGGCGCACTGCCGCGTCATCGCTCATATCGCTGGGCAGCGCACGCCATTGCTTGATCGCGAGGTAAACCAGATACGCTACGCCAAACCATTTGATTGCGTAGAAGGCCGTGGCCGAAGCCGTGAGAATGGCGCCGACACCGGCACCGACGATGACGATCTGCAAAGCCAGGCCCAATTGCAGGCCCAGGGCGTTCCAGTAGCCGCGCCAGAAACCGTATTGCAGGCCGCTGGACATCGACGCAATGGCGCCGGCACCGGGGGACAGGCTGATCACCCAGCAGGCGGCAAAAAACGCCAGCCATGTTTGAAGCTCCATTGCACACCTCGACTCAGACTCGTGACAGACGTCTAAGCTAATGCGGCTTTGGTTGGATGACTACCGATTTTTTGCAGGATGTGTCGGCGGCCGACCAGCGTTTGCGGCTTGAGGGCCTCTTCGCGAGCAAGCCCGCTCCCACATTAAGCCCGTGTCGTTCACAAGATTTGTGGCCACTGAAGATTTACTGTGGGAGCGAGCTTGCTCCGGGCGGCGTTCCGACGAAAGCGGTGTATCAGGCAGCAGCAGGCTTACTTTTCAAACCCGCTGGAAGGAAACACATCCGTCCCGCGCCAGCGCCGCACCGAACGCTGGAAGAACAAACTGTTGGGCACTTGCACCATGGCGCTACCAGTGCCGAGTTCTTCGGCCTCGATCAGCGTGGTGTAAAGGAGATTGATCGCCACCACCCGACCTTTGACGCCGGGCTTGTCGGTGGTGTCTACCAACTCGACCACGTCACCGAGGCGGAACGGGCCGACGGTAAAGATCAGAATCGCGCAGAGAAGATTGGAGAGCACGCTCCACATGGCGAAAAACGCCACCGCCGCGACTGCGACGAAACCGGACAACGCGGTCCAGAGTACCGTGGCCGATACACCGAGTCGCTCCAGCACGAAAATCAACGCACTGCCCATGATCAGCCAGCGCAGCCCCCCGCGCAGCGGCATCAGCAACTGCGGCGGAAACGGGTAGCGCTCACCGAGACGAGTCAGGCATTTGGCAACAAAGCGCTGAGCGATGTAACCGGCGAGCAGGATCAGCAGGATTTGCACGCCGAGCCAGATCGGCTCGACCCACACCGCCGGCAGTGGCAGCTTGAAGGCGTCCATCAGGACAGTGCCTCCAGCTCCGCCTGCATGCCTTCCAGCATTTCCAGGGCTTCCATCCACGCGTCCTCCAGCTGCGCCTCACGCACCTTCAGCTTGGCCTGTTCGGCCAGCAGATCACGCAATTCGTTCTTGCGCGCCTGCTCGTAGATGTCGCTGTCGCCGAGGCTGGCATCGATCTTCGCCAGTTTTTCGTGGAGCTTGCCCAGCTCGGCTTCAAGCTTGTCAGCCTCGCGCTTGTGTGGTGCCAGTTGCTGGCGCAACGCAGCAGCAGCCTGACGCTGGGCTTTCTTGTCGGTCTTGTCCGGGTTGACCGGCGTGTTGCTGACCGGGGCGTTGCGCTGGCGATACTCCACCAGCCAGCGGGTGTAGTCTTCCAGATCGCCGTCGAACTCCTCGACCTTGCCGTCCGCCACCAGATAGAAATTGTCGGTGGTGCTTTTGAGCAAGTGGCGATCGTGAGAGACCACCAGTACCGCACCACTGAATTCCTGCAGGGCCATGGTCAGCGCCAGGCGCATTTCCAGGTCCAGGTGGTTGGTCGGTTCGTCGAGCAGCAACAGGTTCGGTCGGTCCCAGGCGATCAAGGCCAACGCCAGGCGCGCTTTCTCGCCACCGGAGAAATTCAGTACCGGCTCGTCGATTCGCGCACCACGGAAGTCGAAACCGCCGAGGAAGTCGCGCAGGGTCTGCTCGCGCTCGATCGGCGCCAGACGCTGCAAGTGCAGCAACGGGCTGGCCTTGGAATCCAGCGAGTCCAGTTGATGTTGGGCGAAGTAACCAACGACGGTGTTTTCACCACGGGTCAAGCGTCCGGCCAATGGCGAGAGCTCACCGGCAAGGTTCTTGATCAGGGTCGATTTACCGGCGCCGTTCGGACCGAGCAGACCGATTCGCGCACCCGGGGTCAGTTGCAGCTTGACCTTCTCCAGCACGGCTTTGTCGCCGTAACCCAGGCGGGCATCGGACAGGTCGATCAGCGGGCTGGAAATTTTCTGCGATTCGCGAAAAACGAAATCGAATGGCGAGTCGACGTGGGCAGCGGTCAGCTCTTCCATCCGCTCCAGTGCCTTGATCCGGCTCTGGGCCTGACGGGCCTTGGTGGCCTGGGCCTTGAAGCGGGCGATGTAGCTTTCCATGTGCGCACGTTGCACCTGCTGCTTCTCGTACGCCTGCTGTTGCTGGGCCAGGCGTTCGGCACGGGCGCGCTCGAAGGCACTGTAGCCACCGCGGTACAGGGTGATCTTGCGCTGATCGACGTGGGCTACATGATCGACCACGGCATCGAGGAAGTCCCGGTCGTGGGAGATCAGCATCAGGGTGCCCGGATAGCTCTTGAGCCATTCTTCGAGCCAGATGATGGCGTCGAGGTCGAGGTGGTTGGTCGGTTCGTCGAGCAGCAGCAGGTCCGATGGGCACATCAAGGCCTGCGCCAGGTTTAGACGCATCCGCCAGCCACCGGAGAAATCCCCGACTTGACGATCCATCTGCTCGTTGGTGAACCCAAGGCCGGCCAGCAACTTGCGCGCCCGAGCATCTGCGGTGTAACCGTCGGCGCTGTCGAGTTCCGAGTGCAGGCGGGCCTGAGCGGCACCGTCATGGGCCGCTTCGGCTACCGCCAGGTCGCGTTGCACCTGGCGCAGGCGCAGGTCGCCATCGAGCACGTAGTCGACCGCCAGGCGTTCGAGGGTATCGACCTCCTGGCGCATATGGGCGATACGCCAGTCGGCCGGCAGGAAGCAATCACCCGAGTCCGGGTGCAACTCACCCCGAAGCAAGGCGAACAGGCTCGATTTGCCGGCGCCGTTGGCACCGATGAGGCCGGCTTTCTGGCCGGCGTGCAGCGTCAGCTCGGCGTCTTCTAGCAGACGTTGCGGGCCACGCTGTAAAGTCAGGTTCTGAAGTCGAATCATAATGGCGGCGGAGTCTACCAGCTTCGCTCGCAACTGGCGCGAGTAGCACTATGTCCTCTGACCTGTGGAGCTTTTCCCTGACCACTTACGCCCGTCCGGGCGTTGAGCAGGCATGCCTGCAATTGCAGTCGGCGGGGGTCAATGTGTGCCTGTTGCTGTGCGGTGCGTGGTTGGGACAACGAGGTGTGGCCTGCGATGAGCAGCGCTTGCAGCAACTACGCAGCGTGGCTGTCGCCTGGGACACCGATGTCGTGCGGCCGTTACGCGCCTTGCGCACACAGTGGAAAGCCGCGGCCACGGAAGACGCCGATTTGCATACCTTGCGTGAACAAGTGAAGGCACTGGAGCTGGAGGCCGAACGGCATCTGTTGTTGCGGTTGGAGAGAGCGGCGCAGAGTTGGCCGCAAGATGCCGGGGCCGATCTATCGGCCTGGCTGGAAGGTGCGACGGCTGAGGCCGCCCACCTGCACCGCGACGCGCTGCATCAGCTGCGCGTCGCGGTAACCGGCACTTAGGAAGCGCTGGCTGGGGTGGTTGCAACACTCGAAGTTACGGCAGGCGTTGGCGCTGGCGCGGCTGTCGAGGTGGTTGCTGCTGGCGCAGCCGGAGCGACTGGCTTGGCAACCGGCGCGGTGGCTGGCTTGGCGGCAACCGGCCTTTTCACTGCAGGTTTGGCCGCTGGTTTTGCAGCGGGTTTTGCAGCAGCCGGTTTGGCGGCAACTGGCTTGGCAGCGGCTGGTTTGGCGGCAACGGCTGGTTTCGCTGCAGCTGGTTTTGCAGCTGGTTTAGCAGCAGGTTTTGCAGCCGCTTTTACGGCAGGTTTTGCCGCTGGCTTGGCTGCTGGTTTGGCTGCCGGTTTTGCAGCGACAGGTTTTGCAGCCGGCTTGGCAGCAGGTTTCGCCGCAGCGGTGCGGGCAGCTGGTTTTGCAGCTGGTTTCGCAGCCGGTTTAGCGGCGGCGGTTTTAGCCACGGCTGGTTTGGCAGCAGTGGCTCGTGCAGCGGCAGGTCGTGCAGCGGCTGGTTTGGCAGCCGTGGTTTTAGCCGCAGGTTTTGCAGCGCTGGCAGCAGCCGGTTTTCTCGCAGCCGGTTTGGCAGCAGGTTTGGCTGCGGCAGTTTTAGCGACTGGTTTGGCAGCGGCTGGCTTGGCAGCAGCAGGCTTGGCCGGTGCTTTTGCAGCAGCCGGTTTGGCAGCGGCTTTCTTCGCAGGTGCCGCAGCTGGCTTGGCCGCACGCAGGGACAACGCCTTGCTGACAGCCTCTTGTACACGACCGACGCCCTGGGCCAGTTTCAGGCTTTCCTGAGCATCGCGCTTGAGTTGCAGAATGTAGCCGCGGGTTTCCGATTGACGATCTTTGAGGGCATCGAGCAGCTCCTCAAGATCGGCCACTACGTCCTTGGCCTTGGCTTGTGCCTTGGCTTTTCCGGCCGCCGCAGCGTCCTGCAATTTGGTGCGGGATTTGTGCAGTTTTTCTTGCGCTTTTCCGCGCTGCTTTTCCAGTTTGGCGAGCAACTTTTCAGCATCAGCCAAGGCTTCGGAACAAGCGGTTTCCAGATGCTCGAGCAAGCTGCCCGAGAGTTGTTGGAGCAGGTGCAATGGAGTGTTTACTGGCTTCTTGGTGGCCGACATGGTTTACCTCCTGGCTGAAGTGAGTGCGGCTCATACTAGACCTCTGCTGCAACCGCCGCTAGGGCATGTTGACACTATCGAAAGCGCTGCGTTGCAAAGGATTGAAAAACTTCTGCCTCGGCGCAAAAGCAGTTCACCGTTGCGCGCATTCCCGCTGGCATAATCGCCCGCATTTCAGGTCGGAGAGTGCTCATGTCGCGCTACCTTTTTTTATCGCTGTGCGTGTTTTTTTCAGCAGCTCAAGCCGCTGCAACAACACAGGAAAATGAAGCCCACGATCTCGCTTACAGCCTGGGTGCAAGCCTTGGCGAACGCTTGCGCCAGGAGGCTCCCGACCTGCAACTCCAGGCACTGGTCGAAGGATTGCAGCAGGCCTATCAGGGCAAACCGCTGGCGCTGAAGGACGAGCAGATCCAGCAGATATTGACCGAGCATGAAGCCCGGATCGCCATGCAAACAGACGAGCCGCAAAGCGAAATGGCACTGGAAAAAGAACAGCGTTTTCTCGCCACGGAAAAAGCCAGACCCGGCGTGCGTGAACTCGCTGATGGCGTGTTGCTGACCGAGTTGACACCAGGCACTGGCGCCAAGGCCGGACCGAACGGCAAGGTGCAGGTGCTGTACATCGGTCGCTTGCCCGACGGCACGGTGTTCGATCAGAACAGTCAGCCACAATGGTTCAGTCTCGACAGCGTGATCGCCGGATGGCGTAGCGCACTGCAAAACATGCCGGTCGGGGCGAAGTGGCGACTGGTGATTCCATCGGCTCAGGCCTATGGCGCCGATGGTGCCGGTGACGTGATCGCACCGTTCACTCCACTGGTGTTCGAAGTCGAACTGCGTGGTGCTACCGGTTGAGGACGCAAACGAAAAACGGCGTGCCTTGGCACGCCGTTTCGGGATCTTGCAGGAAGTGCTTCAGGCCTGAACCGAATCGGTTTCCTTGTGGGCGGTGTGCAGCACTTCGATCAGGCAGTCTTCCAGCTCAAAGCGCTCATGCAACAGTCCGCCGAGCGTCTTGAACTCTTCGGCGACACACTTTCCTGCATCACACAGGTCATTGAACGCGAGTAGCTTTTCGGTGATGACGTCGATACGCGGGTAGATCGTCTCGGCGAGCTCCAGGCCACGCTGGTCGTTGAAGGCCTTGGCCTCCCCCGTCAGCTGCTCGTAGATCTCGAAGTGCCCGGCCGATACATAATCGACCAGCACGCCGCAGAATTCCTGCAAGGGCTTGCGGTTCTCACCCAGCGCCTCAGGCTTTGCGCCGAGAGCGTCATAGGCCCCGATCAGTTCGTGTCGTTCCTGCAACCAGCGATCGATCAGCAGGTGCACTCCGCCCCAGCGTTCCTGAGCATTCTGACAACTTTCGAGCATGGTGATCTCTCTTCCCTTGTGGGTCAGCTGCTCTATGCCCGCTCGCCTCTTGTAACGTCGGTGGGCGGTCAGGCAGAGCGTCATCGAGCAACATAATTCCAATGACACGTGCGGGCCAGATTATGCCCGCACGACACTGGCTTCAAGGTACGCAGGCGATAAAGTTCATACAAGTGTTTAATCGCCGGCAAAGGCCCGGTGCGACGACTCGCCGCTGAGTGGTCGCTGATAGCTGGTCCAGACCAGTCGCAACGACTGGTAAACGGCCAGAATCATCATTGCGACGAAGAACAGCAGGCTCCACTCTGTGAGACTCAGATCGAACAGCGTCCAGGAAATTTCCACACAATCGGCAGCCCCCTTGAACATTTGCTGTACGACCGATAGCCACGGAGAACTGGCCAACAGGTCCGCCAGACGGGTCGAGCACGCCGCTCCCTGTTCTGCCGGAAGGCTTTGCAGCAGGACCTGTCGCCACGCCGTGACAGTGCCAGCCAGGCTGCAACAAAGACTGAGCAGCCAATACAGAACGTTGCCTATGCGACCGGGGCCATGGACCGAAGCCATCAGGCAGACACCGGTAAAGAGCGCCAGGCAAAACCGCTGCACAAGACACAAGCCGCAAGGCCGCAGGCCGACTGCATATTCCAGGTAGTAGGAAACACCCATCGCCAGGGCACCCGCAACGAAAGCCATGAAAAACAAGGAGCGTGAGCAGGCCAAAGACATGGCTTTTCCGTAAAAGTAGTGACAGACCATTACGGTAGAGGAAAGCGCGACGGCCTTTCAAGGCAAGTGCCCACAGAGACTTCAGCACAGGTGTAGGGAAATCCCGACGCAGGCGAGAGGATAAAATGTAGTCCTCTGTAGGACTTTGCCTGCGACGAAATTTTGCGACTGAATTTCAACCAATCAACGCACTGCGGCGAGGGCGATTGCTCACTCGCCGCAGGTCATCGCTCAGACGCCGGAACCTGGCGCCAGCGAATGGGTCAAGCGCGGACTGGCACTGGCAGAGGGGCCGCGAGCAAGCGTTCATCCAACAACCCCAGGCCTTCCTGAAACAGCTGGTTGCTGCGCTCGGTATCACCCATTTGCGCCAGCAAGCGTGCCAGTTCCGCACAGGCTTCCGGATTGCGTTGTACACGCAGGCTGCTTTCCAGATAGTCCCGGGCCTTGCCCCACAAACTGTTTTGCAGGCAAAGACGGCCCAGTGTCAGCAGCAGGCCCGGATCAGCCGGATGGTCCTTGAGCCAGCCTTCGGCGGCCTGCAACTGGCGGGTCGGATCATTGCCGCGAACCAATCCGTAGAGTCGTGCCAGATGACTGTCGTAGCCGAGTTTGAGAGCGGTGCGCAGCACTTCTTCGGCCTCGACCTGAGCCCCAAGTTGCCGCAGTTGTTCGGCATACGCGAGCACCAGCTGCGGCTCCTGACGCTGTGCCGAGGTCAGTTGTTGCCAGGCACGTTCCAGCGATTGCTGCCCCACCGCTCCGTCTTCTTCTCGTTGCGCCGCCAGAGACAGGTTCGCCCCCCAGGCCCGACGCTCCAGCTCGGCGAGTTCGGCCGCCGACAGGATTTTGTCCTTGCGCAGCTCCGGCAGCAGGCGAATCACCGCCGACCAATCACCACGCTGCTGAAGCAGGCGCTGCAACTGACGCAGGGTCTGTGCGTTATGAGGATGGCGTTCACGCATGGCTTGCAGGGTGGCAAGGGCGCCTTCGGTATCACCGCGATCGGTCTGCAACTGAGCGTGGCTCAAGGCGATCGCCAACTCGGCCTGAGGCTGACGCTCCAGGGCGCGCTCCAGCAAGTTGTCGCTTTCTTCGTAATTGCCTTGTTCGTTCGCGGCACGGGCAGCGCCGAGGTAGTAAAGCAGCGGCTGGCGCTCGGCTTCGGCAGCCCGATGCAAGTGCCGTTGGGCGCTGGCCCAGCGACCCTCGGCCAGGTCCAGCTGACCATGCTCGATCGCCACCTGCACCCGACGGCTGCGGTTGCGCCGAGACCACGGATTGACCACGCCACTGGAAGCCATCACCAGTTCGACCAACGACCTGATGCCCCAGATCACCAGCCAGAGCACAGCCACCAGCGCCAAAGTAGCCCACAGGCTCGACTCATAGCGGAAGGTCTTGTAGGCAATCAGCACGTAACCGGAGTGTTCGGCAATCGCCAGCCCCAGCGCAGCGGCAGCGGCGATCACGAGGAACACGATCACATAGAGGCGTTTCATGGCGTGGCCTCCGGCGCGGTGTTCGCGGCAGGCCTGGCCAGTGGCTTGACCGAATCTTCGGCATTGACGTTGCGCCGCTCCAGATACCCCTGCACCGCGCTCAGGGTGCCGGTCATGTCCGGAGTGACTACGGTGACAGGTTGCTTGCTCAACTCGGCCACCTGCTCAAGCATGACTTTGCTTTGTGCGTTGTCCGGGTTGAAGTTGCCCTTGAGGATGTCCCGCGCTTCGTCCAGCACCTGGGAGTAAACCGCCGCCTGGCCATTGAGTGCGGCCCACTGCGCTTGCTCCAGCGCCAGGCTCAGGGCCAGGCGTACCTGACTCAGGCTCTGGCCGGCCAGCAATGGGCGAACGTTTTTGTCGGCACTGAAATCGATACGGATGTAGCGGGAAATCTGATCCCACCATTGCGCCCAGCGGCTGGCACCGTCGCCATCGGCGGTCAGGCCCAGCAACGAATCGCCACGGTCCTTGTACTCCGGCGCCAGCTCGGTGAGGCTGGCCACTTGATCGCGCAGCGCGCCAAGGCGCAGGAACAGCCCGGTGCGATCCGGTTGTTCGGTGCTGCGCAAGGCGATCAGGGTCTTGGCCACCTGCTCGCGAGCAGCGAAGGAGCCCGGGTCGTTTTGTTCACGCAGTATCTCGTCGGCACCCTGGACCAGTGCCTGGGCGCTGCTGATGTCCTGCAAGGCGGACAGTCGCAGGCTGGCCAGACGCAGCAGGTGCTCGGCCTCGGCCAGACGCCAGTCCTTGCGACTGGCGCCGAGTACGGTTTCCAGCCGTTGGTTCAACCGCTGCTGATCACCTTGCAGCTGAATCACCAGACGGCTGCGTGCTTCCAGTTCATCGGCAGGAGGCAATTGTGCCAGGCGTGCGCTCAGGCGTTCCTCATTGAGCTTGAGGTTTTGTGCCTGGTCATTTAGCGCCTGCACCTGGCTCAGTTGCTGCTGATTATTGGCCTGAAGGTGACGCACCTGCCAGACACCCCAACCGCCCACCGCGACACCAGCCGCACCCAACAGCAGCGCGATGATTGCCAGACCGTTGCCTCGACGCTGCTCGGCAGCAGGTGGCGGCGGCGGCATTTCATCAACAGGAGCATCAACAGGTGCATCAAGCACAGGTCGCACGTCATCTTTAGGCAAGGCTGTTTCGCTCACGTATCCATCCTTTGCATCAGAAAACGGGTACGGGATGCTCCCGTAACGCCGTCAGCAAGGCCGCGGCACTGGCGCCGCGACAATCCACAACTGTTTTGGCCCCGGCGGCACGCGCCATTTCGGCAACCCTGGGGCTCGGTACAAACAACGGCAACCGCGCCAACTGCGGCCAGGCATCGCCGGCCAATTGGTGCAGGTGCTCAAAACCTTGTCCACTGCTGACCACCAGCCCGTTCAGGCGTTCCGCCTGGATCCGTTGCGGCAGCAGTGTCGGCGGATAAATCGACAATCCCCGGCGGTACAACTCCAGATACTCGACACTAGCACCAAGCTCACGCAAACGTTCAGCCAGCAACTCGCGCCCGCCCTCCCCACGCAGGATCAGCACTCGCGCATCGGGTTGTGCGATAGCCTCGCGCAGTCGGGAAAGTTCGAGCAAGGCTTCACTGTCATCGCCTTCTGCCGGGAAGCTCACGTCCAGCCCGTGATCCTCGAGGATCTGCGCAGTCGCCGCGCCGACGCTGAACCACTTCACACCGGGCGGTGTAGGCCAATACCGCTCGAGCAGTTCGACGCCGATCCGGGCGGCCGGTTTGCTGACCACGATGACGGCGCAGAACTGATCCAGCGCCGCAATCACCTGGTGCATTGTGTCAGTGGCCGCAATCGGCTCGATGTCCAAAAGCGGCAGACTGTTACTGAATATCCCCTGTTCGGCCAAAAAACTGCTCAGCGCCGCCGACTCATCGGCGGGACGCGTCAGCAGCAAGCGCCAGCCGATCACTCGTGACCAGCCTCGCCATAGACCGCTTTGAGGATGGCGTCGGCACCCTGGCTGAGCAGATCTTCGGCTACTCGCACACCCAGCGCCTCGGCATCGCCGCGAGGGGCGCGGGCTTGCGCGCTGAGCAACAGGCCACCGGCTGGATCGCCCACCAGTCCGCGCAACCAGACCTGCTCACCTTCCAGCACGGCGTAGCAGGCAATCGGCACCTGGCAGCCGCCATTGAGGTGCTTGTTGAGGGCTCGCTCGGCGGTCACGCGGGTGGCGGTGTCCTGGTGATGCAGGGGTGTCAGCAACGCATGGATTTCACTGTCGGCGCTGCGGCATTCGATACCCACCGCCCCCTGACCACCGGCCGGGAGGCTGTCGTCGACGCTGATGGCCGAGGTGATGCGATCTTCGAAGCCCAGGCGGATCAGGCCGGCAGCGGCGAGGATGATGGCGTCGTATTCACCGGCATCGAGCTTGGCCAGGCGAGTGTTGACGTTGCCGCGCAGGAAGCGGATTTGCAGGTCCGGGCGACGGGTCAGTAATTGAGCCTGGCGGCGCAGGCTTGAGGTGCCGACGATACTGCCCTGGGGCAACTCATCCAGGCTGGTGTAGGTGTTGGAAACGAAGGCATCGCGCGGGTCTTCCCGCTCGCAGATGCAGAACAGACCGAGGCCTTCGGGGAAGTCCATCGGCACGTCCTTCATGGAGTGCACGGCGATGTCGGCTTCATTGTCCAGCAGCGCGGTTTCGAGTTCCTTGACGAACAGGCCCTTGCCGCCGATTTTCGACAGCGGCGAGTCAAGCAGCTTGTCACCACGGCTGACCATGGGGACGAGGGTCACCAGCAGGCCCGGATGAGCTGCTTCAAGACGGGCTTTGACGTATTCGGCCTGCCACAGGGCGAGAGCGCTTTTGCGGGTGGCGATGCGGATCTGGCGAGAGGACATGGATCAATCCGTACTGAATAGATACGGTAGATAATAACAGCTCAGCCAAATCCACTTTGACTTGTATCAGATACTACTCGGCCTCCCTGGCCCCGGATGTCCGGCAATCGGGTGTGAAATTCGCCTGCGAACAGCTGTTTAAAGCTGTTGCATCATTTTGCGTACCCCAGCCACATGACGCCGGCTGACGATCAACGCATCACCATTGAGGCCTTTGAGGAATAGCTGAAAATGCCCCAGGGGTGTGCGTTGCAATCGCTCGATACGCTCGCGGGCGACCAGTGCATTGCGATGGATACGCACGAAACGGTCACCGAATTCGTCTTCGAGGGCCTTGAGCGGCTCATCGAGCAGCACTTCGCCGCTTTCGTGGCGCAAGGTCACGTATTTATGGTCGGCAATGAAATACACCACCTGATCCAGCGGAATCAGCTCGATCCCTTTACGGGTTCGGGCGCTGATATGGCTGCGCGGGCCGTTGCCGCTTTCGGCAGCAGGGCGGGTCAGGGCGGCGAGCTGGGCACGATTGGGGCGCTCGGCTCTCTTTAATGCGTCATGTAATTGTTCAGTTCTCACAGGTTTCACCAGATAGCCTACGGCGCTGGCCTGTAAGGCTTCCACGGCAAATTCATCGGGCCCGGCGCAGAACACCACGGCGGGCGGAGTTTCGCGTTCGCATAACCGCGCAGCCACTTGCAGGCCATCCAGGCCTGGCATGCGGATATCGAGCAGCACGATATCCGGCTTGTGGCTGTCAATCAGTGCCAACGCCTCTTCGCCATTCGTGGCACTAGGCTCCAGGACACTGTATCCCTCGAGTTCGCCAACCATTCGGCTCAGGCGCTCGCGGACCAAGGGTTCGTCATCAACGATCAGGACATTCATATTGCGCTGGATTCCTGCGTGAGTCTCGCACAAGGATAGCGTAGACAGGTGAAGTGACGTCCGTCACCGCGATCCACGCTAAGACTAGCGCGAGCGTCAAAAAGTGCCGCTGGTCCGGCGGCTAAATTTTCATCTGCCGGGCGATTGGCGGTCCAGGTCCGCATTGGCGACACATCGCCACAGGGTTTGCTGATACGCAATATGAACACCCCACTCTTCTTATAGCCAGCGGCTGCACCGAGAAGTGCGCTGATCCTACTGTCCAACTGTAGACGGTTGCCGGGACGATATAGCTCAATTGGAAAATATCGTTCGGCAAAAATACGCGGGTCTTACCCGGGCCTGGGCTCTTCCCCCCCAAAAAAACGTATCGACCAGTGTCAGCGACAGGATTGGCAACCCTGTTATTATCCGCGCCAGCGTTCCACGCCTTCTTACCTCAAGCCGATACGAGCGAATTCATGAGCACTGACAAGACCAATCAGTCCTGGGGCGGCCGCTTCAGTGAACCCGTCGACGCCTTCGTCGCCCGCTTCACCGCCTCCGTCACCTTCGACCAGCGCCTGTATCGCCACGACATCATGGGCTCGATCGCCCACGCCACCATGCTGGCCAAGGTCGGCGTGCTGACCGATGCCGAGCGCGACAGCATCATCGATGGCCTGAACACCATCCAGGGCGAAATCGAGGCCGGTCAGTTCGACTGGCGCATCGACCTCGAAGACGTCCACATGAACATCGAGGCGCGCCTGACCGACCGCATCGGCGTGACCGGTAAAAAACTGCACACCGGCCGCAGCCGTAACGATCAGGTCGCCACCGACATCCGTCTGTGGCTGCGTGACGAGATCGACCTGATCCTGGCCGAAATCACCCGCCTGCAAAAAGGCCTGCTGGAGCAGGCCGAGCGCGAAGCCGCCAGCATCATGCCGGGGTTCACCCACCTGCAGACCGCACAGCCGGTGACGTTCGGGCACCACATGCTGGCCTGGTTCGAAATGCTCAGCCGCGACTACGAGCGCCTGGTCGACTGCCGCAAGCGCACCAACCGCATGCCGCTGGGCAGCGCGGCGCTGGCTGGCACCACCTACCCGATCGATCGCGAATACACCGCCCAACTCCTGGGTTTCGACGCGGTTGGCGGCAATTCGCTGGACAACGTCTCCGATCGTGATTTCGCCATCGAATTTTGCTCGGCCGCCAGCATCGCGATGATGCACCTGTCGCGCTTCTCCGAAGAGCTGGTGCTGTGGACCAGCGCGCAGTTCCAGTTCATCGATCTGCCGGACCGTTTCTGCACCGGCAGCTCGATCATGCCGCAAAAGAAAAACCCGGACGTACCGGAGCTCGTGCGTGGCAAGACCGGTCGCGTATTCGGCGCGCTGATGGGCCTGTTGACCTTGATGAAAGGCCAGCCTCTGGCCTACAACAAGGACAACCAGGAAGACAAGGAACCGCTGTTCGACGCCGCCGATACCCTGCGCGACTCGCTACGGGCCTTTGCCGACATGGTTCCGGCGATCAAGCCCAAGCACGCGATGATGCGCGAAGCGGCCCTGCGCGGTTTCTCCACCGCCACCGACCTGGCCGACTACCTGGTGCGTCGCGGCCTGCCATTCCGTGATTGCCACGAAATCGTTGGCCATGCCGTGAAATACGGCGTGGACAGCGGCAAGGACCTGGCGGAAATGAGCCTGGAAGAACTGCGCAAGTTCAGCGACCAGATCGATCAGGACGTGTTCGCCGTGCTGACCCTCGAAGGCTCGGTCAATGCCCGCAACCACATCGGCGGCACCGCGCCGACGCAGGTGAAGGCTGCTGTGGCTCGCGGTCAGGCGTTGCTGGCCAGCCGCTAAAAGCTAAAAGCATCGCGGGCAAGTCGGATCGCCGCACCGCCGCTCCCACAGGTTAAGTGTGACCCTTGTGGGAGCGGGCCTGCCCGCGATGACATTCGCAAGAACGCTACAAAACCTACTTCTTGCTGGCGACCATCGCCATAAACGCCGGCATCGCCGCCTCTCTGTCCGCCGCAATTCGCTGAACGTTGGGGTTCTGTCCCAGATGCTCCAGCAACGCCTTGGCCGCCGGCATTTCTGCCAGCAGATCAATCCCGAACACCTTCTGCCCGACCGCACTGGCCAGTGACACGCTGTACTGGAAGTACAGGTCGGCAATGCTCAAGCTTTCTCCAGCCACATAAGGGGCGAATTTGCCGTGCCTGGCCAGGGACGCAAACCCCAGTACCAACTCAGCCTTGCTCTTTTCCTTAATCGCCTCCGGTACCGTCATGCCAAAAAATGCTTCCGGGAAGCAGGCACGCGCCGGCAGTTCGATGTACAGCTCGATTTCCTTGGCCAACGCCAGCACCTGCGCGCGCTCGAACGGCTCATTCGGCAACAGCGGCTTGCCCTTTTGGGCTTGTTCGATGTACTCGAGAATCACACTGGTTTCGTTGATGTAGCCCTGCTCGACGCCCAGCACCGGGACCTTGCCCCGCGGGCTGATCGCCAATGACTCCGGGGCCCGGGTCGGGACGAACATGACTTCCTCGAACGGCAGGTCTTTTTCCAGCAACGCCAGTTTGACCATGTTGTAGTAGTTGCTGACACAAAATCCATAAAGTTTAAACATCACATAGCCTCCAGGCCGTGCGGGGTGGGCAGTGCCTGTTTATAGAACGCTACCGGGATTCTTGCCAGCAGCATCACGCGACTGAATGCGGGTAAACTGGCCACCTTTCCCTGAGGAGCCTGCCATGAGCGAGCAGAACGATATCGACAACGACGAAGAAGAGTTCGCCGAAAGTACCCTGATCCAGGCCATCGAAAACCAGATCGAAAGCGACAACCCGCCAGCGGCCAAGGCGACGTTCAACAAGCTGACGCTGGTGGGTTACGAGCGGGAAGAAATCCTCAACTTGATGGCTCATGTTTTGGCGGTAGAAATCGACGCAATCCTCGAAGAAGACCGCGCATTCAACACCGAATGGTACGAGGCTGCGCTGCGGGCATTGCCCGAGTTGCCGCCGGAAAAGCAATAAACCCACGCCCTCGCTGTAGGAGCGAGCTTGCTCGCGAAAAACCCGAGAGCGCCACGGGGCATCTGGTTTACGCGTCATCGTTGACGATCTTCGCGAGCAAGCTCGCTCCTACAGAGGAAAAAAAACCCTGTCACGAGCACTGGACATGCCGGACAAGCGGGTTCACCTTAGGGGCGCTGTCGTCCAATTCCTAGAAAGTCTGGAGTCCTTATGTCGCTTACCCCTGAGTTGGTTGCCGAACTGGAAATCCTCGCACTCTTCAACCTGGACAGTTCCCAGGAAGGTTTGAAAATTCATCAGACCGCTGCCCCGAAAGCTATTGCCGCTGCCAAACGCCTATTTGAAAAAGATCTGATCGACCAGCCTGATGGCGGCTATCTGACCAGCCTGGGTCGTGACGCCGCGCAAAATGTGCAATCCGTGCTCACCATTCTGAGAGCCGAAGAAACAGCCTGAATTCCCCCGCATCGCCCACGGAAATCCCTGCTGAAGGATTTCCGCGGGCGCATTTTGATGCCCGCTGTAGCCGCACGATAGAAATCTGACGCCAGAAATACAAAATCAGCTTAAAAGTCCCGTGACCCAGGCGCTAAACTCCCCCTCACCTGAGCCCCCACGTCCGAGCCCTGCGAGCCGGTTTGAGCTGACATGACGCGCACCCATGAAATCCGCCCCGATCTGGACGAGGGAATCGACCGCAAGGTTCTCAGCCAGCTGCGCGCACGCTTTCTGAAGCTCAACGAAGGACGCATGGCTCGCGCCATGGAAGGGTTGTCGACCCGCCAGCAAGGGGTCCTGACCTTGCTGCCGCTGTTTTTCCACGTTAACCATCCGCTGTTGCCCGGCTACGTTTCCGGCAGTACGCCGGCCGGGCTGTCGAATTTCGAACCGGATGCCAATGTCCTCGCTGAAGCCCAGCGCCTGACCCGCTCGTTTTCCTACAAACCGCGCCACGGCAGCAATCCGCCACGACCGATTCATGGACTGTTCCTGATGGGCAGCCTCGGCACCCTGGCGCAGGCCGACCAGAGCGACATGGATGTGTGGGTCTGCCATGGGCCGGACCTGACCGAGAACGAACTCGCCGAGCTGCGCAAAAAATGCCAGTTGCTGGAAGCCTGGGCCGCCAGCCAAGGCGCCGAAGCACATTTTTTCCTGATCGACCCGAACCGTTTCGTCCGCGGCGAGCGCGATACCCAGCTGAGTTCGGAGGATTGCGGCACCACCCAGCACTACCTGTTGCTGGACGAGTTTTACCGCACCGCGATCTGGCTGGCCGGTCGTACACCGATCTGGTGGCTGGTGCCGGTCTACGAAGAGTCGAGCTATGACCGTTACACCCACACCTTGATTTCCAAACGCTTCATCCGCGCCGATGAAACCCTCGACCTCGGCAACCTGGCCTACATCCCGCCCGGCGAATTTATCGGCGCTGGGCTCTGGCAGTTGTTCAAGGGCATCGAGTCGCCCTACAAATCGGTACTCAAGCTGCTGCTGACAGAGGTTTACGCCAGTGAACACCCCAGGGTCCATTGCCTGAGCCTGCGCTTCAAGCAAGCGGTGTTCGCCAACCGACTCGACCTCGACGAACTGGACCCGTACGTCGTGGTGTACCGGCGCATTGAGGAATACCTGATCGCCCGCAACGAACCGGAACGCCTGGAACTGGTGCGTCGCGCGTTGTACCTGAAGGTCAATCGCAAACTCACCGGCAACAGCCGCACCCAGAGCTGGCAACGCACTTTGCTCGAACGCCTGGCCCATGAATGGCACTGGGACCAGCGCCAACTGACCCTGCTCGACAGCCGCAGCCAGTGGAAAGTCCGCCAGGTCAGTTCCGAGCGGCGGTCACTGGTCAACGAGCTGAACTACAGCTACCGCTTTCTCACCCAGTTCGCCCGTCACGAACAAACGGTCAGCCGCATCAACAAGCGCGACCTGAGTGTCCTCGGCCGTCGCCTGTACGCCGCTTTCGAGCGCAAGGCCGGCAAAGTCGAATTCATCAACCCCGGCATCGCCCCGGACCTGGCTGAAGACACCTTGACGCTGGTGCACGCACCGAACAAGAAAGAACTGGGGCAAAGCCAGTGGGGCTTGTACAACGGCAGCCTGACGGCACTGGAGTGGGAGCATTTCGCGCCGATCAAACGCAGCCGCCACTTGCTCGAGCTGCTGACCTGGTGCCACCGCAATGGCGTGATCGACAGCAGTACCCGCCTGGCCTTGCACCCCGGCACCAGCGACTTGAGCGAATTCGAACTGTTCAACTTGCTCGGCAGCCTGCAACAGACCATCGCCCTGCCCTTGCCCACCGTCGCCGAAGAACCTCTGTTGCGTGCCAGCGTACCGAGTGAAGTGCTGATCCTGGTGAATGTCAGCATCGATCCGCTCAAGCACCATCGCGACCTGAACATCCTCATGACCACCGAACGCACCGACTCCCTGAGCTACGCCGGTGTCCGGGAAAATCTGGTGCTGACCCTGGACCAGGTCACGCTCAATAGCTGGAACGAAGTGCTGGTCGGCCGCTACGACGGCCCCCACGCCCTGCTCGACTGCATCCGCGACTACCTCAACAACCTGCCGGCGGGACCACAACAGCCGAAGCTGAGGGTGCGTTGCTTCTGCCATAACCGCGCGCAGTTCATTGCCCAACGGGTCGAGGAAATCCTCGATACCGCGCAGAACCTGCTGCTGAGCCGGCTCAACCATCGCTACCTGATCCAGGTCCAGCAGCACTACCACGTGCTGGAGTTGGTGCCGGGGCAGGTCCAGCACATCGCGCTGACCACTTTGCCGGCGCTGATCGATTACCTGGGCGAGGAAATGGCCAGCTACAGCCCGCTTCACCTGGACCCAAAGGCACTGGAAGAGCACGACCTCGCGCTGTTCCTGCCAACGGGCCAGCCGGACTGCATTCAAGTGTTCTATCGGGTCAACGAAGATCAGGCTGAGCTTTACGTGCTCGATGAGTTCAATGCCTTGTGGCAGCAACGCCTGCCTTGGCACGATGAGCAAAGCCTGCTGGTGCCGCTGCAGCGTTTCCTGCAATCGATCCAGTACCGTCGCGATGCCCCGCTGCCAATGGATGCTGCCCACCCCTTGAACCTCGACACCCTGTATTGCCAGTTGTTGCCGTCAGGCCCTGGCCGGGCGCGCCGCATCGAAGCCCGGCCGGTACCGCAGACGCCGGTGAACAAGCCGTTCTACGACGTGCAGGCGATCGTCGGCAAAGCCGCACCGGGTCAGGTGCAGGTGACGTTGTATTGCAATCAACGGGAGTTTTCCGAGCTGGAACATGGCGACCAGTTGTTCCGCGTGGTCGCCCGGGAAATCGTCGGGCAGCGCCGGGAAACCGAACGCTACCGCTGCTACATCACCGACCTCGACCTGTCAGGCCTTCTGGGCGAAGGGCAGAGTTCCACCCATCTGTACCTGCGCTACAAAGCTGACCTTGAGCACGCATTGAACGAGGCGCTCGATCAGGTCTGAGCGGATGTCACTCGGGGAATGCGCCGCCATTGGCCGGCTGCGATTCGACTTCCAGCAGCGTCAGCTTCAGGGTCTTGCCACCCGGAGCCGGCCAATCGATGTGCTGGCCAACCTTCAGGCCGAGCAGCGCGCTGCCCACCGGCGCCAGGATCGAGACCTTGCCTTCGTCGGCATTCGCATCCTTGGGGTACACCAGGGTCAGGTGGTAGTCCTTGCCACTGCCTTCTTCGCGGCAATGCACACGGGAATTCATGGTCACGACATCCGCCGGCACTTCATCGTGGCCGACCAGGGTATCGGCGCGATCCAGTTCGGTTTGCAGCGCAATAACGCCCGGCAGCGTGTCGTCCAGGCTGTCGATCAGACGCTCCAGACGCTGGACGTCCAGACGGGTAAGGGTGATGGAAGGTGCGGTCATGATCTGGGCAGACTCCTTTCTTCTGCACGAAAAAAGCAAAACCCCGCCAGAAAAAGGCGGGGTTTTCATAAGCCTCGATGGGTGGAGGCGTTTCTGGACACTATCACAGCTCAAAAAATATACAAGTCATGGCCAAACCGACGCTATGGACTTGTAGAGAACTCCTGTGGCGAGGGGGCTTGTCGGATCGCCACAATGACTCGCTAGGCTGAAACTTTGCGGTGGGCAGCCTGCTCGCAAATCACCCGCCGACGCTGATCGTCGGCCGAACGCCACTCACGAATATCTTCGACATGGCGAAAGCAGCCCAGACAGACTTTCTGCTCATCCAGCCGGCAAACTCCGCTGCACGGCGACGGCACCGCCGGGCTGACATTGCTGTAGAGCGGCTTGGGCGCACGGACAGGCGCAGGCTGGGTCACGATCTCACAGTCCTTCGAAATCGAGCTCGACACCCGCTTGTTGCTGGACGATACGCTCGAGCATTTCACCCAACTGCTCTTCGCTCTTGTCACACATCCAGCGCTCGCTTTCTTCGTCGTAGTCGAAGTGGAAACCACCGGACACCGCCGCCAGCCACAGCTGACGCAGCGGCTCCTGGCGACTGAAGATCAACTGGCTGCCGTTCTCGAACTTGACGGTCAGCACACCGGCCGAGCTTTCGAGGTCGATATCCAGGTCGCTGTCGTCAAAGATGTCCTCCAGGGTTTGCTGGGTGGCATCGACCAGGTCGTGGAAACGCGCTTCGGACAAACTCATTACGGCAACCTCAAAAAGTGTCTGATCAGGCTCAAGGGCCGCAAGATACGACCGAGCCCCGTCGATTGCAAAGAATAACGACCTGTGGGTTCGATGTGCTTGCGGCCAAGCCCCGCCGGACGGGCGGTCCGCTGCATAGGCAAGCTGCCGGGTGGCCGGTATACTCCGGCGCAATTAATGCATTTTCAAGGATTTCGCCATGAAGCGCCTGATCTCCTCCCTCGCTGCGCTCCTCGCGGTTGCCTGCCTTGTGTCGGCCTGCGGTCAAAAAGGCCCGCTGTACCTGCCCGATGAAGACCAGGACCCTGCCGAACAAGCCAAGTCGTCGCAGCAGCCTGCCTCCAAAGCACACAAGCACGACGTCTACCAATAATAAGGGAACCTCATGGACGCTTTTAACTACCGTGACGGTGAACTGTTCGCGGAAGGTGTTGCCCTGTCTGCCATCGCCGAGCGCTTTGGTACACCGACCTACGTTTACTCCCGCGCACACATCGAAGCCCAATACCTGGCTTATGCCGATGCGCTGGCCGGCATGCCGCACCTGGTGTGCTTTGCGGTCAAGGCCAACTCCAACCTGGGCGTACTGAATGTCCTGGCACGTCTGGGCGCCGGTTTCGACATCGTCTCCCGTGGCGAACTGGAACGTGTACTGGCCGCTGGCGGCAGCGCCGACAAGATCGTGTTCTCCGGCGTCGGCAAGACCCGTGACGACATGCGTCGCGCCCTGGAAGTCGGCGTGCACTGCTTCAACGTCGAATCCACCGACGAGCTGGAACGCCTGCAAGTGGTCGCCGCCGAACTGGGCGTTCGCGCGCCGATTTCACTGCGCGTGAACCCGGACGTCGATGCCGGCACCCACCCGTACATTTCCACCGGTCTCAAAGAGAACAAGTTCGGCATCGCCATCGCCGACGCCGAAGACGTGTACGTGCGTGCCGCGCAGCTGCCGAACCTGGAAGTGGTCGGCGTCGATTGCCACATCGGCTCGCAACTGACCACCCTGCCGCCGTTCATCGACGCTCTCGACCGCCTGCTGGGCCTGGTCGATCGCCTCGGCGATTGCGGCATCTACCTGCGCCACATCGATCTCGGTGGTGGCCTGGGCGTGCGATACAAGGACGAGGAGCCGCCACTGGCTGCCGACTACATCAAGGCCGTGCGCGAGCGTCTCGACGGTCGCGATCTGGCGCTGGTGTTCGAGCCGGGCCGCTTTATCGTCGCCAACGCCGGTGTGTTGCTGACCCAGGTCGAATACCTCAAGCACACCGAGCACAAAGACTTCGCCATCGTCGACGCCGCCATGAACGACCTGATCCGCCCGGCGCTGTATCAGGCCTGGATGGACGTCACTGCCGTGCGCCCGCGCACCTCCGCTGCTCGCGCCTACGACATCGTCGGTCCGATCTGCGAGACCGGCGACTTCCTGGCCAAGGATCGTCAACTGGCCCTGGAAGAAGGCGACCTGCTGGCCGTGCATTCGGCCGGTGCCTACGGGTTTGTCATGAGTTCCAACTACAACACCCGCGGCCGTACCGCAGAAGTGTTAGTGGACGGTGATCAGGCATTTGAAGTGCGTCGCCGTGAGACGGTAGCCGAGTTGTTTGCTGGCGAAAGCCTGCTGCCGGAGTAAAACCATGCTGCTGCGTTTTACCAAGATGCACGGCCTGGGCAATGATTTCATGGTCCTCGACCTGGTCAGCCAGCACGCGCACATTCTGCCCAAGCATGCCAAGCAATGGGGCGACCGGCACACCGGCATCGGTTTCGACCAGTTGCTGATCGTCGAAGCGCCGAGCAACCCGGACGTGGATTTCCGCTATCGGATCTTCAACTCCGACGGTTCCGAAGTGGAACAGTGCGGCAACGGTGCGCGCTGCTTTGCCCGTTTCGTGCTCGACAAGCGCCTGACCGCAAAGCGGCAGATCCGCGTCGAGACCAAAAGCGGCGTCATCGAACTGGACGTGCGAAACGACGGCCAAATCAGCGTCAACATGGGCGCCCCGCGTCTGGTGCCGGCGGATATTCCGTTCCAGGCGCCGGAGCAGGCCAAGAGTTATCAGGTCGACGTCGACGGCACCCCGGTCGATCTGGCCGCCGTGTCCATGGGCAACCCCCATGCCGTGCTGCGGGTCAGCGATATCAACAACGCGCCGGTGCATGAGCTGGGCCCGAAAATCGAACATCACCCGCGCTTCCCGGCACGGGCCAATGTCGGTTTTCTCCAGGTCATCGACCGGAGCCGCGCGCAGTTGCGCGTCTGGGAGCGTGGAGCCGGGGAAACCCAGGCTTGCGGAACCGGCGCCTGTGCCGCCGCAGTGGCCGCGATCAGCCAGGGGTGGATGGATTCGCCGCTATTGATCGACCTGCCTGGCGGGCGCTTGTCCATCGAATGGGCAGGCCCTGGTCAACCGGTGATGATGACCGGCCCGGCAGTGCGCGTATATGAAGGACAAGTGCGTCTTTGAGTGAGCGAAACCCATGACCGACAAGCCTCAGGTACCCGCACGACAAGCTGACGAATCACCGTCCGAAAGCCTGGAGGCGGCGGCTGTTGCCGCGTACCTGGAGGCTCATCCGGACTTCTTCGTCGAGCACGAAGAACTGCTCCCGTCCCTGCGTATTCCCCATCGGCGCGGCGATACCGTGTCGCTGGTGGAGCGTCAGATGACCATCCTGCGCGACCGCAACATTGAACTGCGTCATCGCCTGTCGCATTTGATGGACGTGGCCCGGGACAACGACCGCCTGTTCGAAAAAACCCGTCGATTGCTGCTGGCGTTAATGGATGCCGCCAGCCTGGAAGACGTGGTGATGTGCGTCGAAGACAGCCTGCGTCAGGACTTCCAGGTGCCCTTCGTCAGCCTCATCCTGCTCGGCGACAACGCCATGCCGGTCGGCCGCTGGGTCACCCACGCCGAAGCGCAAGTGGCTATTGGCGGCCTGCTCTCGGAAGACAAAAGCGTCAGTGGCAGCCTGCGCGAGCATGAACTGGACTTCCTGTTCGGCGAAGAACAGCGCAAGCAAATCGGTTCCACCGCGGTCGTTGCCATCAGCCACCAAGGCATCCACGGCATCCTGGCCATCGCCAGCCGCGATCCGCAGCACTACAAAAGCTCGGTGGGCACCTTGTTCCTGAGCTACATCGCTGAAGTCATGGGTCGCGTGCTGCCACGGGTCAACAACTCCCTGCGCTCGGTACGCTGAACATGGAACGACAACTGGACGCTTACTGCGAACACCTGCGCAGTGAGCGGCAGGTGTCGCCGCACACGCTGTCGGCCTACCGCCGCGACCTCGATAAAGTGCTGGGCTGGTGCGTCAAACAGAATATCGGCAGCTGGACGGCGCTGGACATCCAGCGCCTGCGCAGCCTGATTGCCCGTCTGCACGCCCAAGGTCAATCATCTCGCAGCCTGGCGCGATTGCTGTCGGCCGTTCGCGGGCTCTATCATTTCCTGAACCGCGAAGGCCTGTGCGACCACGATCCGGCCAATGGCCTCGCGCCGCCCAAAGGCGAACGCCGCCTGCCGAAAACCCTCGACACCGACCGCGCGCTGCAATTGCTGGAAGGTGGTGTCGAGGATGACTTTTTGGCTCGCCGGGACCAGGCGATTCTGGAGTTGTTCTACTCCTCGGGCCTGCGACTGTCTGAACTGACGGGCCTGAATCTCGATCAACTCGATTTGGCCGACGGCATGGTCCAGGTGCTCGGCAAAGGCAGCAAGACCCGCCTGCTGCCGGTAGGAAAAAAGGCCCGTGAAGCGCTGGAGCAGTGGCTGCCACTGCGGGCCATGGCCAACCCGGCAGACGATGCGGTGTTTATCAGCCAGCAAGGCCGCCGCCTCGGCCCCCGGGCGATCCAGGTGCGGGTCAAGGCTGCCGGCGAGCGCGAACTGGGGCAGAATCTGCACCCGCACATGTTGCGGCACTCCTTCGCCAGCCATTTGCTGGAATCCTCCCAGGACCTGCGCGCAGTGCAGGAACTGCTCGGACACTCGGACATCAAGACCACGCAGATCTACACCCACCTGGACTTCCAGCACCTGGCCACGGTCTACGACAGCGCCCACCCACGGGCCAAACGCATTAAGGGCGACGATTCATGAGCATTCAGTTGATCACCTTCGACCTCGACGACACCCTATGGGACACCGCCCCGGTAATCGTCAGCGCCGAAGCCGTTTTGCGCGAATGGCTGACCGAGCACGCGCCCAACCTGGGGGCGGTGCCGGTGGAGCATTTGTGGTTGATCCGCGAACGAGTACTGGCTAACGAACCGGGTCTCAAGCACCGCATCAGTGCGTTGCGTCGCCGGGTCCTGTTCCACGCCCTGGAAGAGTCTGGCTACGGGCATAGCGAAGCGTCGGATCTGGCGGACAAGAGCTTTGAAGTGTTTCTGCACGCTCGCCATCAGATCGAAGTGTTTCCGGAGGTCGAACCGACCCTGGAAATCCTCGCCAACCATTACGCTCTCGGCGTGGTCACCAATGGCAACGCCGATGTGCGCCGGCTGGGCCTGGCGGATTACTTCAAGTTTGCGCTGTGCGCAGAAGACATCGGCATCGCCAAACCCGACGCACGATTGTTCCAGGAGGCCTTGCAGCGCGGTGGCGCGACCGCTGAATCGGCGGTGCACATTGGCGATCATCCGGGCGATGACATTGCCGGTGCGCAGCAGGCGGGAATGCGGGCGATCTGGTTCAACCCGGCGGGCAAGGTCTGGGAAGCAGAACGACTGCCGGATGCGGAGATTCGCAGCCTGACCGATTTGCCGGCGTTGCTGGCGAGTTGGAACAAGGCCTCGGCCTGACACAAAACCAATGTGGGAGTGGGCTTGCTCGCGAAAGCGTCGTGTCAGTCAACATCAATATCGACCGACATACCGCATTCGCGAGCAAGCCCGCTCCCACAGGGATCACCATAGGTTTCAAATTTTTGTTTCAGGCATGAAAAAGCCCGCGGCGACGGCGGGCTTTTTCAGCAAGCGGGTAGCAGGCTCAGATAGGCCGGCTGCCGTACTTGTTGTCAGGTTTCTTGGGCGGATCGGCGACCACATTGGCCTCCACTTCCTGCACCTTGCCACCCTTGGCCAAAAACTCCTCCATGGCCCGCGCGAGAGCATCGCGTTCCTTGTTCTTGGCTTCGACACTCGGCAGCTCATCGACCGATACCGCTGCCTTGGCCTTGCCTTTGGCGGTCGGAACCGGCGCATCACCACCGTCGTCTTCAGCGACGTCTTCCGCCGCTGCTTCCAGACCTTCTTCGGTTTCGTCGTCGTCGCCTACTTCGAGGTCGTCGTTTTCCAGATCATCGTCGCTCATGTTCTACCTCATGACTTGCGAAAAGCAGATTAGTTATAGCCCAGCTTTGCCCTCTGTCGAAGGCTGCCGGAAAAAAATCAACAGCCGCTGCTGACCAGCGGCTATGCCTCTTCACCGTGTACGGTGGCGAGGACTTTACGGGCACCGCCATGATCACGGTGCTCGCCCAGATAAACGCCTTGCCAGGTCCCCAACGCCAACCGGCCTGCCGCAATCGGCAAACTGAGCTGACAGCCAAGCACGCTGGCCTTGAAGTGCGCCGGGAGGTCGTCCAGGCCTTCGTCGTTATGCTCATAGCCGTCTGTTCCTTGTGGGATCAGACGATTGAAAAATCGTTCGAAGTCGCGACGTACCGCCGGATCGGCGTTCTCGTTGATGGTCAACGACGCCGAGGTATGCTGCAGCCACAAATGCAACAGACCGACCCGACACGCCTTGAGTTCAGGCAGGCCGGCGAGTAACTCGTCCGTTACCAGATGAAAGCCCCGGGGCCTCGCCCGCAAGGTAATCAGAGTCTGTTGCCACATACAGTTCTCCGCACGTTCGGGGCGCATTCTAGCGCGCTCTGGGAAAAAACAAAGGCCCTAATATTCCTTCAATCCTGTAAGCCTTTGACCGCACAAAAACACCCGACGTAAACATCGTAAAACCTGTAGGAAAAAACCTTTCAGCTCAGCCTTCAATGACAAATTCCAGACAAAAAAATGCCCGGCAAGCCGGGCAGGTTTTTTATGCGCTTGCTTACAAGTTGTAGCCGCGTTCGTTGTGTAGCGCCAGATCGATGCCGACCGCTTCTTCTTCTTCGTTGATACGCAGGCCCATGACCGCATCCAGCACCTTGAGGATGATGTATGTGGCGATCGCGGAGTAGATCACCGTGAAGCCTACGCCTTTGCACTGAATCCACACTTGTGCGGCGATGTCGGTCACGGTGCCGAAGCCACCCAGGGACGGAGCAGCGAACACACCGGTCAGGATTGCGCCGAGGATACCGCCGATACCGTGCACACCGAAGGCGTCCAGGGAATCGTCATAGCCGAGCTTGCGCTTCAGGGTGGTGGCGCAGAAGAAGCACACCACACCAGCCGCCAGACCGATGACCAGCGCGCCCATTGGGCCAACGGTGCCGGCAGCCGGGGTGATTGCCACCAGACCAGCAACCACGCCCGAAGCAATGCCCAGTGCACTAGGTTTGCCGTGGGTGATCCACTCGGCAAACATCCAGCCCAGCGCAGCAGCAGCGGTAGCGATTTGAGTTACCAGCATCGCCATGCCGGCGGTGCCGTTGGCCGCAGCGGCGGAACCGGCGTTGAAACCGAACCAGCCGACCCACAGCATGGCCGCGCCCATCAGGGTGTAACCGAGGTTGTGCGGCGCCATCGGCGTGGTCGGGAAGCCCTTGCGCTTGCCCAGCACCAGGCAGGCAACCAGACCAGCCACACCGGCATTGATGTGCACCACGGTGCCGCCGGCGAAGTCCAGAACACCCCAGTCCCACAACAGGCCGCCGTTACCGGACCAGACCATGTGCGCAATCGGCGCATATACCAGGGTGAACCACACGCCCATGAAGACCAGCATCGCAGAGAACTTCATCCGCTCGGCGAAGGCGCCGACGATCAACGCCGGGGTGATGATCGCGAAGGTCATCTGGAAGGTGACGAACACCGCCTCAGGGAACAGCGCCGCAGGCCCGGTCAGGCTGGCTGGCGTGATGCCGGCGAGGAATGCCTTACCCATGCCGCCGAAGAACGAGTTGAAGTTGATGACGCCCTGCTCCATGCCCGTGGTGTCGAACGCGATGCTGTAGCCATAAATGACCCACAGGATGCTGATCAGACCGGTAATGGCAAAGCACTGCATCATCACGGAAAGAATGTTTTTCGACCGGACCATGCCGCCGTAGAACAGCGCAAGGCCGGGAATGGTCATGAACAGCACAAGAGCTGTCGAGGTCATCATCCAGGCGGTATCGCCGGAGTTGAGGACTGGGGCCGCCACTTCGTCTGCCGCCATGGCCAGGCTGGGCATTACGAGGGACAACAGGGCTCCTAGCCCTGCGAATTTACGCAGAGTCATATTGTTTTCTCCTGGGGCGTTGGGTTTGTGGCGGCTTAGATTGCGTCGGTATCGGTTTCGCCGGTACGGATGCGAATCGCCTGTTCCAGATTGACCACGAAGATCTTGCCGTCACCGATCTTGCCGGTGTTGGCAGCCTTGGTGATGGCCTCGATTACCCGGTCCAGATCCTTGTCGTCGATAGCGACGTCGATCTTCACCTTGGGCAGGAAATCGACCACGTATTCCGCGCCGCGATACAGCTCGGTGTGACCCTTCTGCCGACCAAAGCCTTTGACTTCAGTGACGGTAATGCCCTGCACGCCGATCTCGGACAGCGACTCGCGTACGTCGTCCAGCTTGAACGGCTTGATGATGGCAGTGACTAGCTTCATGAAAACTCTCTCCCGAATTGGTGGACTTGCCCCAGGAAAACAAACCCGACTCAAGTCTAAGCGCAGTGCCTGGCTTTGTAACGCATCGTCGGCCTTACCTGCCCGTTCGACGCCAGCTAACCGCTCCCTGCGAAACACTCCCCGCGTTCCGCCTGGCGCACTGCATTCGTCACAGCGACTGCATCAGTGCATGGGTTACCAGCATCTAAGCAGAAAGCTTGCCATCTCCACAAAACTCATAGTTTTCAATCTTTTGCCGGCAGATGTCCGCTATATCGCAACAACACTCGCCGGGTTACGCACAATAACGGTGCGACGCCGTCCGTCCCCATGCGCGAAAAGCGTGCACCCTTCGCCTGCGGAAATGACTATAGACACTGCGTGATACACTGCCCGCCATTGTTTCCAGGACATTGCCCATGCTCGCGCCCAAAGACTTCCTCGACGCCCTCACCGGCACCGCCTCCCGCCTCTTCAGCGGCGACACACCTCTGCCGAAAGCTGAAATCGAAAGCCAGTTCAAAATGTTGCTGCAAAGTGGCTTCAGCAAACTGGATCTGGTGAGTCGGGAAGAGTTCGATAGCCAGATGGTTGTATTGGCACGCACCCGGGCGCGGTTGGAGAGCCTTGAGGCGAAGGTGGCGGAGCTTGAAGCGAAGCTGAATCCACCGACCGAATAAATTCTGATGTGAAATGCAGCCCCCTGTGGGAGCGAGCTTGCTCGCGATTGAAGGTCGGAACGACCTTGCGCTTCACCTGTAGGAGCTGCGGAAGGCTGCGATCTTTTGATCTTCAGCCCCGCAACAATCTCGGCAACGTCCTACAAACATCACACCGCCGTCCGATTGCGTCGCCAGGTATCCGGTCTCTAAGCTCATCCCCAGCTGAATGCTCAGCACTGGGTTTGGCGACCTAGAAAAACCCCGACGCACTACGACCAAATTCGAATAGGGAATTTTCCCCCTCTTGAGTTATGGCAGCTGTGCGTGGGAGACCTTAGGGTCTGCCGGTTTTTCGGGCGTCACCGGTTCGCCAACCCGCGCATAGCTGCCACCCTTTTCGTTTGGCGACGATCAGAGGCAGTTTCTCTTCACTCGACCCCGAGAACTGCACGATGGAAGAAAACTACCTAATCCCCCACATCTTCACCCGCCACAAACTCCACCTCCACGCCCTCCTAATACAAAACCAACCCTGGTTCAGCGGCCGCGACCTAGGCCGACTGCTACGCATCTACCTCAACGACCGCCAACTCCGAAAACTCGATCCCGACCAATACCAAACAGCCAAAACCCTCATCCACGGTCACATCGAAAACATCCTGCTGATCAGCGAATCCGGCGTTTACGCATTACTGGTCTATCACTACTGCCCCGAATACCGTGCCTTACGCGAATGGCTCACCCACGAAGTTGTTCCCGCCCTGCGAGATGCCCAATACCCCACTACAACCGAACGCCCGCAACTGAGCCTGCTCAACTGGCCGGAAATGTCGTTGAGCCTGCTGCACTGGAACAACCAGCCGTGGATTCGGTTGCAGGATGTGCCGCAGCTTTTGCCTGATCAGGTTACTCCCAGGCCTGCTATCAATGCGCCTTGGTGGAAAAGAGCCGCGAAGATGCTTCACGCATTCTGAATAAAAAACCCCACGCTTTCGGCGTGGGGTTCAATAAATCCAAGACAACAATCAGGCGCAGTGCGCAAGTCGCTCAACCTGATCCCGGATCGCAGCCCCTCGTTCAATCTCGGCTTTGCGCAAATCGTAAGTCGATTGCAGGTTCAGCCAAAACTCAGGGGTCGTGTCCAGACAAATAGAAAGCCTGAGAGCCATATCAGCACTGATACCTCGACGCTGGAGCACGATATCGTTCACCGTGGGTGTCGAAACGTTCAACGCCCTGGCCAACGCTGCAGCCGTAAGGCTCAGAGGCTCCAGGTATTCCTCTTTGAGGATCTCGCCAGGGTGAACCGGGCGCATACCATTCTTAGTCATTACTCACCTCAGTGATAATCGACGATTTCGACATTCTCTGGTCCGTTAGGACCCCAAATGAAGCAAATTCGCCATTGAGCGTTGATACGGATGCTGTACTGACCTTTTCGATTTCCCTCCAGCGCCTCTAAGCGATTACCCGGCGGGGATCGAAGGTCTATCAGCACGGCAGCAGCATCAAGCATCGTCAGCTTTCGTTCCACGACGCTCAGAATGGCTGACCACATACGAGTCTTACCGTTGCGAAACAAGTACTCGGTCTCAGAACACTTAAAGCTAACGATCATAATTTAAAGCTTAACGTTATGCATTAATCTTGAGTGTATAAGCTGACTTGCCAAATGCAACAAAGAGGGCGTGACCCTCAGTGACCTCTCAATATTTTAGGAAAAGGACTACCTGCTCGACTCCACGATGCCTTCATTGATCGTCTCGCACTTCAGCGCAGGCAATATCCTGCGATAGTTTCCCGACCCCTGCCGTCACGCTAAAACGCCAATACACAACTACCCTTCAAAAACCCGCAGGAAGCAGCCCCCGTTTAGCTCAAGGAACGACAATGTCCCTCTCCATCGTCCACAGCCGCGCCCAGGTCGGCGTGGAGGCGCCAGCCGTTACTGTTGAAGTCCATCTGGCCAACGGTTTGCCGTCTCTGACCATGGTCGGCCTGCCCGAGGCGGCGGTGAAGGAAAGCAAGGATCGGGTGCGCAGCGCGATCATCAATTCGGGACTGCAATTTCCGGCGCGACGGATCACGTTGAATCTGGCGCCCGCGGATTTGCCCAAGGATGGCGGGCGGTTCGATCTGGCGATTGCCCTGGGGATTCTCTCGGCCAGCGTGCAGGTGCCTACGTTGACGCTCGATGATGCGGAATGCCTTGGGGAGTTGGCGTTATCAGGTGCCGTGCGGGCGGTTCGTGGGGTTCTGCCGGCGGCGCTGGCGGCACGCAAGGCCGGGCGCTGGTTGATGGTGCCGCGAGCTAACGCCGAGGAAGCGTGCCTGGCCTCGGGACTGAAAGTGATTGCGGTGGATCATCTGCTTGAGGCCGTTGCGCATTTCAATGGGCATACACCGATTGAGCCTTATGTCTCCAACGGCTTGCTCTATGCCAGCAAACCCTATCCTGACTTGAATGAAGTGCAGGGCCAACTCTCGGCCAAGCGCGCTTTGCTGATTGCAGCGGCGGGGGCTCACAACCTCCTGTTCAGCGGGCCGCCGGGGACGGGGAAAACGCTGTTGGCGAGTCGTTTACCGGGTTTGCTCCCACCGCTAACCGAAAATGAAGCTCTTGAAGTCGCAGCCATTCAATCCGTTACCAGTTGCGTGCCATTGAGCCAATGGCCGCAAAGACCATTCCGCCAACCCCACCACTCCGCTTCCGGGCCGGCATTGGTCGGCGGCGGCTCGAAACCGCAACCCGGTGAAATAACCCTCGCCCATCATGGCGTTCTATTTCTCGACGAACTTCCGGAATTCGATCGCAAGGTGTTGGAGGTGTTAAGGGAGCCGCTTGAATCCGGTCACATCGTAATCTCCCGCGCCAAGGATCGTGTCCGCTTCCCGGCCCGTTTCCAATTGGTAGCCGCGATGAACCCGTGCCCCTGTGGATATCTTGGCGAACCCAGCGGCAAATGCAGTTGTACACCGGACATGGTCCAGCGTTACCGCAACAAACTGTCGGGGCCGTTGCTGGACCGAATCGACCTGCACCTGACCGTCGCTCGGGAAGCCACGGCGTTGAACCCTGCGCTGAAACCCGGTGATGACACCGCTACCGCCGCAGTGCTGGTTGCCGACGCCCGAGAGCGACAACAAAAACGCCAGGGCTGCGCGAACGCTTTCCTTGATCTGCCGGGCCTGCGCGAACACTGCAAGTTATCCACAACCGACGAAACCTGGCTGGAAACGGTATGTGAGCGATTGACCTTGTCGCTGCGAGCGGCCCATCGACTGCTTAAAGTCTCACGCACCCTGGCGGACCTTGAGCAAGTTGATGGCATCACCCGCGATCATCTGGCTGAGGCGCTGCAGTATCGGCCGAGCACAAACTGACCAGAATTACTCCTTGGAGAAATCAACTAACGGCGTTTGTCGTACCTCGGTTTCCCGAGCGCCCTGAATCTCGCTCACCCGATGCAACGCCTTATCCACAGCCCCCTTATCCGCCAGCAAGCTGTACTTGATCTGAAACTGCCTCTGCTCTTTAACCCCAATAATCGGCACCAAACCAAGTGGCCGCTGATACCGGCGGTTATAAGAAAAACTCGTCCCCGGCTCCAACCCGGTCACATATCCCTGCCCTTGCGTATCGGTGTTCTTCCACAACGAGAACACAGGCAACTGCTGAGTATTAAACCCAACCGACACCCCAAGGCTCCCTGCCTTGTTATGCAGCACGGTCAACGTGTCACCTTTGGCATCGCCATAAGGCACAATGTTGTACACCGTTTCGTCATAGTCCTTGGTCGGCGCGCGATAGGTCCGCCAATCCGCCAGATCCCCTTTGGCCTTGTCGTTGAACGGCGACACCTGTTTGACCGGAGCCACAAATCGGGCGCCCTGCTCAAGGAACGGCGAACTGAAGTTACTGTGATAAAGCGCCTGGTATTCCTTCGGATAATCACCGTTGTTGGTCAGGGTGTCATTGAGGGCAAACGCGACGCTTCCGGGCTCAGTGAGCAGCTCAGTCATCACCGAGAAATCGACTTTCTTGAACGCCTGCTCTTTGAGTTCGCCGCGCAGGCTGATCGCGTAAGGCGGTTTCTCATCTATATGCAGGGTAACTTTGCTGGCCGGGATGTTGGCGGCGCGGCCATGCAGAGTCAGCAGTTCGCCGTTGTCGATGCCGGGGTGACCGACCCATTCGTAGCCGCAGCGGGTGACCAGTTCATTGAAGCCTTCCAGCCAGCCCAGGCCACCACGGCCGTTGAGCTCGATGAAGGACGGATTGACCACTTCCTTGACTGGCGAATCCCAGCCCATGCGCACATTACCGACCGAGGCCTGCAGCACGTTCATCCCGCGAGTCGGCACCACCGAGAGTTTCATCGCGCCGTTATCGATGTCGACGATGCTGACGCCCTCTTGCCGACCGCCGTGCAAGTTACGAAGTGTCACGGAGAAGGGTTGGTCGGTTTTCACACCGAGTTGCTGGCTGGTGATCTGCCAGTTTTGCGCGGCTTTGTCGCTGTCGAGCAGGACGTAATCCCAAGCCATGGCGTGAGAGGCGGACAGCGCGCCAAGGACAACGAGGAGTTTGAGCGAGGTCATGGGGAAAGCCTTTCTTGGAATTGTGCATTTTTTATAGCGCCGATGAAACGATTCAGCAAGCATAAAAAGCTTACGCCCGAGCCTTCCCAAGCCAATTAAAATTGACCTTATGCAACCTCCGCACGCTTACGTTAGTCTCATAAGGCTTGAACCTCCGGCAGATTGACGGCGATATCATGATGACATTAAGGTCGCCCGCTAAATGCAGGAGCAAGTACAGACACATTTGTCTGTCATTTTTGCGCAACGGATCGTATGGAGTTTGAATGCGCGGGGCACTATTACGCAGCGGTAAGAGCGGGTCATTCACTGCCCTCGGTGAAACAGGTCAACCGGTCTACCGGGCGGCTCTGCAATTGCGCGAAGCCATTCGCCGCAAGAACCCCGATTTGGTCGATCATCTGGCCATCCCTCAAAGCGATGAACTCGGCAACCAGATCGATTGGTACAGCGCCCTCGACGGCGATGTGATCCCGTGGAGCAGCGCGACCGAAGAAGAGCGCGCCCCTGCCCGGCGCCAACTTGAAGCCCTCAAGACTGCACTCGAGGAATTGAGCCAGCGTTTCCTGGGCACTGATTCCGGTGAACAGCAGCAAGGCGACAAAGCCGTGTTCGGCAAGTTGCTCAAGCGCGTCATTCATATCCCTGACGAAAACTTCGTCTACCTGGTGCAAGGCAAACCGGTGCTGACCTTTTGGGGTTTCGAGCACGCCGGTACCGACCTCAATCGCGATCCCCTGCACTGCCTCTATCAGGCTCCGCCGCTGCCACCCGTGGTTGAAGCGCCTGTTGTTGCGCCCGTCGTGCCGGTGGTGGCTCGTCCGTGGTGGCGTCGCTGGTGGTGGCTGTTGCTGCCGCTCCTGCTGCTCCTTTTGTGGCTGTTGCTCGGCCTGCGCGGTTGCGTCCCGATTCCATTAGTGGCGGTGGACCTGCTGCCTGAGGGCATCGTTCCGGTGGAAAAACAACTGGAAGAGCCGCAACTGCCCGGCAATGTCACGACGCTCAATGGCGTTCCGGTGACAGGCTCCGTTATAGGCTCCACCACTGGAACGGGCACCGCCGTGACCGGAGCCCAAGGCGTGGAATCGCCGGCCGTCGAGGGTAACGAGGCTGACGCAGCACCCGCCGACTTGACCAAAGACCCAGCCAAAGACCCGGCAGCCGAAAACAGAACTGCGCCACCCGAAAACAAAACCGCGCCGCCGAATGTCACATCGCCCGAGGCAGAAAAATCCGCCGCCACAAAACCCGGCCCTCCCCTGAGCATCCCGCCAGACGCCGCCGACGGTGCCGCCAAGTTCCTCGACGGTCAGTACCGCGCAGGAGCTGGTATTCAGGATCGCCGAACCGGCAAACCGCTGCGTCTGGAATACCAGCTCAAGGACGGTAAGGGCCAAGTCACCGTACACCAGGCCGACGGCTCGAAATGTAGCGGGCCGGTGAGCGCTACTATGAAGGGTGGCAGCCTGGCCATTGACAGCCAGGGCCAGGCCGTTTGCGGCGATGGCAGCACTTACGACATGCCCAAGGTCAACTGCCGCAAAGGGGCGACCACTGTCGCGGACTGCACCGGCGGTTACGGAAAAGAACAATTCCCCATGTCCATGCGGCAAGTGGCCGAATAAAAACGGAATAACCCGACATGTTGCCTGAAGTCACTCAATTCGAAGACACCGTCACGCTGGTCAGCGACACCGGCATCCAGTTCATGGATTTCGCCCTGCGCCTGGATCCCCGCAAGGAACCGGCGGGCGAGTTCGCACCGATGATCAGCGGGCTGATATGCCGCCTGGCGTACAACGAAGAGAAAGACTTCTTTTTCTACGAGCCCGAACCGGAAAAGGTCGAAAAAGCCAAACCTGCGTTCAGCGTCGACATGAAAAGCAGCCTCGATTTGCTCGACGGTATCTGGCTGCCGACCCCATTTTTCCGCTTCATGCCGCCGCATCGCTTCGACGAAGGCCCGACCAACTGGTCGCGCATGCGCTTGGTGAAACTGGCGACTCCCGACATCGACGGTAACACCCACCGCCTGACGATGGCGTTCGACAGCCGTGTGATGCCCAAGCGTGACGGCACTGCATATCTGGCGCCAAACGAAGAAGACATCAGCTCCGGCGTGTCTTTCAAACTGGCGACCAAGGCTAGCGAAACCCGCTGGTTTCTGGCGCAGCCGTGGGTCAACGAGTGGTTGCTGGAAGTGTTCAATGAGGGCAATGCCCACCGTTCGCGCGCAGAGTTGGACATCGATATCCGCGCTAACTATCACCTGGCGCACTACCTCAACTTGCTCAGCCTGTTGAGCAAACCGTCAGCCGCCCAGCAGTCGAAGGCCCGGGCGAAAGTTGAAATCCCCGAGCTGAAAGTGGTCGCCAACGACAGCAATGGCCTGGTCAAACCGATTCCGGTGGACCTGGTGCTGGATGTCGGCAACTCACGCACCTGCGGCATCCTGATCGAAAACCACGGTCAGGCCGGCTCCGGGCTGAAGCAGAATTACGTGCTGGAACTGCGCGACCTGATCACCCCCGAACACACCTACAACCTGCCGTTCGAAAGCCGCGTAGAGTTCTCCCAAGCGTACTTCGGCAAGGACCACTGCTCGGTCAAGAGCGGTCGTCACGATGCGTTCCAATGGGCGACGATTGCCCGTGTCGGCAATGAGGCCAGTCGTCTGGCCAGTCGTCGTCGCGGCACCGAAGGCTCCACTGGCCTGTCCAGCCCGAAACGCTATCTGTGGGACGAAAACGCCTATGGCCACGGCTGGCGTTTCAACTGCTCGTACATAAAGACCGACAACGAGCCGTACGCCACCGCCACGCCGTTCTCGCATCTGATCAACGAAACCGGCGAGGCGCTATACAGCCTCGAAGAAGACGATCGTCTGCCGGTGTTCATGCCGCGTTATTCACGCAGCTCGCTAATGACCTTCATGCTCGCCGAAGTGCTGGCCCAGGCGCTGTCGCAAATCAACAGCCCGGCCCAGCGCTCGCGCCAGGGTCACACCCGCGTGCCGCGCCAGCTCAACAGCATTACCCTGACCGTGCCGCCGGGCATGCCACAGGCCGAGCGCAGCATCCTCAACGAACGCATGCTGCAAGCCATCGGCCTGGTGTGGAAAAGCCTCGGCTGGCATGCCGGCGAGGAAGATCCACATCAGGATCAGGCCGTCAGCCCGTGCACGCCGATTCCGAGTATCCGCGTGGAATGGGACGAAGCGTCCTGCGGCCAGTTGGTGTACCTGTACACCGAGGTCAACGAGAACTTCGCCGGTCACCCGGAGGAGTTTTTTGACACCATCGCCCGGCCGGACAAGGTCGACCGCCAACGCATCACCCTCGCGACCATCGACATCGGCGGCGGCACCACCGACCTGGTGATCACCGACTATCGCCTCGACCGCGCGGGTAATACCGGCAGCGGCAGCAACGTGCACATCGTGCCCGAACAGCGTTTTCGCGATGGCTTCAAAGTGGCCGGCGACGACATCCTGCTGGACGTGATTCAGGACTTCGTCCTGCCGAGTTTCGAAAAAGCCTTGCAGAACGCTGGCGTGAAAGCCGCGGATTCGCTGATGTCACGGCTGTGTGGCGATGAATCGGTCAGCGCCCAGGACATGATCCTGCGTCAGCAATTGAACCTCCAGGTGTTCGCCCCGCTGGGCCTGGCGCTACTCAAGGCGTACGAGCATTACGATCCGCAGGTCCCGCAAGAAGTCACCCCGCAAAGCTACCGCCAATTGCTCGGTGACAACGCAATCAGCCAGACCGTACTCGACTACGTCAATGCCGCCGTGCGTCGCGATGTCGGCGGTCAGAGCGGTTTCGACCTGTATGCCGCGCCGATCAGCTTCGACCTGCAAAAGCTCCACGCCGCGTTCCTCAACGACCAGATCAACATCACCAAGATCCTTGGTGCGCTGTGTGAAGTGGTCGCGCATTACCCGTGTGATGTCTTGCTGCTGACCGGCCGCCCTTCGCGCCTGCCCGGCATCCAGGCGTTCATTCGCAAGGTGTTGCCGCTGCCACCGGGGCGCATTCTGGCGCTGCAAAACTACCGCACCGGCGGCTGGTATCCATTTCACAAGAACGGCCGGATCGACGACCCGAAAAGCACCGCCTCGGTCGGCGCCATGCTCTGCCTGTTGTGCGCCAACCACAGCGTGCCGAACTTCTACTTCCGGGCATCGGCGCTCAAGCCGTATTCGACGGTCAAGCACATCGGCGTCATCGACCTGAACAACGTGATCAAGGATGCCGACGTGCTGTACCGCGACATCCAGTCCGAAGACTACAAAATAAAGCTGCCGGAAATCGGCACGGGCGACGCCGCCGACACGCCACAGCTGGAAATGCGCGGCGATCTGCGCCTCGGTTTCCGCCAGTTGGCCGCCGACCGCTGGGCCGCCTCGCCGCTGTACACCTTGCGGTTCACCAAGGCGGGTCGGGAGAAGTTTTCCCGCGCAATCGGTGAAAACGGCAGCGCCCCGCTGCTCAAGGTGCGGTTTGAGGTCAAACCGGCAGACAAATACACGCGCAAGCAGGATCTGGTCAGCGACCGCCTCTCGGTCCGCGACATCGAATCCAACAGCAACAACGTCAACTTCAACCCGCGCAGCGACCTCGAGCTGGAACTCAACACCATGCTCGACGCCGGCCTGAGCGAGACCAAGTACTGGCTCGACAGTGGAAGTGTGAAACGCAAATGAATGACCTGACCCCCGATCAAACTCAGCTCTCTGCCAGTTGGGCCGCTGTTTATGAAGGCGCCGGTCAGGCGCTGGACTGGATAGGCCAGACGCGCGGCAATGCGCCGCGCCTGGACAGCGAAGCCGACAACCTGAACATCCGCCTGCACCGCGCCCGCAACCTGGCTCAAAGCCTCGGTCGCGTGGCCTGCACGCCGATGACCATTGGCTTTTTCGGTTTGTCCCAGGCCGGCAAGTCCTACCTGATTTCGGCCCTCGCCGCCGGTCAGAACGGCAAACTGGAAACCGATTTCGGCGGCCAGCACCTGGACTTCATCAAGCACATCAACCCGGTGGGTGGTGGCAAGGAAGCCACCGGCCTGGTGACGCGCTTCAGCCGTCGAGCGACGGAAAGTCAAGACAAGGACTTCCCGGTAGAACTCACGCTGTTCAAGGAAATCGAGCTGGCGAAGATTCTCGCCAACGCCTGGTTCAAGGATTTCGACCTTGAGCGGATTTCCTACGAGATCGACGAAGAGCGCATCCAGCGCGTGCTCAAACCGCTCGAAGGCCGCGAAACCGGCCCGCTGCAAACGGGGGTCAATGCTGACGATCTGGTGTCGCTGTGGGATTACCTGCGCGACAACTTCCGCAACTCGGTGAAGAAGCTTGAGCACCTGTACTGGCCAAAAGCGTTGCAATTGGCGCCACGCCTGAATTTCCAGGAACGGGCCGAGCTGTTTTCGATCCTCTGGGGTGAGCAAAGCGAGTTGACGCGCGTGTACCAGCAACTGGCCGGCGCGCTGCACAGGCTGGGTCTGCCCGAGACCGTGTTCGCACCGTTGAAGGCCTTGGTGAGTTTCGAAAACGACACCTACAGCCAGCGCGACAGCATCATGAACGTCGACATCCTCGAACGCTTCGGCAGCCCGCTGGACTTGCCGATCGATGTTCGACCGCTGGTTGGCGATCGCCTGCAAAACAGTCAGGCGATTCCGGTCGCGCAACTGGCGGCACTGACCGCCGAAATGACCTTCCGCCTGATCGAAGCGCCGGTAGATGACATCGTCAATCAGGTCGACCTGCTGGATTTCCCCGGTTATCGCGGGCGCCAGAAGCTGCACGAGATCGCCGATTCCAACGACCCGCAATCCACCACCAAGGACAACTCCGTTTCCCAGCTGATCCTGCGCGGCAAGGTCGCCTACCTGTTCGAACGCTACACCGACAACCAGGAAATGAACGCGCTGGTGGTCTGCACAGGCTCGACCAAGCAGAGCGACGTCAACGACGTGGGCCCGGTGCTGACCCGCTGGATCGAAAAGACCCAGGGCGCCGACTCGGCTGCTCGCAGCAAACGCGACACCGGTCTGATCTGGGCGCTGACCATGCTCGACCTGCGCATCACCAACTCCCTGAGCCTGACGCCTGATCAGTACGACGAGAGCTGGAACGGCATGGTCAAGCTGACCATGCTGGAGCGCTTCGGCAGCTTGAGCTGGATGAACGACTGGGCCGGCACACCGTTCCAGAACACCTACCTGGTGCGCAAACCGCGTATGGACGCGGCGTTCATCGGGCAAGACGCGACCGGTGCGGAAACCGGCCTCAATGACATCTATCAGGAACGTGTCAGCGCGTTGGGCACCAGCTTCGCAAGCAACGCTCTGGTGTGCAAACACATCAAGAGCCCGGCCAACGCCTGGGCAGAAATGCTGCGCAACGATGACGGTGGCATCAGCCACTTCAGCGGCAGCTTCAAAGGTGTGGCCAATATCGAATTCAAATTGCAGCGTATCCGCGAGCAATTGAGCGAATGCCTCGAAGGCCTGACCACTCACGGTCTGAACACCTGGTACCACGCTGATGACGACGGCGCCGCAGCCGCCAAGAAAGCCAAGGCGCAAATGATTCTGACGGGCCTGGGCCGTCGCCCGGCGGTACTTGGCGAATTGATCGATCAACTCGACATGCCGAGCGAAGAGGTGCGCGACCTGTACCTCAGCGGCGTGTACGAAACCGATGACGAGCCGGCCGTGAACGACGAACCGATCGCCCCGACACCGAGCCAGAGTCTCTACGGAAACGACGCCGGTTTCGATTTCGATTTCAGTGATGACCTGAGCCACGACGCGCCAGTCAGCAGCAAAACCGGCGCCCCGGCGCCCGAACTGCAAAGCAACGAGCACCGTTTTGCCAAAGCGGCCTTCAAGGCTTGGATCGCGCACCTGCGTGAACTGACCACCCGGCAAAGCCTGCTCAACCTGCTGGGGCTGGAAAAGGCCTTGCTGGAAGCGGTGGTCGATGAACTGATCACCGCCGGCTATCGCCAGGACTTGCCGGGGCAACTGAGCCGCGCCGTCCTCAAGCGTGCACAAAGTGGCGCGCGGCGCGATCAACTGGTCGAACGCCAGGTATTGGAAGTGCAACGTGTGCTGCGCGATTTCGTGTCCTGGTTCGGCTACCTCCAGAAGCCGGTGAACGAGCGCCCGAACAGCCGCGCCGGAGCCAAGGCGCCTTTATTTTCGTTCTACGCCGACATTGGCCCGGGACAAGTGCCCGTGCTGCCGGCGCAACCGGCCAATCAGGCACAGCTGTATCTCGGCGACTGGCTTTCGGGCCTGGCCTACATCACGCAGGACAATGCCGGCCATGGGGCCGGACGTGAAATCACCCCTGAACAGAACGAACGGCTGGGCCAAGTGCTCACAGCCTTCGCAGCGAGATAAGCAATGCCAATTCGTGTCGACCTGCTCGCGTTAGAGCCCAATGTGCCTGGCCAGGCCCGCCTCACTGTGAAGAAATGGCAGGGTGGCGAGGAACAGCTGGAGTTTTCCATTCAGCGCAACCAGGACGGTTTTTACCTTCAGGACCACAAGGCGTGGAGCAACAATCCATTCTGGTTCAAGGTCTCGCGTTTCAACCACACGGCCAACGGCGAAGCTTTGGAAACGCAGGTCGGCCCGGGCGTGGTCGACCCGCTGCTGGAAGGCGGCGCCAACTCGCAATTCCAGATCGAACTGCGCGAACAGAGCCAAGGCCACGCCGACAAAGGCGTGGTTCGGCCAGGCGTCGGCTTGCTGCCGTCCACGGCCGGCGGCCAGACACGCTCGACTTACGGCGGTGCCGAACTGACGGCGCCGAGCGTACCTGCACCGGAGATCCCGGAGCTGCCTGAACTGACCCTGTCTACCGCCGAGCCAGAAGTGGAGTTGGAGTCGGTACTCACCGAGCCCGCCTATACGCGGCCTCCCGCACCGGTGAAGAAAAGCAACAAAGGCCTGATCGGTCTGTTGATTGTGGTGTTGCTGCTGGCGGCGGGCGCAGGATTCTGGTTCTACAAACGTCCCCCGGCCCCTGCGGTTGCAGCCACTGCCGCCGCACCCGCCGGCGCCGACGCTCAAGCCTGCACCCTCGACAGCATGAACAGCCTGCCCGAGTTGACCTTCGTCCAGACTTGCATCAAGGCTGCGCCCGACAGTGCCAAGTTGCTGGAGATCATCAACCAGGCCAAGGCCGGCAAACACTGCGGCGTCGCCCAGCGCCTGTACGCCAACCGTGCCCAGGCCGGTGACGCTCTGATCGCCAACGCCTATGCCCGCGAATACGACCCTAAATACCTGAAGGCCAGCGAGTGCTTCCCGGCCGCGGACAACGCCACCGCCGCCTACTGGTATGAAACCATCCTCACCCAGGACCCGAACAACGCCGAAGCCAAGCAGCGCTTCGAGGAGTTGCAGAAGTGATGCGTTCGCCCATGAGTCGATTCCTGCTGAGCGGTGCCGCATTACTGGCGCTGTGCATCAGCCCGCTGTCCCAGGCCGATGACAAACCGCTGATCCAGGCCGGTAAAAAGACCCTGTTCCAACGCGTGCTGACCACGCCGGGCTGCAAAATCAGCCCGGCGGCGGGCGGTGCGTCAGGCGACGCACAACCGGTCTTCAGCCGCTTTTATGTGTACGAGCGCGCGCAAGCAAACAACGCCGAGTGGCTGAAAGTCGGCCCCGACAGCTACGGAAAAACCATTGGCTGGCTGCCTGCCAGCTGCACCACCGACTGGAAGATGCAGCTGACGCTGGCCTTCACCAACCCGGCCAACCGCGACCGCCTGCTGTTCTTCAAGGACCGCGCCACCGTCGAAGGCATTCTTGATGCACCGGACCCGGTCAGCAAAGTCGCGCCGCTGCGGGCCACGCTGAAAAAGGGCCAGCAAGCACCGGGCGTACTGGCTGAAGAACCGGAATACTTCGTCGACCTGCAAAAGCAGTTTTACCTGCTGCCGGTGCTCAGTGGCGAAGAAGTCATGACCGAAAGCGGTTTCCGCACGCGCCTGCTCAACGTCGCCTCCGTCAGCAAGCCGGATGACAAGAACGCCAAGGGCGGTGCTGCAAACAGCGCTGCCGGCAGCAAGGAAGCCGAAGAGAAAAAGGCCAACCAGCTGAAGGAATTCAGTGCGGCCGTAGTATTTGTCATCGACTCGACGATCTCTATGGACCCCTACATCGACCGCACCCGCGAGGCGATCCGCAAGGTTTACCAGAAGATCGAAGCGCAGAATCTCGGCAAACAGGTCAAATTCGGCCTGGTGGCTTTCCGCTCCAACACCCAGGCGGTGCCGGGGCTGGAATACACCACCAAGATGTACGCCGACCCGACACAGGTGAAAGACAGCGCCGACTTTTTCGCCAAGATCGCCGACCTCAAACAAGCCACCGTGTCGAGCAGCACCTTCGATGAAGACTCGTTTGCCGGCGTCATGGAGAGCATCGACAAGGTCGATTGGAGCCAGTTCGGCGCACGCTACGTGGTGCTGATCACCGATGCAGGCGCCATCGAAGGCGACGACAAGCTGTCGAAGACCGGTTTGAGCGCCGCACAGGTGCGTATCGAAGCCGCCAACCCAGGCGTGGCGATTTACACCCTGCACCTGAAAACCCCGGCCGGGGCCAAGGACCACGCCAAGGCCGAGGCGCAGTACCAGAACCTGTCGACCTACCCGGGCACCAACACCTCGCTGTACTACCCGGTGAACGCTGGCGATGTGCAGGAATTCGGGCGCAAGGTCGACGCACTGGCCGCGGCGATCACTACACAAGTCAAAGCCGCCTACATGGGCGAAGACGCAATCGGCAGCGCGGCGAACGCCAAGCAGGACCCGGCCGAGAAAAAAATGCTCGAAGACGCGGCGCTGATCGGTCACGCCATGCAACTCGCCTATCTCGGCGAGAAGACCAACAGCAAAGCCCCGCCAGTGTTCAAGGCATGGATCACCGACCGCGACCTGATCAAGCAGAACATCCCGACCACCGACGTGCGGGTGCTGCTGACCAAGTCACAGCTCAGCGACTTGAGCGACGTGATGAAGCAGATTCTCGATGCCGCCAACGAAGGCCTGATTTCGCCGACGGAAATGTTCGATCGCCTGCGCTCGGTGGCGGCGACCATGGGCGCCGATCCCAATCAGCTCAAACAGAACAGCAACGCCAAACTGGCGGACATGGGCGTCCTCGGTGAATACCTCGAAGACCTGCCCTATCAGAGTGAAGTGCTGAACCTGGATGAAGAGACCTGGAAGAGCTGGGATGGTCTGGCACAAGAAAAATTCATCCGCACACTGAACACCAAACTGCGGCATTACCAGCGTTACAACGCCGATGTCGACCGCTGGGTAGCTTTAGCCAAAGACAGCGATGCGCGGGACAACGTCTACCCCGTGCCACTGGAAATGATGCCTTAACGAGACACCCATGCTCGATATCAAGAACCTGCTGGTGCGCCGTGGTCAAGGCGCACAGGCTCATCACGTGCGACTGCCGCACTTGCGGATCGGCGCCGGAGAAATCCTCGCCATCACCGGTGAGAGCGGCAGCGGCAAAAGCACGTTGCTCGAAGCCATCGGCCTGTTGCTCGCGCCGGTGGAACTCGAGCGCTTCCGGCTGGGCCCGACGTACGCTCAGGATATCGCCCAACTGCTGGCCACTGACGACCAGCCTGCTCTTGCAGCGGTGCGTTCACGGCATTTGGGATTCATTTTGCAGAGCGGCGGCTTGCTGCCGTTCCTGAGCGTGCGAGACAACATCAGCCTGCCGCGCCGTTTGCTCGGTATGCCGGCGAAGAGCGATCACATCGACCACGCCGTTGACGTGTTGCGCCTGCAAGGGTTGCTGGATAAACAACCTCAGGCCTTGTCGATTGGCGAACGCCAGCGCGTTGCCTGCGTTCGGGCAATTGCCCATGAACCGCTGCTGCTGTTGGCCGACGAGCCGACCGCCGCGCTCGACCCTCACAGTGCCCGGCGTTTGTTCGAGTTGCTCCTGAGCCTGGTGTCGAGCATGGGCCTGAGTGCACTCGTTGTATCCCATGACTGGGCCCTGCTGAAGGATTTCGGCTTGCCGCGACTCGGCGCTATCAGCCATCAGGGAGAGACTCTGTTTGAACCGATGGACTGATCGCTTGCGCCTGCTGGGCTCACTGGCACTGCAAGACCTCTGGCACGACCGCAAGGTCTCGCTGTGTATCGCCGCCTCCCTGGTGGCGGTGATCGCGCCGTTGTTGTTGCTGTTCGGGCTCAAACACGGGGTGGTCAGCCAGCTGCAGGACGAACTGCTGCGCGACCCGCGCAACCTTGAAGTGAAGATGCTCAGCAACGGCAACTACGACACGGCCTGGATCGAGCGTTTACGCCTGCGCCCCGAGACCGGTTTTGCCCTCGGCCAGACCCGCTCGCTCAATACCCAGGCTGACCTGCTGATCGGCATGCAACGGTTTGTCGAAGGCGCGGAAATCATCGCCACTGAGCCCGGCGACCCACAACTGAACCTGGCGCCACTCAACCCCGTCGGCAATCAAGTGATCCTCAGCGCGAGCGCAGCGCAACGCTTGCAGGCCAAGGCCGGCGACAGCGTGCAGCTGCGGGCCTTGCGCCGCCTGGAAGGTGTCAATGAACGCGGCGAGATGACGCTGACGGTACTGGCCGTGCTCGACGGTGCCCGCTTCGGTCGCGCTGCCGGGTTTGTCGCCCCGCCGCTGCTGCTGGATCTGGAGCGCTTTCGCGACGGTTATCAGGTCAGTGGGTTCGGCGTTGACACCGGCAAGCCTCAGGGTAATCTGCAACCGCTGTATGCCCGCGCCCGCGTGTATGCGCGCGACATTGATCAGGTCGCGCCGCTGGAACGCTGGCTCAACGAACAACACATCGAAACCTCGAGCCGACTGGCCGACATCGACAACGTCAAAGCCATCAACCATGTGCTGGGGCTGATCTTCGGTGTGATCGCCGCGGCGGCGCTGATCGGCTGCGTGGCATCGATGGTTGGCGCGTTCCTGGCCAACATCGACCGTAAACGCAAAAGCCTGGCGGTCCTGCGTCTGCTGGGTTTCAAACGCAGGGCCGTCGGTGGTTTCGTGATTCTGCAAGCGCTTGCGCTGAGCCTGGCCGGCTACGTTGGCGGGCTGGGGTTTTATGCCGTTGGCAGTCATTTGTTCGACTACTTGCTCGGCAGCAGTCGGGCCACCGGTACCTTTGTTTGCCACATCACTGTTTGGCATGGCCTGGCCGCCCTGCTCCTGACCTTTTTGGTCGCTGCATTGGTGGCCATGATTGGTGCCCTGCGAGCCATCAACATCCAACCTGCGGAGAGTCTGCGTGAGCTATAAACGTTTTGGCTTGCTGTTACCCCTGAGCCTCGGCTACTTGCTCGACGCCTCGGCGGCGGGCTGGGAAGAGAAGTATTACAACCCGATGCCCGAGGCTAGCGACGTCGTGCTGCCGATGCCCTGCGAAGGCTCTATGGTGTTTCGCAAGGTGTTCATTCCGGTCGCAGGTCCCCTGGATGACTACCCAATCAACATCGGTCAGGACGGCGCGGAATACGGCTATGTCGAACAGACCCGTCCGACCTTTATCGCCGGCAGTTTTACCGGGGCCAAGAACGACAAATCCCGCTACTACCTGATGGCCAAGTACGAGATGAGTCAACTGCAATACGCCGCGCTGACCGAAGCAACCTGCCCCACCGCCGCCACCAAGATGCGCTTGCCGCAAACGGCGATCAGCTGGGTGCAAGCCATCGAAGCCGCCGACAAGTACAACCTGTGGCTGCGCAAAAACGCCGCCGGCAAGCTGCCCAAGGAAGACGGCGCGCAAGGCTTTCTGCGCCTGCCAACCGAAGTCGAATGGGAGTTCGCCGCGCGCGGCGGGCTGGAAGTCGGTGCCGCTGAATTCCGCGACACGCACTACCCGATGCCAGAAGGCATCAACGCCTACGAGTGGTTCGCCGGGGCGCAATCGTCCAACGGCAAAGTGCAATTGACCGGACTGCAAAAGCCCAACCCGCTGGGCCTGCATGACATGCTCGGTAACGTCGACGAAATGATGTTCGAGCCGTTTCGCCTGAACAAACTCGACCGCCAGCACGGTCAGGCCGGCGGCTACGTCGTCCGTGGCGGCAACTACCTGACCGCGCAGGCCGACCTGCGTACGGCACTGCGCCAGGAAGAGCCGTATTACAACGCCGAAGGCCAGGTGAAAAACAAGACCACCGGCCTGCGCTTGGTCATGGTCTCACCGACCCTCACCTCTCGCGAACGGGTCGCCAGCATCGAAAGCAGCTGGAAGAAACTCGGCACCGGCAGCAAGGAAGCCGAATCCGCCGACAAAGGCACCGTACAATCCCTGAACAGCCTCGCCTCGGGCGTCGAAGACAAAGCGCTCAAGGAAAAACTCCAGGCCCTGGAAAACCAGCTGCGTGCCAGCAACCAGCAGCAGGAAGAAACCCGCGACCAGGCGATCCGCGCCAGCCTCAACCTGGGTGCGTTCCTGTGCACCAAGATGCTCGACGACGGCCAATACGTGGACTTCCTGCAAAAGAACTACAAGCTCAACTGCGAAAGCGCAGACAAAGACGCCAGTTGCGACATGCGTAAAGGCAAGCTCGAGGAGCAAAAGGATCGCCTGCACAAACTCAGCCGTTACTACGCCAGCAGCCTGGTGGAGTCGGCTACCTTGTACGGCCAGCCACTGCTTGAAACGCAAGTCCCGGTAATGGAAGAAATCATCACCCGTAATAAACAGCTGCAAGACCTCAAACCTTACTTGCGCACCCACTGGGCCAATCAGAAGGCGTTCCTGCAAAAGCAGAAAATCGACACTGAAGCCTGGCTGACCAGCTGCAAAACCGTCACTCAATAACAACGCGTCAACGCCGTTACCTAGGAGTTTCACCATGTCGCGCAGCCTTTGGACTCGCTTCAAGCTACAGATCGCTTTCGTAGTTGCCGGCAGCCTGCTAATGACCGGTTGCGCCAACACCGGCAGCTCTATGCTCGGCGAAGGCGAAGGCGACGGTGCCGACCCGCGCCTGACCCAGGGCAATGACGCAGAGTTCTTCAGCAAGTCCGGATACCAGGCCTGCGCCGTCGGCGCCGGTGTCGGCATCCTCGCTTGCGCGCTGTCCAACAGCAACAACAAAACCGTGTGCGTCATCGCCGCCGGTATTACCGCATGTGGCGTGGCCATGGGCGCTAACTATTACCTGGATCAACGTCGCGCCGAATACGCCGACACCACCACCCGTTTGGCGAAGATGAACAGCGACGTCGAACAAGACACGCAGAACGTGATCGCCCGTACCGCGACCGCTCAGCAAGTGATCAATGATGATCAGGCACAAATCGCCCAGATCAAAAAGGACATCGCCAACAAGAAAGTCGACAAGAGCAGAGCTCAGGCGCAAATCGCCGGGATCGATTCGGACATCGCGCGCCTGCGTAAGGACCTGGCCAACATGCGTACCAAAGTCACCGAGTACAGCAAAGTGGCAGACGCCGAGCGCTCACAAGGCACCAGCGCCGAGATCAGGCAGGTGGACATGAACATTCAGAGAATGAATCAGAAAGTCGTCAGCCTGCAGAAGGAAGTCGACGCTCTGTACAGCCAACGCTCCGCAATCACACTGGGCTGACACATGACGCTACGACAACTGATGGTCTTCACTGCCGTCCTGGCCCTGAGCGGTTGCGCGACTCAGCCCGGCGAATGCGATCCGACCAATCGCGACAGCAGCATGCTGACCAAGATGAATTGCGACTACTCCGGTGGTTACAGCGATCAGGTCAAGCAGAAGGAACTGGCCCTGAGCGAGTCCCGGCAGCAAAACGCAATGTTCCGTCAGGTGTACGAGAACATTCAGGCCCAGCAACTCAGCACCAAGACCGATCTGGCCAGCCAGCAGAAATCCCAGGCGGCGCTGAATCAGTCGCTGACGCAACTGCTGAACTCGCTCAAGGCCCGGCATGGCAATGAAGCCCAAGTGCAGAAGCAGATTGCCGACCTCGAGCGGCAGCTCAAGGCTTCGCAAGCGGCACCAACGACCAAATCAACGCCAGCGACGCTGGCGGCCAAGCAGCAAGAGCTGAAAACGTTGCAGAAGAAGGTTAATCAGCTGCAATTCAGCCTCGGCTACGAAGAGTAACTTTTCACCCCGCAGGGCATCCCGATGGATGCCTGCACTTTTTCAGGAATCGTCGTCATGCAGCGGGTCATCAGGGATGCGCAAGCCACATCGGAGGGGATGAGTGCGCTGCAAGCCAAAGTCGCCCTCATCCAGAAACACTTTCCGCCGACCGTCGCCAGTCTGTTTGCTATCCCGCGGATGGGCAGCGGCGACGTGCTGGAATGGTGGACCGAACTGGGCGGCCAACCCACGCCCTATGGCGACCTCAACGAGGACGCGCAACGACGTTTGCTGGAAACCTATGAAGTGCGACAGACGTCCCTTGGACAGCTGGCGGACGAACTGCAAAAACGCGGTCAACCGACGGTAGCGGATGACCTGCGCAGCCTGCTCGGCACGCCTGAGCTGGACAAACTCTACAGCCTCAACGGTGAGCCTTTGGTGGTGCGCTGGAACCAGCGCCCGCCCAAACCGATCGTGCCGCCGGTGGTACCTCTCGTTCCGGTCGTGCCGCCATCGCGTCGAGGCTGGTGGATCGCGGCGGCCTTGCTCGCGTTGTTGCTGCTGCTTCTGGCGCTCTGGCTCTGGTGGTTCCTGCACCGTGAGCCGGTTGTTGTAGTTCCGCCTGTCGCGCCAGTGGCGCCAGTGGTGACGCCGGTTGAGAAACCGGTTGAGCCTGCCCCCGAGCCTGTCGTGGAACCGGAACCGAAACCTGCTCCGGTACCAGAACCCGCGCCAGAACCGGCACCGGAACCCAAGCCGGTCCCGCCACCAAAACCAGCACCCAAGCCGACCCCGCCACCCAAACCGGTTCCACCACCCAAACCGGTAGTGGCTGCCCCGCCACCAGCCCCGACGCTGGACAACTTCGCATGCCGCAAAACAGCGCCGAACGCAGAGGTCCCGCAATTCGTGGTGGTGCTCGACACCTCGGGTTCGATGGATTTGAACATCAAGTCAGTGAAAGCCGACGAGGACTGGTTCTTCGGTAATGACCTCAACAAGCTCCTGGACCCGAACCGCACCATGCGGCTCACCGCCAGACCCAGCCGCATGGACGTCGCCAAGGACTCGCTGGCCAGCATGATCAACGGGCTGGACCCGAAGATCGACACACGCCTGATCACCTTCGCCGGCTGCGAAAGAACACCGGACCGGGGTGTGTTCAAGTTCGGCGACCGCCCGCGGCTGATCAACGGGATTCGAGGTCTGGTTCCCGACGATGGCACACCGCTGGCCGACAGCCTGGCCCACGCGGCGAGTACCGTCGACGGGCGCAATAACGATGCGGTTATCGTGATGTTTGTCGACGGAGAAGACGGTTGCGGGCAGGACGTTTGCGCGGTATCCCGTCGAATCGCCAAGGAACAACCGCGCCTGCGGGTCAACGTGGTGAAAATCGGTGTTGGCGGCCCGTCACGTTGCATCGCTGAAAACACCGGTGGCCGGGTTTACAACAGCACCAACGCGGCTGAACTGGGCAACCAGTTGAAACAGGCAAGCAAGGAATTATCCAGCAATGCCAAGTGCGATTAGCTTGGGGACTGATCCGAAATTGAGGCGATCCGACTTGCCCGCGATGATTCAGCTCAAGTGCTCAACCGCCGGCAAATCCATCGCCCGAACCTCACCCAAAAGAAAATCGCTGAGGCGGCGCAAACGTTCACCTCCGGGGCGGGTTTTCGGCCAGACCAGGTAATAATTCTCGCCGCTGGCGACTGCCGTCGGCCACGGCAAACTCAGACGGCCCTGCGCAACATCCTCCGCCACCATCAACAAATCGCCCATGGACACGCCGTAGCCTCGGGCGGCGGCGATCATGCCCAGCTCCAAGGTGTCGAACACCTGGCCGCCCTTGAGCGAAACCTGATCGGTCAGGCCCATGCGTTCCAGCCAACTGCGCCAGTCACGACGATCGGGCGTTGGGTGCAGCAGCTCGGTGCTGGCCAGGCGCGCGACGTCCCACGGCTGGTCGTTCAAAAGATTCGGCGCGCCCACGGGAATCAGCTCCTCCGGGAATAACAACGTCGCTTCCCAGTCCAGAGGGAAATGCCCGTTGCTGAGAATCACGGCGCAATCGAACGGCTCCTGATTGAAGTCCACCGAGTCGATGTCCATCCAGGCGCTGGTCAGTTGTACTTCATTACCCGGTTGCAGGTGGCGAAAACGGCTGAGCCGCGCCAGCAGCCAGCGCATGGTCAACGTCGACGGGGCCTTCATGCGCAGGATGTCGTCTTCGGCGCGCAAGGTATTGCAGGCGCGCTCCAGGGCGGTGAACCCGTCACGAATACCCGGCAGGATCAACCGAGCCGACTCGGTCAGTTGCAGATTGCGCCCGCTGCGGTGAAACAACCGACAGGCAAAATGCTCTTCGAGCGTGCGAATGTGTCGGCTGACGGCACTCTGAGTGATCGACAGCTCCTCGGCGGCGCGGGTAAACGAGCTATGCCGCGCCGCCGCTTCAAATGCGCGCAAGGCATATAAGGGAGGAAGACGACGAGACATGAGGAAAGCTCCTATAGCGCAATCCGGCTACCGTAGCAGAAACCCCCAACATGAGTCTGACTCATACTACCCATCCTTTTTATCCCTTTGTGCAAACCCCGTGAAGCGCCGAGAATCGACGCTTTCCTGTTCTCTTTGATAATCGAGCGTGATGATCATGCAGCATCCAGCACGTACTGAACTCTGGGCCATCCTGCGGCTGGCGGGGCCGCTGATTGCCTCGCAGTTGGCGCACATGCTGATGGTCCTCACCGACACTCTGATGATGGCGCGCCTGAGTCCCGAGGCACTGGCCGGTGGCGGGCTCGGTGCGGCGACCTATTCGTTCGTGTCGATTTTCTGCATCGGTGTGATCGCGGCGGTAGGTACGCTGGTGGCGATCCGTCAGGGGGCCGGCGATATTGTCGGGGCTACCCGGCTGACCCAGGCCGGGTTGTGGCTGGCATGGCTGATGGCGCTGGTCGCCGGTTTGCTGCTGTGGAACCTCAAACCGGTGCTGCTGCTGTTCGGCCAGACCGAAAGCAACGTCAATGCAGCCGGGCAGTTCTTGATCTTCCTGCCGTTCGCCCTACCCGGCTACCTGAGCTTCATGGCCCTGCGCGGGTTCACCAGCGCCATTGGCCGTGCGACGCCGGTGATGGTCATCAGCCTCGGCGGTACGGTCGCCAACTTCTTGCTCAACTATGCGCTGATTACCGGGATGTTCGGCCTGCCGAAACTGGGGCTGACGGGCATCGGGCTGGTCACGGCGATTGTCGCCAACCTGATGGCACTTGCGCTGGCGTGGCACATTCGTCGGCATCCGGCTTATGAGGCCTATCCGCTGCGCCAGGGCCTGTCGCGGCTGAACCGCCAGTACCTGAAGGAGCTGTGGCGCCTGGGCCTGCCGATTGGCGGTACCTACGCGGTGGAAGTCGGGCTGTTTGCCTTCGCCGCGCTGTGCATGGGCACCATGGGCAGTACGCAACTGGGCGCACACCAGATCGCCCTGCAAATCGTCTCGGTGGCGTTCATGGTCCCGGCGGGTATTTCCTACGCGATCACCATGCGCATCGGCCAACACTACGGCGCCGGGCAACTGCTGGATGCGCGGCAGGCCGGGCGGGTCGGTATTGCGTTCGGGGCAGCGGCGATGCTGTGTTTCGCCATGGTTTTCTGGCTATTGCCAAACCAGTTGGTCGGCCTGTTTCTCGACCACAACGACCCGGCGTTTCGCGATGTCATCAACCTTGCCGTGAGCCTGCTGGCGGTGGCGGCGTGGTTCGAGCTGTTCGACGGCGTGCAAACCATTGCCATGGGCTGCATTCGCGGACTCAAGGATGCCAAGACCACTTTCCTCGTCGGCCTGGGTTGCTATTGGCTGATTGGCGCACCGGCAGCGTGGTGGATGGCGTTCCATCTGGACTGGGGGCCAACGGGTGTCTGGTGGGGGCTGGCGCTGGGGCTGGCGTGTGCGGCGGTGAGCCTGACGCTGGGATTTGAGTGGAAGATGAAGCGGATGCTTCGGCGGGAGCCTTCGGCAGAGAATGGTTTCCAGATGGCTCAGCCAGACTGAAGTCCCTGTGGGAGCGAGCCTGCTCGCTCCCACATGGGCTCGTGGTGGTTTCCAGAACCGGTCAGTTCACGACTTCCAGCACCGGCTGCTGACTGGAGCCAAACGTCAGATACTCCACCAACTCGGCCAGCGGCAATGGCATGCTGATCAAATATCCCTGCACCTGATCGCATTCAAACCCACGCAGCAGATCCAGTTGCTCCGGCGTTTCCACGCCTTCTGCGACTACCTCAAGGTTGAGGTTGTGCGCCAGGTTGATCATCGCGTGGACCAGTTTGCGGTTTTCCTCACGCTGTTCCATGCCGCCGACAAAGCTCTTGTCGATCTTCAGCAAGGTGATCGGCAGGCTGTTGAGGTGTACGAACGACGAGAACCCGGTGCCGAAGTCGTCGAGGGAGAAGCGCACTCCGAGGCGCCCGAGGGCGTCCATGGTCTGCTTGACCAGATCGCTGCGGCGCATCACGGCGGTTTCGGTCAGCTCGAACTCCAGCCACTGCGCCTCGACACCGCGCTCGGCAATCAGGCGACTCAGGGTCGACAGCAACTGGCTGTCCTGGAACTGTCGGAACGACAGGTTGATCGCCATGTGCAACGGCGGCAATCCGAGTTGAAGCAATGCCTGCATGTCGCGCAAGGCCCGGGAAATCACCCAGTAACCCAGCGGAACAATCAGGCCGCTTTGCTCAGCCAGCGGCACGAATTCGCTCGGTGACAGCAAGCCGCGCTCGGCATGCCGCCAGCGCACCAAAGCTTCGAGACCGACGATCTGCCCGTCTTCGAGGTTCAGGCGTGGCTGGTAGTGCAATTCCAGCTCATCGCGACGCAGTGCCCGACGCAGCTCGGTTTCGAGGTCGGCGATGCTGCGGGCATTGCGATTGATGCGTTCGTTGAAAATGTGAAAGGTACAACCCTGGGTGCTTTTGGCCTGCTGCATGGCGATGTGTGCATGCCACATCAGCGGATCCGCACCAGTCTGGGCCCGGGCGTAGGCGATGCCCAGGCTGGAACCGATCAGCAGGCTTTCGCCATCGACCCAATAAGGCTCGGCCAGCGCTTCGCTGATGCGCTCGGCCATCCACTCTGCACGCTGGGGAGCGCGACGGGTGTCGATCAGCAGAGCGAATTCATCACTGCCCAGGCGCGCCAGTTGATCGCCGGCCTCAAGCTGGCTCTTGAGCCGCGCCACCACTTGCAAGATCAGGCGGTCACCGGCCTGATGGCCGAGGGCATCGTTGGCGTAACGGAAATTGTCGAGGTCGAGATGACCGAGGGCCAGGCCACGACCGCCGTTTTCCGCCAGACGCGCCGTCAGCAGGGTCTGGAAGCCCTGGCGGTTGGCGATGCCGGTCAGCGGATCTTGCTCGGCCAGGCGTTGCAGGGTGTTTTCCAGGACGCCCCGCTCGCGCACGTGGCGCAGGCAACGGCGCAACATGCCGGAATCGAGCAGATCGCGCACCAGCCAGTCACTCACACCGTCGGGCGGGGTCAGCGGCTCATGGTCGAGCAGCAACACCGTCGGCAGGCTGCAACGGCCCGGCGCCGGTTGAAGTTGCGGGATGGTCAATAACACCGCGCTGCGGTTGTCATCGAACAGGCTGCTGACCGACTCCCAACTCGGCGCGCTGATGAGAACGGCCGAGCTCCCCATAGGAACCAGACACTCGCGCAACAACGCTGCCCACGCTGGCTCTTCAGCCAGTAGCAGCAAACGCAAGGGTTCGACAGGCGTAGACAAGCTAGCTCCCTAGACTCTGCAAAAATGTAGGCGACGGGCATTATGCCGTTCCGATGACCAATGACAATGACATCAGTTGGCAAAACGAGCCCTTTGTATCCGGAATTACGAACATTAGCCGCAATTTCGTTGCGCATCCTGCGTGAAAGTAACAAAACCGGCGATTACAGATAGCGTGGTACGTCACAAGTCGGACAGAGCAGCACAATTCGCTGAGCCTGTTAAAATGCCGGCCCATTTTGTGACTGACTCCTGAATTTACCTATGTCCCGACTCAATCCCCGGCAGCAAGAAGCCGTGAGCTACGTCGGCGGCCCTCTTTTGGTGCTCGCCGGTGCAGGCTCCGGCAAGACCAGCGTGATCACGCGCAAAATCGCGCACCTGATCCAGAACTGCGGCATTCGCGCCCAGTACATTGTCGCCATGACCTTTACCAACAAGGCCGCCCGCGAAATGAAGGAACGGGTCGGCACCCTGCTGCGTGCCGGTGAAGGTCGCGGGCTGACGGTCTGCACGTTCCACAACCTGGGCCTGAACATCATCCGCAAAGAGCACGTGCGGCTGGGTTACAAGCCGGGCTTCTCGATCTTCGACGAGACCGACGTCAAGGCCTTGATGACCGACATCATGCAGAAGGAATACTCGGGCGACGACGGCGTCGACGAGATCAAGAACATGATCGGCGCCTGGAAAAACGACCTGATCCTGCCGGCCCAGGCCCTGGAAAGCGCGCGCAACCCCAAGGAGCAGACCGCCGCCATCGTCTACACCCACTATCAACGCACGCTCAAGGCGTTCAACGCGGTGGACTTCGACGACCTGATCCTGCTGCCGGTGAAGCTGTTCGAAGAGCACGCCGACATCCTGGAAAAGTGGCAGAACAAGGTGCGTTACCTGCTGGTCGACGAATACCAGGACACCAACGCCAGCCAATACCTGCTGGTGAAAATGCTCATTGGTAAGCGCAACCAGTTCACCGTGGTGGGCGACGACGACCAGTCGATCTACGCCTGGCGCGGCGCTCGCCCGGAAAACCTGATGCTGCTCAAGGACGACTACCCCTCCTTGAAAGTGGTGATGCTGGAGCAGAACTACCGCTCCACCAGCCGCATCCTGCGCTGCGCCAACGTGCTGATTTCGAACAACCCCCACGAATTCGAAAAGCAGCTGTGGAGTGAAATGGGCCACGGTGACGAGATCCGCGTCATTCGTTGCCGCAACGAGGATGCCGAAGCCGAGCGCGTGGCCATGGAAATTCTCAGCCTGCACCTGCGCACCGACCGCCCGTACAGCGATTTCGCGATCCTGTATCGCGGCAACTACCAGGCCAAGCTGATCGAACTGAAGTTGCAGCATCACCAGGTGCCGTATCGCCTGTCCGGCGGCAACAGCTTTTTCGGGCGTCAGGAAGTAAAAGACCTGATGGCCTACTTCCGCCTGATCGTGAACCCGGACGACGACAACGCGTTCCTGCGGGTGATCAACGTGCCGCGCCGCGAGATCGGCTCGACCACGCTGGAGAAGCTGGGCAACTATGCGACCGAGCGCAAGATCTCGATGTACGCCGCCACCGACGAGATGGGTTTGGGCGAGCATCTGGACAGCCGTTTCACCGATCGCCTGTCGCGCTTCAAGCGTTTCATGGACCGAGTGCGCGAGCAGTGCGCCGGCGAAGACCCGATCTCGGCCCTGCGCAGCATGGTCATGGACATCGACTACGAAAACTGGCTGCGCACCAACAGCTCCAGCGACAAGGCCGCCGACTACCGCATGGGTAACGTCTGGTTCCTGATCGAGGCGCTGAAGAACACCCTGGAGAAAGACGAAGAAGGCGAGATGACCGTCGAGGACGCCATCGGCAAACTCGTCCTGCGCGACATGCTCGAGCGCCAGCAGGAAGAGGAAGACGGCGCCGAAGGCGTGCAGATGATGACCTTGCATGCGTCCAAGGGCCTGGAATTCCCCTACGTGTTCATCATGGGCATGGAAGAGGAAATCCTCCCGCACCGTTCCAGCATCGAAGCCGACACCATCGAAGAAGAACGTCGCCTGGCCTACGTGGGCATCACCCGCGCGCGCCAGACCCTGGCCTTCACCTTCGCCGCCAAGCGCAAGCAGTACGGCGAGATCATCGATTGCGCGCCGAGCCGCTTCCTCGATGAGTTGCCGCCGGACGACCTGGCCTGGGAAGGCAACGACGACACACCGACCGAAGTCAAAGCCGTGCGCGGCAACAACGCATTGGCGGATATACGCGCGATGTTAAAGCGCTAGAATTGACCACTTTTATATGACCTTCGGCGCACAAGGCGCCAGTAGAGGAAAGCTTCATGGAAGCACTGCACAAGAAAATTCGCGAAGAAGGCATCGTGCTTTCCGACCAGGTCCTGAAAGTCGACGCTTTTCTGAACCACCAGATCGACCCGGCCCTGATGAAGCTGATCGGCGACGAATTCGCCACGCTGTTCAAGGATTCGGGCATCACCAAGATCGTCACCATCGAAGCCTCGGGCATCGCCCCGGCGATCATGACTGGCCTGAACCTGGGTGTGCCGGTGATTTTCGCCCGCAAGCACCAGTCCCTGACCCTGACCGAAAACCTGCTGTCGGCGACCGTGTACTCGTTCACCAAGCAGACCGAAAGCACCGTGGCCATCTCCCCGCGCCACCTGACCAGCAGCGACCGCGTGCTGATCATCGATGACTTCCTGGCCAACGGTAAGGCGTCCCAGGCACTGATTTCGATCATCAAGCAGGCCGGCGCCACCGTGGCGGGCCTGGGCATCGTGATCGAGAAGTCGTTCCAGGGCGGCCGTGCGGAACTGGATTCGCAGGGTTATCGCGTAGAGTCGTTGGCCCGCGTGAAGTCGCTGGCCGATGGTGTCGTGACCTTTATCGAATAAGCCGCCACACCGCAAAACCAGTGTGGGAGCGGGCTTGCTTGCGAATGCTGTGTATCAGTCAAAGCATATGTCGACTGACACTACGTATTCGCGAGCAAGCCCGCTCCCACATTCGTTATGTGCTGGCTGTTATTGCGCAGTGGCCTTGAGGCCTGTGAGCAGCAGGCGCTGATACAAATCTTCCTTCATCCCCTCCGGGCTGGCCAGTTGCATGCGCTCCAGATGCTCCGGAAACAACGCAGGCTCCGGCGCATCCAGCGCTGCCTTGCCCAACTCCAGCACCTCGCTCAGCTTGAACTTGCTCTTGAGCCAGTTCAGCGCCCGCAACAGATCGCACTCGACCTCGGTGAAATCACATCCCAGCGGATACTCTGGAAACAGCTGCGGATGCCGCGCCTGAACCGCCTGCAAACGCTGCGGACTGTTATCGGTAAAGCGCGGATCGAGGCGGAAGCCCTTGGGTAGTTTGCCGACTTTCTGCGCCTGTTCGATCAATCCCGGTTGAAAACGCGAGTCGCTGATATTGAGCAAGGCCTCGATCACTGCCGCATCGGTTTTGCCGCGAAGATCGGCGATGCCGTATTCGCTGACCACGATGTCCCGCAAGTGTCGGGGAATCGTGCAGTGACCATACTCCCAGACGATGTTCGAGCTGACGTCGCCGCCGGACTCGCGCCAGCTGCGCAGTAGCAACACCGAGCGCGCGCCTTGTAGCGCATGGCCCTGCACCACGAAGTTGTATTGCCCGCCAACACCGCTGAGCACACGTCCGTCTTCGAGCTGATCCGCCACCGCGGCACCGAGCAAGGTCACGGTGAACGCGGTGTTGATGAACCGCGCATCCAGGCGCTGCAAGCGCTTGAGTTCTTCCTGGCCGTAGAGCTCGTTGATGTAGCTGATGCGGGTCATGTTGAATGCAAGCCGCTTGCTTTGCGGCAACTCGCGCAAGCGCTCGTAGTAGCTGCGCGGACCGAGGAAGAATCCGCCGTGCACCGAGATGCCATCGGTTTGCGCAGTCTCGTCGAGGGTGCCGGCATTCGCCTGCTGCTGGGTAGCCACGTCGGGATAAACCTTGCGCCGCACGATCCCGGCATCCGCTAGCACCAGCAAGCCGTTGACGAACATTTCGCTGCAGCCATACAGGCCTTTGGCGAAGGGTTCGATGCCGCCTTCGCGCTCGATCAGTTGCGCCCAGTGGCTGAGGTTTACGTCTGCCAGCAAAGCCCTGTATCCGTCGTTGTCGGCTTGCCGCGCCAGCAGCGCCGCCGTCAACGCATCGCCCATGGAGCCGATGCCGATCTGCAAGGTGCCGCCGTCACGCACCAAGGTACTGGCGTGCAGGCCGATGAAATGGTCCTGACACCCCACCGGCATGTTCGGCGTGGAAAACAGCGTGGTGTTGTCCTTCTCATCGATCAGCAGGTCAAAGGTGTCGATGCCGAGTTCCGCATCGCCGGGCATGTAAGGCAGATCGTTGTGCACCTGGCCGACCATCAGGATGGTTTCTCCGGCGGCGCGGCGCTTGGCGATCATCGGCAGCAGGTCGAGGGTGATGTCCGGGTTGCAGCTCAGGCTCAAGCGGTCGGGATGCTCGGCATGGCTGGCCACAAGTTGCGCCACCAGATTCAACCCGGCGGCATTGATGTCCCGCGCCGCATGGCTGTAATTGCTGCTGACGTAATCCTGTTGCGCCGTGGCACTGTTGAGCAGGCTACCGGGCTGCATGAAAAACTGCTGGATGTGGATATTGCCCGGCAGACCATCGCGGCGCAGGTCGGCGAGAAACTCCAGCTCCGGATAATCGCCGAACACCCGTTCGATAAAGGGTTCGAGAAAACGCTTTTGCAAACCATCGCCCAAGGGCGGGCGCCCCAGGCACAACGCGGTGTAGATCGTCAGCCGTCGCTCGGGCGACTGTGCGATTCGTCGATACAGCGCATTGACGAAGTGGTTGGGTTTGCCCAGGCCCAGGGGCAGACCCATGTGAATGTGGACCGGCAACCGCGCCAGTACGTCATCGACCGCTTGCTCGATAGAACACAGCTGCACCATCGGATCCTCCCTCACGTTCCATGAATTGGGGTTGGACCGAGCTTGCCGGGTCTTTGCTGCAATGAACAGCCATCAGGGTCAAATCACAGGCACAAAAAAGCCGCTCGAAAGCGGCTTTTTAGCAGCAAGACTCAGGCTTATTTCAAGCCGGACATCTTCTGGATAGCGCCTTTGAGTTCGGCGTCTGCACAATCGGCACAGGTGCCTTTTGGCGGCATCGAGTTGATGCCGGAGATCGCCTTGGCGAGCAGGCCGTCAACACCACCTTCTTTCTTGGCGCGCTCGCCCCAAGCGGCGGCATCACCGATTTTCGGCGCGCCCAACAGGCCTGAACCGTGGCAAGCGTTGCAATGTTTTGCAATCACTTCATCCGGGGTTTTTGCACCGCCACCGCCGCCAGCGGCAGTGGCCACTTCCATCCCTTTGCACTCTTTACCCTGAACACAAACCTGGCCGACTGGCTCAAGGCGTTTAGCGATATCGTCGTTGGTCGCAGCTTGAGCGCTGACACTGACAGCCCAAAGGGCCAATACGGTTGCTGGTGCAGCCAGCATTTTCATAATTAGGTTCACGCGTTCACCCTCAATGGTGGCTAGTCACGCCTACGGCCACGGTTCGCAGGCGGGCGCAAGTATAGCGGTAAGCCCGTCGCACTGAAACAACCCCAAAGTCGCAAGGGTCTTAGGCCGCGACGGAAAAACAGCCTGGGCGCCTCTACGATGCTGGCAGGACGCCTCTTTTCTTAGAAATTCGCCGGTGTGGCTGCGCTGATTAGTCGCGCCGGCACATCGAACGGATTACGGAAACGGTGTGGCTTGGTACTTTCAAAGTAGTAGCTATCGCCGGCTTCGAGGACAAAAGTTTCGAGTCCGACCACCAGTTCCAGTTTTCCTTCGACCAGGATGCCGGTTTCCTCGCCCTCATGGGTGAGCATCTCGTCACCGGTGTCGGCGCCTGGCGGATAGATTTCATTGAGGAATGCGATGGCCCGGCTCGGGTGCGCCCGACCGACCAGTTTCATGGTCACGGCGCCATCGGAAATATCGATCAGCTCGTTGGCCTTGTAGACGATCTGAGTCGGTTTTTCCTGCAGGATTTCTTCGGAAAAGAACTCGACCATGGACATGGGAATCCCGCCCAACACCTTGCGCAGCGAACTGATCGAAGGGCTCACGCTGTTCTTTTCGATCATCGAAATCGTGCTGTTGGTGACCCCCGCCCGTTTGGCGAGCTCACGCTGGGAAAGGCCTTTGAGCCTACGGATGGATTGCAGTCGTTCACCGACGTCCAAAGCTTGCGCCTCCAGGATTCAGATTGTTGGAATAGTGAGCGTTATCATGGCGACAGCGTTCAGTATTTACAACACTTTGACCTGAATCCTGCTCAGCGAGGCGACTTCCGGTCTGGAGCCCTGCGCACTAAGCCCCGGAATAGAGCAGTGGCACTCGGCGCAGGTTGCAGAAAATCTGATAAGGAATCGTGCCGGCAGCCATGGCCACATCACTGGCGAGGATGTTTTTACCCCACAATTCGACGGTCGAACCGAGGCCGGCCTGCGGTACGTCGGTCAGGTCGATGCAGAGCATGTCCATCGATACCCGGCCGATCAATTGGCTGCGCTGCCCGGCAACCAGCACTGGTGTGCCGGTCGGTGCCAGACGCGGGTAGCCGTCGGCGTAACCCATGGCCACGACGCCAATGCGCATCGGTTTAGGGGTGATGAATTTGGCGCCGTAACCGACGGGCTCGCCAGCCGGCAACTCGCGCACACTGATCACTTTCGATTCCAGGGTCATGACCGGCTGCAGCCGCGATGCGACTTCGTTGGCTTCTTCGAAGGGCGTGGCGCCATAGAGCATGATGCCTGGGCGCACCCAATCGCTCGGAATCTGCGGCCAACCGAGCACCGCCGGCGAGTTGCGCAGGCTGACCTCGGCGGACAAGCCCTTGCGCGCCGCTTCAAATACCGCCACCTGATCGGCACTGGCCTGCTCGTGCAGTTCATCGGCACGCGCAAAGTGGCTCATCAGCACCACTTTCGCGACTTTGCCGCTGGCCAACAGCCGTTGATAAGCAACCTGATAGTCCGCTGGATGCAGCCCCACGCGGTGCATGCCCGAATCGAGCTTCAGCCACACGGTGATCGGCTTGCTCAACGCCGCTTTCTCGATGGCTTCGAGCTGCCACAGTGAATGCACCACGCACCAGAAATCATGCTCGACAATCAGCGCCAGCTCATCGGTTTCAAAAAAACCTTCCAGCAGCAGGATCGGCGCACGAATGCCCGCCGCCCGCAGCTCCAACGCCTCTTCGATGCAAGCCACGGCAAACCCGTCCGCCTCGGCTTCCAGCGCCTGAGCGCAACGCACCGCGCCATGGCCATAGGCATCGGCCTTGATCACCGCGAGGGCTTTGGCCCCCGTGAGCTCACGGGCGACTCGGTAGTTGTTGCGCAGGGCTTGAAGGTCGATCAGGGCACGGGCAGGACGCATGGCGGCAGACTTCTGGTCGGGTTATCGGGAAGAAAAACCGGCGCTGGCTGACGGCGTGAACCACCAACAGCACCGGGAGAGGGATCTTTTCTGACAGGCTTATGGCAGAGCGGCTACAACCGACAGCTCGACCAGGATTTCCGGTTCGCACAGTTTCGATTCGACTGTGGCGCGGGCCGGGGCGACGCCTTTTGGCAGCCACTGGTCCCACACCGCGTTCATGCCTTCGAAATGCGCGTCGATGTCTTTCAGGTAAATCGTCACCGACAGCAAATTATTTTTGTCGGTGCCGGCCAGATCGAGCAACCGCTCGATGTTGGCGAGGGTTTCACGGGTCTGCTGTTCAATCCCGGCGTTCATGTCATCGCCGACCTGTCCGGCAAGGTAAACCGTGCCGTTATGGGTGACGATCTGACTCATGCGCTCATTGGTGAGCTGGCGCTGGACTGACATGCTTTGCAGGCTCCTGGGTTTTGTTGCCATAACGGGAAATATCGAGGCCTTCGGCGCTGATCTGCGGCTTTTTCTTCGCCATCAAGTCTGCCAGCAAGCGACCGGAGCCACAGGCCATGGTCCAGCCGAGCGTGCCGTGACCGGTGTTCAGGAACAGGTTCTTGAACGGGGTGGCGCCAACGATCGGGGTGCCGTCGGGAGTGGTCGGACGCAGGCCGGTCCAGAAATCGGCCTGGGCCAGATCGCCGCCCTGAGGATAAAGGTCGTTGACGATCATCTCCAGGGTTTCGCGGCGACGCGGGTTCAGCGACAGGTCAAAACCGGCGATCTCGGCCATGCCGCCAACGCGGATGCGGTTGTCGAAACGGGTAATCGCGACCTTGTAGGTCTCGTCGAGAATGGTCGAAGTCGGAGCCATCGCCGGATTGGTGATCGGAACGGTCAGGGAGTAGCCCTTGAGCGGGTACACCGGCGCCTTGATCCCCAGCGGCTTGAGCAGTTGCGGCGAGTAGCTGCCGAGGGCCAGCACGTAGCGGTCGGCGGTTTCCAGCTTGCCGTCGATCCACACGCCGTTGATGCGGTCACCGGCGAAGTCGAGGCGCTGAATGTCCTGGTCAAAACGGAATTGCACACCGAGGTTCGCGGCCATCTCGGCGAGCTTGGTGGTGAACATCTGGCAGTCGCCAGTCTGGTCGTTCGGCAGGCGCAGGGCACCGGCAAGGATGTCCGTGACGCTGGCCAGCGCCGGCTCAACGCGGGCAATGCCGTCGCGGTCGAGCAGCTCGAACGGCACACCGGACTCTTTCAGCACGGCGATGTCTTTCGCGGCGCCATCAAGTTGAGCCTGGGTGCGGAACAGTTGGGTTGTACCAAGGCTGCGGCCTTCATAGGCAATGCCGGTTTCGGCACGCAGTTCGTCAAGGCAGTCACGGCTGTACTCGGACAGACGGACCATGCGCTCCTTGTTCACCGCGTAACGGCTGGCGGTGCAGTTGCGCAGCATCTGTGCCATCCACAGGTACTGGTCGATGTCGGCCGTGGCCTTGATCGCCAGGGGCGCGTGGCGCTGCAACAGCCACTTGATGGCCTTGAGCGGCACACCCGGCGCGGCCCACGGCGAGGCATAACCCGGCGAGACCTGCCCGGCGTTGGCGAAACTGGTCTCCATGGCAGCGGCCGGCTGCCGGTCCACAACCACCACTTCAAACCCGGCACGGGCCAGATAATAAGCACTGGTGGTACCGATGACGCCGCTACCCAAGACCATGACGCGCATTTTCATATCCCTCATCGCGGCTAACCGCTGACGTTTGTTATTCAGAGCTTCAGATGCGCGCAGTGTAAAAAAGATTTGCCAGTGCTTTTCACTATATAAGCGCCTATATTTGGCGACAATTCTCGGTAAAAACCCTTTTCACGGAGGCGCATCCCCTATGCGTACCAACACTCAGACCAAACGTGAGCTGGACAAGATCGACCGCAACATCCTGCGGATCCTGCAAGCGGACGGGCGGATTTCCTTTACGGAGCTTGGGGAAAAGGTCGGGCTCTCGACCACGCCCTGTACTGAGCGGGTCCGGCGTCTGGAGCGCGAAGGGATCATCATGGGCTACAACGCCAGGCTCAATCCGCAGCACCTGAAGGGTAGTCTGCTGGTGTTCGTCGAGATCAGCCTGGACTACAAATCCGGAGATACTTTCGAAGAGTTCCGACGTGCGGTGCTGAAATTGCCCCACGTGCTGGAGTGTCATCTGGTGTCAGGGGATTTCGACTACCTGGTGAAGGCGCGGATTTCCGAGATGGCTTCGTACCGCAAGTTGCTGGGCGACATCCTGCTCAAGCTGCCTCATGTACGGGAATCCAAGAGCTATATCGTGATGGAAGAGGTGAAAGAGAGCCTGACATTGCCGATTCCGGATTGAAGATGGCAGCGCGCCTTTCGCGAGCAGGCTCGCTCCCACAGGTACGGCGGTGTCCTTGGGGGAGCGAGCCTGCTCGCGAATGCAGGCGACTCGGTCTCTCTTAAACCAGCACCTGTCGGTTCGAAGCCATGTACTCGAACACCTGCTTCTCCACCCGTGGATGAATCAGCTCAACCGGCCCGCGCCCATTGGGGCACGGCAAGGTCTTGGTGGTGCCGAACAACCGGCAGATCAGCGGCCGCTCTTCATACACCGTGCAACCATTCGGCCCCAGATGCACACAGTTGAGTTCTTCCATGGCGGCATCCTGCTCGGCGCGGGTCTTGCGCGGCAGACGCGACATTTCTTCGGGCGAGGTGGTCACCGGCCCGCAGCAGTCATGGCAGCCGGGCACGCACTCGAACGAGGGAATCTGTTGTCGCAATGTGCGGATTGTCTGGCTGTTGCAGCTCATTGCAGCGATGACCAATAGCGGAATAGAGCGCGATTCTGACGCAAAAGCCCCGATCCAGACAGCACCAACCGACCAATGTTGCCCGTCCGGGAAGGTCCGGCTTATGCTCCGTCAAGCTTTCCAAACGCAAGAATCAGGAACACGCACATGAATGCCCGTGCTCAACAGCCTGCCCTGAACCACGCCGCGTCCTACTACGCCGCCAGCAGCCTGCCGCAGCCCGAACTTCCGACGCTCAAAGGCGAAGTGCTAACGGATGTCTGCGTGGTGGGCGGAGGGTTCTCGGGGTTGAACACGGCGCTTGAGCTGGCCGAACGCGGCCTCAGCGTGGTGTTGCTCGAAGCCCATAAAATCGGCTGGGGCGCCAGTGGACGCAATGGCGGGCAGCTGATTCGCGGCGTCGGCCACGGCCTCGATCAGTTCACCAACGTCATCGGTGTCGATGGTGTACGGCAAATGAAACTCATGGGCCTGGAAGCCGTGGAAATCGTCCGGCAACGGGTCGAGCGCTTCCAGATCCCCTGCGACCTGACCTGGGGTTACTGCGACCTCGCCAACAAGCCCCGTGACCTTGAAGGCTTCGCCGAGGATGCCGAAGAACTGCGCAACCTCGGCTACCGCTACGAGACCCGTTTGCTGCAAGCCAATGAGATGCACACCGTGGTCGGCTCCACGCGTTACGTCGGTGGCCTGATCGACATGGGCTCGGGGCACCTGCATCCACTGAACCTGGCCTTGGGCGAAGCCGCAGCGGCACAACGACTAGGGGTCCAGTTGTTCGAGCACTCGGCCGTGACCCGCATCGACTATGGCCCCGAGGTCAAGGTCCATACCGCCGATGGCTCGGTGCGCGCCAAGACCCTGGTGCTGGGTTGCAATGCCTACCTCAATAACCTCAACCCGGAACTCAGCGGTAAAGTCCTGCCCGCCGGCAGCTACATCATCGCCACCGAACCGTTGAGCGAAGAACTGGCTCACACCCTGCTGCCGCAGAACATGGCGGTCTGTGACCAGCGGGTGGCGCTGGATTACTACCGGCTCTCGGCGGACCGGCGCCTGCTATTTGGCGGCGCCTGCCATTACTCGGGCCGCGACCCGAAAGACATCGCCGCGTACATGCGCCCGAAAATGCTCGAGGTTTTCCCGCAGCTGAGCGCAGTGAAAATCGATTACCAATGGGGCGGCATGATCGGCATCTGCGCCAACCGCCTGCCGCAGATCGGGCGACTCAAGGACCAGCCGAACGTGTACTACGCCCAGGCCTATTCCGGTCATGGCGTGAATGCCACGCACCTGGCCGGCAAGCTGCTGGCCGAAGCCATCAGCGGGCAGCACAGTGGTGGTTTTGATTTGTTCGCCAGGGTGCCGCACATCACTTTCCCCGGCGGCAGGCATTTGCGCTCGCCGTTGCTGGCGTTGGGGATGTTGTGGCATCGGCTTAAAGAGTTGGTCTGAAGGATTGTTGGTGTCAGCTCTGACGCCTTCGCGGGCAAGCCCGCTCCCACAGTTGATCCGTGTCGAACACAAAATCTGTGTTCACTGAAGATCTAATGTGGGAGCGGGCTTGCTCGCGAATGGGCCTAAAAATCACCATGGATTTCAGATCCGCCAGAAAGGCTTCAGCCCCTCCTCCCGCGCCTGCTCCCGCGTCAGCCCGATATCCTTGAGCTGGTCGGCCGTCAGCGCCAGCAAGGCCTTGCGCGTGTGCAGGCGACGCCAGAACAGATCCCAGCGACTCAGGCCGGACGACGCGTTGCCCATAGACGCATGGCGTGCGTTGTCCGTTTGCCCTGCCGCCAGCTCCTGGCTGTGTAACGTCAGCCGCACATCGCTCAAACCGTTCATCTTGGATGCTCCTGTTTACTTGGGTAGCCAGAGGTTCCATGATGCGCGGGCGCACAAAAGCATTACAGATTCAAAACACCTGTATTAACTCCATACAGTTTTGCCGATTCCGCCACTGAATCCCGATTTTTCGTTCGATCTGTACTGGTTAACCGAATCACCCCTATCGAGGCTGCACCATGACCCTTTACGTCAACCTCGCCGAGTTGCTCGGCACACGTATCGAACAGGGCTTCTATCGCCCCGGTGACCGGCTGCCCTCGGTACGGGCGCTGAGCGTCGAGCACGGTGTCAGCCTGAGCACGGTGCAGCAGGCCTATCGGGTGCTGGAAGACAGCGGGCTGGCCATGCCACGGCCCAAGTCCGGGTACTTCGTACCGGCCAGTCGCGAGCTGCCGGATTTGCCGGCAGTCGGCCGCCCGGCCCAACGGCCGGTGGACATTTCCCAATGGGATCAAGTGCTGGAATTGATTCGCGCCGTGCCGCGCAAAGACGTGGTGCAACTGGGCCGCGGCATGCCGGACATCACCAGCCCGACGATGAAACCGCTGCTGCGTGACCTGGCGCGAATCAGCCGGCGGCAGGACATGCCCGGTCTGTATTACGACAACATCCACGGCAACCTCGAACTGCGCGAACAAATTGCTCGCCTGATGCTCGATTCCGGCTGCCAGCTGAGCGCCAGCGAACTGGTGGTCACCACTGGATGCCATGAAGCGCTGTCCACCAGCATTCGCGCGATCTGCGAGCCCGGCGACATTGTCGCGGTGGACTCGCCAAGCTTTCACGGTGCGATGCAGACCCTCAAGGGCTTGGGCATGAAGGCCCTGGAAATCCCCACCGATCCGCTGACCGGGATCAGTCTCGAAGCGCTGGAACTGGCCCTGGAGCAATGGCCGATCAAGGTCATACAGTTGACCCCCAACTGCAACAACCCGTTGGGCTACATCATGCCGGAATCGCGCAAACGCGCGTTGTTGACGCTTGCGCAGCGCTATGACGTGGCGATTATCGAGGACGATGTGTATGGCGAACTGGCCTACACCTATCCACGCCCGCGCACGATCAAGTCCTTCGACGAGGACGGTCGCGTCCTGTTGTGCAGCTCGTTTTCCAAGACCCTGGCGCCGGGCCTGCGCATCGGCTGGGTCGCGCCCGGCCGCTATCTGGAACGGGTGCTGCACATGAAATACATCAGCACCGGATCCACGGCGCCACAACCGCAGATTGCCATCGCCGAATTTCTCAAGGGCGGCCATTTCGAGCCGCATTTGCGGCGGATGCGCACGCAATACCAGCGTAATCGCGACATGATGATCGACTGGGTGACCCGCTATTTCCCGGCCGGCACCCGCGCGAGTCGCCCACAAGGCAGCTTCATGCTGTGGGTCGAACTACCGGAAGGTTTCGACACCCTGAAACTGAATCGTGCATTGCACGACCAAGGCGTACAGATTGCCGTGGGCAGTATTTTTTCCGCCTCCGGCAAGTACCGCAATTGCCTGCGCATGAACTACGCTGCCAAGCCAACACCGCAGATCGAAGACGCGGTGCGCAAGGTCGGTGCGACAGCGATCAAACTGCTGGCGGAAACCGATCAGCTCAGCGACTGACTTTTATTCGGGGATCAGCGTCCATATGCCTATCTGCGCCGCCAAACGGAACGATCCTGCGTGAGAGTCAGACAGCCCCTGCTTGCTCTTCTGCTACTCGCCGCGTTCCTGGGCGGTTGCGCCAGCCTCGACGTACAGCGTATGCCGAGCCAGGCGCTACCGGCTGCAGACTCCGCATTCGGTCGCTCGGTCCAGGCGCAGGCCGCACCTTACAAGGGACAATCGGGCTTTCGCCTGCTATCGGACAGCACCGAGGCCTTCACCGCCCGCGCCGAACTGATCCGCAATGCCCAAAGCAGCCTCGACTTGCAGTACTACATCGTGCACGACGGCATCAGCACGCGCATGTTAATCGAGGAGTTGCTCAAGGCCGCCGACCGGGGCGTGCGGGTGCGGGTGCTGCTCGACGACACCGCCAGCGACGGCCTGGACCGGGTCATTGCCACCCTCGCCGCGCATCCGAACATCCAGATCCGCGTGTTCAACCCGCTGAACCTGGGCCGCAGTACGGGGGTGACGCGCACTGTGGGCCGGCTGTTCAATCTGTCGCAACAGCATCGACGCATGCATAACAAGTTGTGGCTGGCGGACAACAGCATGGCCATCGTCGGCGGGCGTAATCTGGGGGACGAGTATTACGATGCCAAGCCCAACATGAATTTCACCGACATCGACATGCTCAGTGTCGGCCCGGTCGCCGAGCAACTCGGGCACAGTTTCGACCAGTACTGGAACAGCGCCCTGAGCAAGCCGATCGACGAATTCCTGTCGAGCAAACCCACACCCCTGGACCTGGAAAACACCCGCGTCCGACTGAAAGAGTCCCTGACGGAAACGCGCAAACAGAATCACGCGCTCTACAAACACTTGATGACCTTTACTACCCACCCACGCCTGGACATCTGGCGCCGCGAGCTGATCTGGGCCTGGAACCAGGCATTGTGGGATGCTCCGAGCAAGGTACTGGCCAAGGGCGAGCCCGATTCGCAGTTGCTGCTAACTACGCAACTCGCACCTGAACTCAATAACGTCAGCAAAGAGCTGATCATGATCTCGGCCTACTTTGTGCCCGGCCAGCCGGGGCTGGTATACCTGACCGGGCGCGCCGATGCCGGCGTCTCCGTGAGCTTGCTGACCAATTCACTGGAAGCCACGGACGTTCCCGCCGTACACGGTGGCTACGCGCCCTATCGCAGGGCGCTGCTGGAGCACGGCGTGAAGCTCTACGAATTGCGTAGCCAACCCGGCGAGGGAGGCGGCAGTGGTAGCGGGCCGCATCTGTTTTCCAGCAGCGCCTATCACAGCTCTGACTCCAGCCTGCACAGCAAGGCGATGATCTTCGACCAGCAGAAGTCCTTTATCGGCTCGTTCAATTTCGATCCGCGCTCGGTGCTGTGGAACACCGAAGTCGGCGTGCTGGTGGACAGTCCGGAATTGGCCGCACGGGTCCGCGAACTCGCGCTGCAGGGTATGGCACCGGCCCTGAGTTATCAGGTGGAGCTGGAAAACGATCAGATCGTCTGGACCACCGAAGACGACGGAAAAATGCACACCCTGACCAAGGAGCCAGGGAGTTGGTGGCGGCGTTTCAATGCCTGGCTGAGCAATACGGTGGGCCTGGAGAAGATGTTGTAGCCAGCCGATGATTCATTGTGGCGAGGGAGCTTGCTCCCGCTGGGCTGCGAAGCGGCCCCAAAGATTCTGTGGGCGCTGCGCACCCAAGCGGGAGCAAGCTCCCTCGCCACAGCTTGTTGTTGTTCTTCAGGCTGGTTCTGCAGCCGCACCAAACGCCCCTTGCCGCGACACCACAATCAACACACCCAAGGCCCCCACCGCCATCAGTAACGGCAACGCATGGCCGTTGATCCACTGGCTGCCGGCACCCGCCAGCAGCGGCCCGACCAGACAACCAATCCCCCACAGTTGGGCGATGTGCGCGTTAGCCCGCACCAGCGCATCGTCGCGATAACGCTCGCCGATCAGGATCAACGACAAGGTGAACAACCCGCCAGCGCTGGCGCCGAACAGCACCCACAAGGGCCAGATCAGCAGCGTGTCGATCAGCAGCGGGATTGCCAGGCTCGACATCAGCAGGACTACCGCACAACCGGTGAACAACGCGCGTCGCGACAAGCGATCGGCCAACGCACCGATCGGCAATTGCAGCACCGCATCGCCGACCACCACCGTACTGACCATCGCCAGGGCGATCTCCGTGGTGAAGCCCTGGCGCAGGCAGTAGATCGGCAACAACGTCAGAATCATCGCCTCGAACGCGGCGAACAACGACACCGCCCAGGCAATCGCCGGCAAGCCACGACAGAAAACAAGCAGATCACTCAAGGTCACGCTGCTGGCCTCGCTGCTCGGCGCACCACTGCGTCCCAACAGCAAGAACGGTGCAGCCATCAGCAAACCGACACCCACCCAAAAGCCATAGTCGTGCTCGGTACCGAGGAAGCCCAGCAACACCGGCCCTGCCAGCTGACTCAATGCGTAGCTGCTGCCATACAGCGCCACCAGCCGTCCGCGCCATTGCTCGACCACCAGTTGATTGATCCAGCTTTCACCGATGATGAATACAAGGGTCAGGATCACCCCGATCATCAGCCGCAAGACCAACCAGACCGGATAACTCGGCAACAGCGCCAGCAAACCGATCGAAACCGCCCCGGCCCACAGGCACAGGCGCATCAGATTGGCCGTGCCGAATCGCGCCGCCAGATGGCTGGAGATTTTCGCCCCCAACAGGACACCGATGGCCGGCATCGCCGCCATCACGCCAATGGCAAACGAGCCGTATCCCCAGCTCTCCAAGCGAAACGACACCAGCGGCATGCTGACACCCAGGGCCAGGCCAACACTCAGGACAGATGCCAAAACGGCGAAATACGTCGCCCAACGCATGTTCCACGCTCCTGTGGATAATTATTGTTCATACAGACGGCACAAAACACTGTGGGAGCGGGCTTGCTCGCGAAGAGGTCATCACATCCAACATCAACGTTGGCTGATACACCGCCTTCGCGAGCAAGCCCGCTCCCACAAGGGATCTGTGTCGTTCGGGAGGCCTGCTCTACAACAGGCCTCCCTTAACGGCTTACAACTTGATCCAGGTCGCCTTCAGCTCGGTGTATTTGTCGAACGCGTGCAAGGACTTGTCACGACCGTTACCGGACTGCTTGAAGCCACCGAACGGTGCGGTCATGTCGCCGCCATCGTACTGGTTGACCCATACGCTACCGGCACGCAGTGCGCGGGCAGTGAGGTGGGCCTTGGAGATGTCGGCCGTCCAGACTGCTGCGGCCAGCCCGTACGGTGTGTCGTTGGCGATCGCGATGGCTTCTTCGGCGCTGTCGAATTCGATGACCGACAGTACCGGGCCGAAGATTTCTTCCTGGGCGATTTTCATCGCGTTGCTCACACCGTCGAAAATCGTCGGTTCAACGTAAGTGCCGCCAGTTTCCTGGAGCGTACGCTTGCCACCGGCAACCAGCTTGGCGCCGTCGGCATGACCGGACTCGATGTAGGACAGCACGGTATTCATCTGTTGGGTATCGACCAGCGCGCCAACGTTGGTCGCCGGGTCCAGCGGATTGCCCGGCTTCCAGGTTTTTAGCGCCTCGATCACCAACGGCAGGAATTTGTCCTTGATCGAACGCTCCACCAGCAGGCGCGAACCGGCAGTGCAGACTTCGCCCTGGTTGAAGGCAATGGCGCCAGCTGCGGCTTCGGCTGCATCCTGCAGGTTCGGTGCATCGGCAAACACGATGTTCGGGCTCTTGCCACCCGCTTCGAGCCAGACACGCTTCATGTTCGACTCGCCGGAGTAGATCAACAGCTGCTTGGCGATCTTGGTCGAACCGGTGAACACCAGGGTGTCGACGTCGTTGTGCAGGGCCAGGGCCTTGCCGACGGTGTGACCATAACCCGGCAGCACGTTCAGCACGCCTTTCGGGATGCCGGCTTCGACAGCCAGTTCAGCGATGCGGATGGCGGTCAGCGGGGATTTTTCGGACGGTTTGAGGATCACCGAGTTACCGGTGGACAGCGCAGGACCGAGTTTCCAGCACGCCATCATCAGCGGGAAGTTCCACGGCACGATGGCGCCAACCACGCCCACTGGCTCGCGAGTCACCAGGCCCAGCTGATCATGCGGGGTGGCCGCTACTTCGTCGTAGATCTTGTCGATGGCTTCGCCGCTCCAGCTCAGGGCTTGCGCCGCGCCGGGAACGTCGATGTACAGGGAATCGCTGATCGGCTTGCCCATGTCCAGGGTTTCAAGCAGGGCCAGCTCTTCGGCGTGCTGCTTGAGCAGGCCGGCGAAACGGATCATGGTGGATTTGCGCTTGGTCGGCGCCAGGCGCGACCAGGCACCGGAATTGAAAGTGGCGCGAGCGTTTTCCACGGCGCGCTGGGCATCGGCGGCGTCACAGCTGGCAATCTTGCCCAGCAGACGGCCATCGACCGGACTGATGCACTCGAAGGTCTCGCCGGAAACGGCGTCGGTGTATTCGCCATTGATATAGGCGCGGCCTTCGATTTTCAGGTCGCGGGCACGTTGTTCCCAGTCGGCACGGGTCAGGGTGGTCATGCGAGTGTCCTCCTCTTATTGATACGACACCCGCGTTCTTCGCGGGCGCTGTCAGGAATTCTGCCCGGCCAGCCTGCTTTTCGGCCCAAGGCATCCACCACCCTAAACCAGCCGCACATGAAGTTTCAATATATTTGACACAAGGCCGGCAAACGGCCTTGCGATGTTCATTTTAATAAACATAGACTTTGGCTTTAACAACCACTCGCACCGCAATGACGGGGGATTAGAACAATGAGCATCCAGAACATCGTCGACTTCAGCCAGGCCACTACCCAGCCCGAGCGCTATCGGCCAGACCCGGCGAAAGTCCTCAAGGGCGACCCGGAACAAGCAGTGTACAACCACTACAATAGCCCCTGCGGCCAGCTGAACGCAGGCGTGTGGGAAGGTGCCGTCGGCCAGTGGCTGGTGAACTTCACCGAGCATGAATACTGCGAAATCGTTCAGGGCGTTTCGGTGCTGCGCGACAACGACGGCAACAGCAAAACCGTGCGCGCTGGCGATCGCTTCGTAATCCCGGCCGGCTTCAAGGGCACCTGGGAAGTACTGGAGCCGTGCCGCAAGATCTACGTGGCGTTTGAACAGAAGGCTTGAACCCACATCGAAACAGTCGCTGACATTCTGCCGCTGGCCCAAGGCAGCGACACCGGGTAAGACTTGCTGACAGGTGCCACGTATTCGTATTTCATCGTCGGGACGGTAACGCACAGGACGTGCTGCCACCCGGCGACGTAGGCGCCCCAACCAACAGTCATGCAAGGAGGCAACATGCCAGTCTTACCCGATCAATGCGATCTCGCCATAGCCCAATACACCATCGGCCAGAAATGCACCCCGCAACTGCTTGAAGAAGTTCGTGCCCTGGCCAATGGCGCGCCAGTGCGAGCTACTGGACCGAAGTACCCTTCGAGCTGGGACCTGCGCCCACGACGCATCAACCTGCATACCAATGCCGACAGAATCATCGTCAGCATCAACTGCGGCTGATTCGTTTCGGCACTGACGAAACAACTTGATTCTCGCGCAACAAAAAAGGCCCGTATCTCGCGATACGGGCCTTTTTCGTAAGAGGGAAAAATCAATTACTTGATTTTGCCTTCTTTGTAGATCACGTGCTTGCGAACAACCGGATCATATTTCTTGATCTCGATTTTGTCCGGGGTAGTACGCTTGTTCTTGTCGGTAGTGTAGAAGTGACCAGTACCGGCGCTCGAAATCAAACGAATCAATTCACGCATGATTAGCTCCCTTAAACCTTGCCATCGCGGCGAAGTTCGGCCAGCACGACAGTGATGCCACGCTTGTCGATGATACGCATGCCTTTGGCAGATACGCGCAGACGCACAAAACGTTTCTCTTCTTCAACCCAGAAGCGGTGATGCTGCAGGTTCGGCAGGAAACGACGACGGGTTTTGTTGTTTGCGTGGGAAATGTTATTCCCGGTTACCGGACCCTTACCGGTAACTTGACATACTCTAGACATGCCTCAGCCCTCTAAAACCACATGCCCAACCCGGCATGGGTTGGCCGCTTAATCTCTCAGTCATTTGGCGCCAGGCGCCGCGTTTCTTTAGAGGTCTTACCGGCTACACCTACAGTGAAGGAACCGGGCCCCTAGAAAAGAGCGCTGCTTTATACCAGAAAGACTGGAGAGCAACAACATTCAGTGTGCGTAGAATTCACAAAAACCCCGTTTTCCGGGCTCCGAGTGCCTTGGACAAAGGCTATCGTTGATGGCGACCGCTCGTCGCAGAGAATCGCTCATCGAGCCAACCTGGGGTTTTGCTCAACCGCTGCACAGCAAAATCTGGCGCCTATAGTCCCCCCAAAATGAAAAAGGGGATAGTCATTTACAAAAGAGCCCACTAGGGTAAGCCTTTTCCAGACTGCACTTGCAGATGGGCCTTCGATCTGTAAAGGAAGCCGACCATGCGCCTTGCTGCCCTACCGCTGTTGCTCGCCCCGCTTCTGCTGAGTCCACAGGCCTTTGCCGCCGCCCTGAGCGTCTGCACCGAGGCCAGCCCTGAAGGGTTCGACGTGGTGCAGTACAACTCGCTGACCACCACCAATGCCTCGGCCGATGTGTTGATGAATCGCCTGGTGGACTTCGACACGGCCAGTGGCAAAGTGGTCGCCAGCCTCGCCGACAGTTGGGAAATCAGCCCCGACGGCCTGACCTACGTCTTCAAGTTGCACCCGCAGGTGAAATTCCATCGCACCGAGTACTTCACCCCAACGCGTGACCTGAATGCCGAAGACGTGATTTTCAGCTTCGACCGCATGCTCGACCCGGCCAATGCGTGGCACAAAGTCGCCCAGAGCGGCTTCCCGCATGCGCAATCGATGCAGTTGCCTGCATTGATCAAGAAGATCGACGCCCTCGATCCGCAGACCGTGCGCTTCACCCTCGACCACCCGGATTCGACCTTCCTGGCGACCCTGAGCATGGGTTTCGCCTCGATCTATTCGGCCGAATACGCCGACAAACTGATGAAGGCCGGCACGCCCGAGAAGCTCAACAGCCAGCCGATCGGCACCGGGCCGTTCGTGTTCACCCGCTTCCAGAAGGACGCCTCGGTTCGCTACAAAGCCAACCCCGAATACTTCGGTGGCAAGCCCTCTGTAGATCCGCTGATCTTCGCCATCACGCCGGACGCCAACGTGCGCCTGCAGAAATTGCGCCGTAACGAATGCCAGATCGCCCTGTCACCCAAGCCTCTGGACGTACAGGAAGCGCTGAAAGAGCCGACGCTGAAAGTCGAAAAGACTGACGCGTTCATGACCGCATTCGTCGGCATCAACAGTCAGCATCCGCCACTGGACAAGCCTGAAATCCGCCAGGCCATCAACCTTGCCTTCGACAAGGCCAACTATGTCAAAGCCGTGTTCGAAGACACTGCCGAGGCGGCCAACGGTCCGTATCCACCCAACACCTGGAGCTACGCGAAAGGCCTGCCGGGTTACCCTCACGACATCGCCAAGGCCAAAGCCTTGATGGCCAAGGCCGGACTCAAGGACGGCTTCCAGACCACCATCTGGACCCGCCCTTCCGGCAGCCTGCTTAACCCCAACCCAAGCCTTGGCGCTCAACTGCTTCAGTCTGACCTTGCGGAAATCGGCATTCAGGCTGAAATCCGCGTGATCGAATGGGGCGAACTGATCCGCCGCGCCAAGGCCGGTGAACACGACTTGCTGTTCATGGGCTGGGCCGGTGACAACGGTGACCCGGACAACTTCCTCACGCCGCAGTTTTCCTGCGCCGCGGTCAAGTCCGGTACCAACTTCGCCCGCTACTGCAACGCGGACCTGGACAAGCTGATCAGCGCCGGCAAGACCACCGGCGAGCAAGGTGTGCGCAGCAAGCTCTACGAACAGGCCCAGGCGCAGATCCAGCAGCAGGCGCTGTGGTTGCCCCTGGCCCACCCGACGGCTTTCGCGCTGACACGCAAGGATGTCGAGGGGTACTCGGTCAGCCCGTTCGGGCGGCAGGATTATTCGAAGGTCAACTTCAAGTAACTCGCCTCAACACAAAACCTTGTGGGAGCGGGCTTGCTCGCGAAGAGGGAGTGTCAGTCGCCATCAATGCTGACTGATACACCGCTTTCGTCGGAACGCCGCCCGGAGCAAGCCCGCTCCCACATGGGTTTCGCTAACTTCACAGCCCCTACATCCACCCATACTCCGCCATCGACAGTGGATCGCCGTCTCCGATGATGAAATGGTCGAGCACCCGCACGTCAATCAACTCCAGCGCCTTTTGCAGGCGCTTGGTCAGCACCCGGTCGGACTGACTGGGGTCGGTGTTGCCCGAAGGATGGTTGTGGCAGAGGATCAATGCCGCTGCGTTGTTGGCCAAGGCGCGCTTGACCACCTCTCGCGGATGAACGCTGGTGTTGTCGATGGAGCCGCGGAACAGTGTCTCGAACGCCAGTACCTGATGCCTTGAGTCGAGAAACAAGCAACCAAACACCTCGTGTGGCTCGTGGCGCAGCATCGATTTCAGGTACTCGCGAACCGCGTGAGGATTCTCCAGTACCGATTTTTGGCACGCACGCTCGGCCAGATGACGCCTGCTCATTTCTTGCGCAGCCTGCAACTGTGCAAATTTCGCCGGCCCAAGTCCCAACTGCTTGCTGAACGTTTCCTGATCGGCCTCAAGCAGCAAACGCAGGCTGCCAAACTGACTCATCAGGTGTCGCGCCAAATCTACGGCGCTTTTACCTACCACGCCTGTACGTAAAAAGATCGCCAGCAACTCGGCGTCCGAAAGGCTTCCCGCGCCCTGTTCAAGCAACCTCTCCCGCGGCCGTTCCGCCGCCGGCCAATCGCGAATACTCATAGCACCTCCCTGTCTGTGGGCACCGCTGTTCCGTAGCGGTCGCTGTGATATCGTAGCCCATCTTTTTTGCGGGCGAATTCATCCTGGGGAGGGGGTTTCGCCACGTATGTCACCAACGAATTGAAAGGCAGGCCTATGCAGCGGCTGTATCGGAAACGCATTGTTCTGGGCGTCGGCGGCGGTATCGCTGCCTACAAGAGCGCCGACCTGGTTCGCCGCCTGATCGATCAGGGCGCCGAAGTGCGCGTGGTCATGACTCGTGGCGGCGCAGAGTTCATCACCCCGCTGACCATGCAGGCCCTGTCCGGGCACCCGGTCCACCTGGACCTGCTGGACCCGGCGGCCGAAGCGGCCATGGGCCACATCGAACTGGCCAAATGGGCCGATCTGGTGCTGATCGCTCCCGGCACCGCGGACCTGATCGCCCGCCTAGCCCAAGGCATTGCCAATGACCTGCTGACCACGCTGGTGCTGGCCACCGACGCAGTGGTCGCCGTTGCACCGGCAATGAACCAGGCGATGTGGCGCGATCCGGCGACCCAGGCCAACCTGCAAACCCTAGAAAGTCGCGACATCAAGGTCTTCGGCCCGGCCTCCGGCAGCCAGGCCTGCGGCGACGTCGGCCTGGGGCGCATGCTCGAAGCCCTTGAACTGGCCCAGTGCGCCGCCGACTGCTTTCAGCGTCAGGCGCTGACCGGCAAGCACGTACTGATCACCGCCGGCCCGACCCAGGAAAACATCGACCCGGTGCGCTACATCACCAACCACAGCTCCGGGAAAATGGGCTTTGCCCTGGCTGAAGCCGCCGTGGAAGCCGGTGCCCGCGTAACCCTGATCACCGGTCCCGTGCACCTGCCGACTCCGGATCGTGTCACCCGCATCGACGTGGTCAGCGCCCGTGACATGCTCGCCGCGTGTGAAGCGGCGATCCCTTGCGACCTGTTCATCGCCTCGGCAGCAGTCGCGGACTACCGCCCGGAAGTCGTTGCCCCACAGAAACTCAAGAAAGATCCTACGAACGGCGACGGCCTGTTACTACAGATGGTGCGTAACCCGGACATCCTGGCCACTATCGCCACCCGCCCCGACCGCCCGTTCAGTGTCGGTTTCGCCGCCGAGACCGAACACCTGCTCGATTACGCCGCACGCAAGTTGAAAGACAAGAACCTCGATCTGATCGTCGCCAACGACGTCGCCAACCCGAGCATTGGCTTCAACAGCGAAGAAAACGCCTGCAGCGTCATCGACCGCGAGCTTCACGCCACACTTTTCGCCCAGACCAGCAAGAGCAAGATTGCTCGCCAGCTGATCACTTTTATCGCCGAACGTCTGAACCAGGTTTAATTTACATGCACGCTTTGCAAGCCAAGATCCTCGACCCCCGCATCGGTACCGAATTCCCGCTGCCGCAATACGCCACACCGGGCTCCGCCGGCCTCGACCTGCGCGCCATGCTGGAACAGGACACCGTGATCAAGCCGGGTGAAACCGTGCTGATCCCCACCGGCCTGTCGGTCTATATCGGTGACCCGAACCTGGCGGCGCTGATTCTACCGCGCTCGGGAATGGGCCATAAGCACGGCATCGTGCTGGGCAACCTGGTGGGGCTGATCGACTCCGACTACCAAGGCCCATTGATGGTCTCCTGCTGGAACCGTGGCCAGACCGAATTCACCATGCCGGTCGGCGAGCGTCTGGCACAACTGGTGCTGGTGCCGGTGGTGCAGGCTCACTTCGAGATGGTTGAAGAGTTTGTTGAAACCGAACGCGGCACTGGCGGTTTCGGCCATACCGGTACCCGTTGATTCGATAGAGATCCATTGTGGCGAGGGAGCTCGCCACAAAATTCAAATTGTCATCTTCAAGGTTTAGCTCCGAAAATCAAGGCATTGCCCGATCAAACCCTTGCCGTCAGGGGTGTCATGGCCCTTTCATACCACGAACTCTCTGTGGAAAACGCCGTCATACCCTACAGTTTGAACCTGCCACCGAATGATTCGGTGGTTTGTCCAGCCACTTCCGAAATGGAGCATTTCCGCAGATGAGCACCCCGGCCAAAATCGCACCAAAATTCCCCGACAGCATCTTCCGCGCCTACGACATTCGCGGCACCGTCCCGGAATTCCTGAACGCTGAAACCGCATACTGGATCGGCCGCGCCATCGGCTCCCAGAGCCTGGCCCAGGGCGAACCGAACGTGTCCGTCGGTCGTGACGGCCGCTTGTCCGGCCCGGAACTGGTCGCGCAACTGATCAAAGGCATCGCCGACAGCGGCTGCCACGTCAGTGATGTAGGCCTGGTCCCGACTCCGGCGCTCTACTACGCCGCCAACGTATTGGCCGGCAAATCCGGCGTTATGCTCACCGGCAGCCACAACCCGTCGAACTACAACGGCTTCAAGATCGTCATTGCCGGCGACACCCTGGCCAACGAACAGATCCAGGCTCTGCACGACCGCCTCAAGACCAACGACCTGAGCAGCGGCCAGGGCAGCATCACCCAGGTCGAGATCCTCGACCGCTACACCACCGAAATCGTCCAGGACATCAAGCTGGCCCGGCGCCTGAAAGTGGTCGTCGACTGCGGCAACGGTGCGGCTGGCGTGATCGCCCCACAACTGATCGAAGCGCTGAACTGCGAAGTCATCCCGCTGTTCTGCGAGGTGGACGGCAACTTCCCGAACCACCACCCGGACCCGGGCAAGCCTGAAAACCTCGTAGACCTGATCAACAAGGTCAAGGAAACCAAGGCCGATATCGGCCTGGCCTTCGATGGCGATGGCGACCGCGTCGGCGTGGTGACCAACACCGGCAGCATCGTCTACCCGGACCGCCTGCTGATGCTGTTCGCCCGCGACGTCGTGGCGCGCAACCCGGGCGCCGAGATCATTTTCGACGTCAAATGCACCCGCCGCCTGTTTCCGCTGATCAAGGAATACGGCGGCCGGTCGTTAATGTGGAAGACCGGTCACTCGCTGATCAAAAAGAAAATGAAACAATCCGGCGCCCTGCTGGCTGGCGAAATGAGCGGGCACATCTTCTTCAAGGAGCGCTGGTTCGGTTTCGACGACGGCATCTACAGCGCCGCACGCTTGCTGGAGATCCTCAGCAAGGAAAAATCCTCGGCCGAAGAGCTGTTCGCGACCTTCCCGAACGATATTTCTACGCCGGAAATCAATATCCATGTGACCGAAGAGAGCAAATTCAGCATCATTGATGCATTGCACGATGCGCAGTGGGGCGAAGGCGCCGACCTGACCACCATTGACGGCGTGCGAGTCGACTATGCCAAAGGCTGGGGCCTGGTACGCGCATCCAACACCACACCGGTGCTGGTGCTGCGTTTCGAGGCCGATGACGAGGCTGAACTGCAACGCATCAAGGATGTGTTCCGCATCCAGCTCAATCGTGTTGCACCTGATCTCCAACTACCGTTCTGATTCACCCGGAGCCCTGAATGACCCTCGAACGCGAAGCCGCCGCCAACACCGCCAAGGTCCTGTCCGAAGCGCTGCCTTACATCCGCCGTTATGTCGGCAAGACACTGGTGATCAAATACGGCGGCAACGCGATGGAAAGCGAGGAGCTGAAAACCGGCTTCGCCCGCGACATCGTGCTGATGAAGGCCGTGGGCATCAACCCGGTGGTGGTTCACGGTGGCGGCCCGCAAATCGGTGACCTGCTCAAGCGCCTGTCGATCGAGAGCCATTTCGTCGACGGCATGCGCGTCACCGACGCCGCGACCATGGACGTGGTGGAAATGGTCCTCGGCGGCCAGGTCAACAAGGACATCGTCAACCTGATCAACCGTCATGGCGGCAGCGCCATCGGCCTGACCGGTAAAGACGCCGAGCTGATTCGCGCGAAGAAGCTCACCGTTACCCGTCAGACGCCGGAAATGACCACCCCGGAAATCATCGACATCGGCCATGTGGGCGAAGTGGTCGGGATCAACACCGACCTGCTGAACCTGCTGGTCAAAGGCGATTTTATTCCGGTGATCGCGCCCATCGGCGTCGGCGCCAACGGCGAGTCGTACAACATCAACGCTGACCTGGTGGCCGGTAAAGTCGCCGAAGCGTTGAAAGCCGAGAAGCTGATGCTGCTGACCAACATCGCCGGCCTGATGGACAAGTCGGGCACGGTCCTGACCGGCCTGACAACCCAGCAAGTCGACGACCTGATCGCCGACGGCACCATCTACGGCGGCATGCTGCCGAAGATCCGTTGCGCACTGGAAGCGGTCCAGGGCGGCGTGGGCAGCTCGCTGATCATCGACGGTCGCGTGCCGAACGCGATCCTGCTGGAAATCTTCACCGATACCGGCGTGGGCACCCTGATCAGCAATCGCAAGCGTCCCTAAGCGATCGCGCAAACAAAAAGACCCCGCTCGGCCTGGCTGAGCGGGGTCTTTTTTTGCACCGTTTTCCCTATGGAAAGCTGCTTTTTTGTGGCGAGGGAGCTTGCTCCCGCTTGAGTGCGCAGCACTCACAACATTCTTGGGTCTGCTACGCAGCCCAGCGGGAGCAAGCTCCCTCGCCACACAAGCTCCCTATAGGGAATAACGATTAAACGCCGAATTGCGCGCGGTACGCTTCCACGGCTGGCAAGTGCTGCTTGAGCTGCGGATCGTCCGCGAGGAATTCCAGCACCTGGTTCAGCGAAACGATGCTGATCACCGGGATGCCGAAGTCACGCTCGACTTCCTGGATCGCCGACAACTCGCCATTGCCACGCTCCTGACGGTTCAGGGCGATCAGCACGCCGGCTGCCTTGGCGCCGTCCTGGGAAGCGATGATCTGCATCACCTCACGGATTGCGGTGCCGGCGGTGATCACGTCGTCGATGATCAGAACGTCGCCGGTCAGCGGTGCTCCAACGAGGCTGCCGCCTTCGCCGTGGGCCTTGGCTTCCTTGCGGTTGAAGCACCACGGCAGGTCACGGTTGTGATGCTCGGCCAGGGCCACGGCAGTGGTCGCCGCCAAAGGGATGCCTTTGTAGGCCGGGCCAAACAGCACGTCGAAGGGAATGCCGCTTTCGGCGATAGCTGCGGCGTAGAAACGCCCCAGTTGCGCCAGGGCCGAACCCGAGTTGAACAAGCCGGCATTGAAGAAGTAAGGACTGGTACGCCCGGACTTCAGGGTGAACTCACCGAAGCGCAAAACGCCGCGATCGATGGCAAAACGGATGAAATCGCGCTGATACGCCTGCATGAAAAAAACCCCAAATACCACGGATTTAGCTAATTAGCTTGACGCCGTGTATCATACACGCACGCGATTTTTGGGGCCATTTATGCGGATCATCAGTGTGAACGTCAATGGTATTCAGGCTGCAGTCGAGCGTGGTTTGCTCAGTTGGCTGCAAGCACAGAATGCCGACGTCATCTGCCTGCAGGACACCCGTGCCTCCGCCTTTGAACTGGATGACCCAGCCTTCCAACTGGATGGCTACTTCCTTTATGCCTGCGATGCTGAAGTCCCTGCCCAAGGCGGCGTGGCTTTGTATTCGCGGTTGCAACCGAAGGCTGTCATCAGCGGTCTCGGTTTCGAGACGGCCGACCGCTACGGGCGCTACCTGCAAGCAGATTTCGACAAAGTGAGTATTGCCACCTTGCTGCTTCCTTCGGGGATGAACGGCGATGAGGACTTGAACCAGAAGTTCAAGCTCATGGACGACTTCGGCAAGTACCTGGATAAACAGCGACGCAAGCGTCGTGAGTACATTTATTGCGGCTCGCTGTACGTGGCGCAACAGAAGCTGGATATCAAGAACTGGCGCGACAGCCAGCAATCTCCGGGCTTCCTGGCACCTGAACGTGCCTGGATGGACGAGATTGTCGGCAACATGGGTTATGTCGACGCCCTGCGTGAAGTCAGCCGTGAAGGCGACCAGTACAGCTGGTGGCCGGACAACGAACAGGCGGAGATGCTCAACCTCGGTTGGCGCTTCGACTATCAACTGCTGACCCCGGGCCTGCGCCGCTTCGTACGCAGTGCACGCCTGCCACGCCAGCCGCGGTTCTCGCAACACGCTCCGCTGATCGTGGACTACGACTGGACGCTGACCATTTAAGCGTCGTTTCGCAGACACAAAAAAGCCGACAGCAATGTCGGCTTTTTTGTGGGCGCAGATTCTTGCTCTTTGTGGGAGCGAGCTTGCTCGCGATAGCGGTCTTTCAGTCACATCAATGCTGAATGTGTGAGCCTCATCGCGAGCAGGCTCGCTCCTACAGGGGATCTTCGTTGATCGTTATTTGATCAACCGCCAGGTGAACGGATACCGATAAGGCTGCCCCTCATTAGCCTTCACCCCGGCAATGATCGTCAGCACCAGCGCACCGATCGCGATCAGGCCAAACAGGAAGAACCCGATAATCACCACCATCAGCAAGAAGCAGATAGCCGAGGCAATGGCGACGGTGATCTGGAAGTTCAGTGCTTCCTTGCCCTGGGCATCGATGAACGGGTCCATCTCGCGCTTCATCTGCCAGAGAATCAGCGGGCCGATGATCGTGCCAAACGGAATCCAGATCCCCAGCAAGGCGGACAAGTGGCAAAACATCGCCCACTGACGCACCTCTTGGCTCGGCGAGGGCAGTGGCAGTTGCTCGTCACTCATGGCGTCCTCCTTGTCTGGAGCAGTCCGGTCAGTCGGCCAATGCGGCCTTTTGCAATTCGAAGATCTCGTTCATGCCTTTCTTCGCCAGTTCAAGCATGGCGTTCAGCTCTTCAGGCTGGAACGGCGCGCCTTCGGCAGTGCCCTGGACTTCGATGAAACCGCCAGCGCTGGTCATCACCACGTTCAGGTCAGTCTCGGCGGCCGAGTCTTCCAGGTAATCGAGGTCGAGCACAGGCTCACCCTTGTACATGCCCACGGAAACCGCAGCGATCATCTGCTTGACCGGGTCGCCGCCCTTCAGGCCACCACGCTTCTTGATGACTTTCAAGGCATCGATCAGTGCAACCATGGAGCCGGTGATCGACGCCGTGCGGGTGCCGCCATCGGCCTGGATCACGTCGCAGTCGACGTACAGGGTGACGTCACCCAACTTGGACATGTCCAGCGCAGCGCGCAGGGAACGACCGATCAGACGCTGGATTTCCAGGGTGCGGCCGCCTTGCTTGCCACGGCTGGCTTCACGCTGGTTACGCTCGCCGGTAGCGCGCGGCAGCATGCCGTACTCGGCGGTCAGCCAACCCTGGCCCTGGCCTTTCAGGAAACGCGGTACGCCCGGTTCAACGCTGACGGTGCAGATGACCTTGGTATCGCCGAACTCGACCAGCACAGAACCCTCGGCGTGTTTGGTGTAGTTGCGGGTGATGCGGATCGAGCGGAGCTGATCGGCAGCGCGACCACTTGGACGTATCATAGGGAGTACCTGTACTGGGGACGGAAAACTGCGGAGCATTATAGAGCCGACGGCCGCCACTGGGCACTTCTAAAAAAATCCGCCGACGACCGAGGGCTCTGCACCGCGCGTCGGTGCAGGCCTGCCGCTCTTTGTCACACCGTGTGTTTGGGCGCATCCGCGTCACTGCGCTACAATCCTGCGCCTTTGCTGCCAGTCGGCTTTAATTCATTGATATCGGATTCCCGGAACCTCGGTTCTGTGCCGATCTGCCTTGCGAGGTACCTCCATGGTGCACAGCATGACCGCCTTCGCCCGCGTCGAGAAAGCCGGCGTCCAGGGCACCCTGAGCTGGGAACTGCGGTCGGTCAACAGCCGCTACCTGGAACCCCACCTGCGCCTGCCGGAATCCTTCCGCGACCTCGAGGGCGCTGTTCGTGAAGCCCTGCGCCAGGGAGTATCCCGGGGCAAGCTCGAATGCACCCTGCGCTTCACCGAAGAAAACACCGGCAAAGCACTGCAAATCGATCAGGAGCGCGCCGCGCAACTGGTCGCCGCCGCCGAGACCATCGCCAGCCTGATCAAGAACCCGGCAGCGCTGAACCCGCTGGAAGTCCTGGCCTGGCCCGGCGTACTGGTAGGCGACGCCACTGACCCGCAAGCCTTGAACGCCGAAGCGCTGGCACTGTTCAATCAGGGCCTCAAGGAACTGAAGGCCGGCCGCGAGCGCGAAGGCGCGGAGCTGGCGCGGCTGATCAACGAGCGCCTGAGCTCCATCGAAGAAGACGTGGTGACCTTGCGCGAACTGGTCCCGCAAATGCTCGCCACCCAGCGCCAGAAAGTCCTCGACCGCTTCGCCGACATGAAGGCCGAGATGGATCCGCAGCGCCTGGAGCAGGAAATGGTCATGCTCGCGCAAAAAAGCGACGTCGCCGAAGAACTGGATCGCCTGAGCACTCACATCATCGAAGTTCGCCGGGTGCTCAAATCCGGCGGTGCCGCCGGTCGGCGCCTGGACTTCCTGATGCAGGAACTCAACCGCGAAGCCAACACACTGGGCTCCAAAGCCTTCGACCCGCGCAGCACCCAGGCTGCGGTCAACCTCAAGGTGTTGATCGAGCAGATGCGCGAACAAGTGCAGAATATTGAGTAAGGCTACCCCGACATGACACACAGCACCGGCACCCTGTACATCATTTCCGCCCCTTCGGGCGCGGGCAAGAGCAGTCTGGTCAAGGCCCTGACCGACGCCAATCCGGAGATCCGCGTCTCGGTCTCCCACACCACCCGCGCCATGCGCCCCGGTGAAGTGAATGGCGTGAACTATCACTTCGTCGACCGCAGCGAGTTCGTGAAGATGATCGAACACGGGGATTTCCTCGAGCGCGCCGAAGTGTTCGGCAATCTCTACGGCACTTCGCAAAGCCACCTGCAGCAGACCCTGGACGAAGGCCACGACCTGATTCTGGAAATCGACTGGCAAGGTGCCGAGCAAGTGCGCAAGCTGATGCCTCAGGCCCGCTCGATCTTCATTCTGCCGCCGTCATTGCAGGCCCTGCACCAGCGCCTGACCAATCGCGGCCAGGACAGTGACGAAGTCATTGACGGCCGGATGCGCGAAGCCGTCAGCGAAATGAGCCACTACGTCGACTACGACTACCTGATCATCAACGACGATTTCGCCCACGCGCTGCACGACCTGAAGGCGATTTTCCGCGCCAATCAGCTGATTCAGAAGCGTCAGCAGCAGCGTCACGGCAAATTGCTGGCTGAATTGCTCGGTTAATCAGCTCTTCCCAAAACCGCTGCAAGGGCTTTACATTGGTACTTGCAGCGCGTTGAAGGGCTTGGTCAAAAAATCAGCGCTTCCCTAAACGCTGGTGATTTTTTAAACTGTTGAGTCCGCTCGCCCATCCGGGCAGCGCGCATATTGCATTTGCTACGAGGAAGACCATGGCCCGCGTAACCGTTGAAGACTGCCTAGAACACGTGGATAACCGCTTTGAGCTGGTCATGCTCTCTACCAAGCGTGCCCGTCAACTGGCCACCGGCGGCAAAGAGCCGAAAGTAGCATGGGAAAACGACAAGCCTACCGTTGTCGCCCTGCGTGAAATCGCTGAAGGCCTGATCGACTACGCAGCTATCGCCGAAGCCGAAATCGTTGAAGATGAACCGCTTTTTGCTGCATTCGAGGACGAGTCCAACGAGGCCGTCTAAGCCTATGCCTGGTCGACGTAGCACGGCGCGGGATAAAAGCTTACGGCAGGAGACATCATGCCGAGCATAGACGCCCTCGCCGATCGCTTATCGACCTACCTCGGCAAGGACCAGGTCAATCTGGTCCGCCGAGCGTATTTCTACGCCGAACAAGCCCACGACGGCCAACGCCGCCGTAGCGGCGAGGCGTACGTCACGCACCCACTCGCGGTTGCGAATATTCTTGCCGACATGCACATGGACCATCAGAGTCTGATGGCTGCGATGCTGCATGACGTGATCGAAGACACCGGTATTGCCAAGGAAGCGCTGCAAGCGCAGTTCGGCGAAACTGTGGCCGAACTGGTCGACGGGGTCAGCAAACTGACCCAGATGAACTTCGAGACCAAGGCCGAGGCGCAAGCCGAAAACTTCCAGAAAATGGCCATGGCCATGGCCCGCGACATTCGCGTGATCCTGGTCAAGCTGGCCGATCGCCTGCACAACATGCGCACGCTGGAAGTGCTGTCCGGCGAAAAACGCCGGCGCATCGCCAAGGAAACCCTGGAAATCTATGCGCCCATCGCTAACCGGCTGGGCATGCACGCCATCCGCATAGAGTTCGAAGACCTCGGTTTCAAGGCCATGCACCCGATGCGTTCCGCGCGGATCTACCAGGCGGTCAAACGCGCCCGGGGCAACCGCAAGGAAATCGTCAACAAGATCGAAGAATCCTTAAGCCACTGCCTGGCCATCGATGGCATCCAGGGCGAGGTCAGCGGTCGCCAGAAACACCTCTACGGCATCTACACGAAAATGCGCGGCAAGCGTCGGGCCTTCAACGAGATCATGGACGTCTATGCGTTCCGGATCATCGTCGACAAGGTCGATACCTGCTACCGCGTGCTGGGTGCTGTACATAACTTATATAAACCATTGCCGGGGCGCTTCAAGGATTACATCGCGATCCCCAAGGCCAACGGCTATCAGTCGCTGCACACCACGCTGTTCGGCATGCACGGTGTTCCGATCGAGATCCAGATCCGCACCCGTGAAATGGAAGAGATGGCCAACAATGGCATCGCCGCCCATTGGCTGTACAAATCCAGCGATGACGAGCAGCCGAAAGGCACCCATGCCCGAGCCCGCCAGTGGGTCAAGGGCGTGCTGGAAATGCAGCAACGCGCCGGCAATTCGCTGGAATTCATCGAAAGCGTGAAGATCGACCTGTTCCCGGACGAGGTCTACGTGTTCACGCCCAAAGGCCGGATCATGGAACTGCCCAAGGGCTCCACGGCGGTCGACTTCGCCTACGCGGTACACACCGACGTGGGCAATAGCTGCATCGCCTGCCGGATCAATCGTCGTCTCGCGCCGCTGTCCGAACCGCTGCAAAGCGGCTCCACGGTCGAGATTGTCAGCGCCCCTGGCGCGCGGCCGAACCCGGCCTGGCTCAACTTCGTGGTCACCGGCAAGGCGCGCACGCACATCCGCCATGCCCTGAAACTGCAACGTCGCTCCGAATCCATCAGCCTGGGCGAGCGCCTGCTGAACAAGGTCCTCAATGGTTTCGACAGCTCGCTGGAGAAAATCCCGGCCGAGCGCGTCAAGGCCATGCTCGTCGAGTACCGCCTCGAACTGATCGAGGATTTGCTGGAAGACATAGGCCTGGGTAATCGCATGGCCTATGTGGTGGCCCGCCGGTTGCTGGGCGAAGGCGAACAGTTGCCAAGTCCGGAAGGCCCACTGGCGATTCGCGGCACCGAAGGCCTGGTGCTCAGCTACGCCAAGTGTTGCACGCCGATCCCGGGCGACCCGATTGTCGGCCACTTGTCCGCCGGCAAAGGCATGGTCGTGCACCTGGACAACTGCCGCAATATCAGCGAAATCCGCCACAACCCGGAAAAATGCATCCAGCTCTCGTGGGCCAAGGATGTCACCGGCGAATTCAACGTTGAGCTGCGCGTCGAGCTGGAGCACCAGCGCGGCCTTATCGCCCTGCTGGCCAGCAGCGTCAACGCCGCCGACGGTAACATCGAGAAAATCAGCATGGACGAACGCGATGGTCGCATCAGCGTGGTCCAGTTGGTGGTCAGCGTGCACGACCGCGTGCACCTGGCCCGCGTGATCAAGAAACTGCGCGCCTTGACCGGGGTGACTCGCATCACCCGCATGCGCGCCTAAGCCCCTAATTACAAGGAGTCCTACATGACCAAGACTGTTATCACCAGCGACAAGGCCCCGGCCGCCATCGGTACTTACTCCCAGGCGATCAAGGCTGGCAACACCGTTTACATGTCGGGTCAGATTCCCCTGGACCCAAAAACCATGGAACTGGTTGAAGGCTTCGAAGCCCAGACCGTCCAGGTGTTCGAGAACCTCAAGGCCGTGGCTGAAGCCGCTGGCGGTTCGTTCAAGGACATCGTCAAGCTGAACATCTTCCTCACCGACCTGAGCCACTTCGCCAAGGTCAACGAGATCATGGGCAAGTACTTCGACCAGCCTTACCCTGCCCGCGCCGCCATCGGCGTAGCAGCCCTGCCAAAGGGTTCGCAGGTTGAAATGGATGCCATCCTGGTCATCGAGTAATGCGTGCGGCGCAGCCTCGGGCTGCGCCGACTGCTCTGCTGTAAAGAATGCTTGAAAGGATTCCACCCATGCGCAACGCGCTTGCTCTCTCGCTGCTCGCCCTGTTCCTGGGCGGATGTGCCAGCAACCCTGCCGACCGTGACATCAGCGGCACCTGGATCAACCAGGTGGCGATCGATGCTGCCGCCAAAGGCGTCCCCCTGCGTGAAGCGCTCCAGGCCTATGGCCCGAACCTGGAATGGGACATCAACACCAAGGCCGGTCAGGCCCGCTACACCAACGGTTTTGAAAATGTCGACGGCAAGCTGCTGGGTGAAGAATCCGGCGCCTGGAAAGTCGACTTTTATGGCAGCTCGGCCAGTGAGCTGCAGCGTGACGGCAAGCAACTGAGCCAGTCCGCCAGCGACAATGAGCCTGAGCAAGTCTTCGACCGCGTACAGATCCAGGTACCGGATGGCGCACCGATAGGTGCCAGCTTCGAACGTGCGCTGTATTCAGCCTACATGGGCGGCGGCTGGACAATCGTCAACGGCCCAGGCGAAGGCAATACGGTTCAATTCCAGGCCGACGGCCAGGTGACCGGCCTGCCAGGCAGCGACCGCTATGCGTTGTGCCTGGCCGGTGATTGCGCATCCATGAGCGGCGGCAATGACAACATGTGGCTGCAACTCAATGGCCAAGGCAACGCCTGGATCTTTGCGCGCAAGGGCAAGGAGCTGGAGATTTTCCAGACCGTGAACACGGCTCAGGCGGACGAGATGCCCTCGTTCACCCCGGGTGAGCGCAAGTGGTTGCTGGAAAAGCAGTAAGCAACGCATTACCCCCTGTGGGAGCGGGCTTGCTCGCGAAAGCGGTATAACAGCCAACAGAGATGTTGAATGTTACGACCCCTTCGTGAGCAAGTCGAATCGTCGCACCGCCGCTCCCACATTTGGTTTACTGTGACTGAAAGTCAGCCGCGCCCTTCAATGATCGCCGCATACCCCTCGCGAAAACTCGGATACTTCGGCGTCCAGCCCAACGCCTTGGCCCGCGCATTACTACAGCGCTTGCTGCCAGTGCGTCGCACGCTATCGTCGTCAGCCCATTCGGTCACACCCAGATACTCACGCAACCAGCCCACCACATCGGCCAGCGCTGCCGGCGCATCGTCTACGCCGATGTAGACATCATCCAGCGCCACGCCACGCCGATCCGCCTCAAGCAGGCACGCGATCAACCCAGCGGCATCGTCGGCATGAATCCGATTGGCATACAACGGTGGCTCGACCGCCACGCGATAACCCCGGCGCACCTGGGTCAGCAGCCATTCACGGCCGGGGCCGTAAATGCCGGTCAAGCGCAGGATGCTGGCCGGAATGCCGCTTTTGAGGGCAAGTTGCTCGGCTTCGAGCATCACACGCCCGGAATAGCCCGCCGCCACGGCCGGTGAAGACTCGTCGACCCATTCGCCATTCTGTTGACCGTAAACACTGCTACTGGAAACGAACAATAGGCGATTGGGCATCTGCCCGTAGTCGTTCAGCCATTCCAGCACATGCTCCAGGCCCTGGACATACGCAGCGCGGTAGCCGGCTTCGTCGTGATCGGTGGCCGCCGCGCAATACACCAGGTAATCCACGGCGCCGATTGGCCAGGTAGCCGGGCAGTCTTTGTTGAACAGGTCACCGGCAACACCGATGACGCCCTTGGGCAGGCGTGAAACGTCGCGTCGCAGGCCATGGACCTCCCACCCCGCCGCCAGCAATTGTGTGGCCAGGCGGCTGCCGACATCACCGCAGCCGGCGATCAAAACAGTAGGCGCAGACATCAGAAAACTCCCATCGGAAAGCCACAGACTAGCGCCGGCAATAGACAAGCGGCTAGCAATGCAGGAAAAAAAGAGACGCTATTACTTTTGTTAACAAGAATTAATTGCAATAATGCCTCCCCACTTTTGTTCTCGGCCTTCGAGGCCTGGAAGAACATCACCCGTTTTTTCTCTCAGGTCCGGCCAGCATGACACGCAATCAATTCTCCGCTTCGCCAACCAAACGACCTCGCGCCTGGAGCGCGGTGGCCGCCCTGCTCCTCAGCCTGATGCTCGCGCCAGTCGCCGCTTTCGCCGATGCCCAGGCGCCAGCCACACCGGCCGCCACCGCGCCGGCTCCGGCCGATCACGCTGCCCCGGCCGTTGCTCCGGTTGCGACCGATCCTGCCCAGGCAGCACCGGCAGAAGCGCTGGGTGAAGACGTCCCTGAGGTCCTCGAAGCCGACAACACCCTGGGCATGGCCCATGACCTGTCGCCGTGGGGCATGTACAAGAATGCCGACATCATCGTGAAAATCGTGATGATCGGCCTGGCCATCGCCTCGATCATCACCTGGACCATCTGGATCGCCAAGGGTCTTGAGCTGATGGGCGCCAAGCGTCGTCTGCGCGGTGAAATCGCCCAACTGAAAAAGTCCGCCTCCCTCAAGGAAGCCAGCGCCACCGCCGCGAAGGAAGGCACCCTGGCCAACCTGCTGGTACATGACGCCCTTGAAGAGATGCGCCTGTCGGTCAACAGCCGCGAGAAAGAAGGCATCAAGGAACGCGTCAGCTTCCGTCTTGAGCGCCTGGTCGCGGCCTGCGGTCGCAACATGAGCAGCGGCACCGGCGTGCTGGCCACCATCGGCTCCACCGCGCCGTTCGTCGGCCTGTTCGGTACCGTGTGGGGCATCATGAACAGCTTCATCGGCATCGCCAAGACCCAGACCACCAACCTCGCCGTCGTGGCTCCGGGCATCGCCGAGGCCCTGCTGGCTACCGCGCTGGGCCTGGTTGCAGCGATCCCTGCGGTCGTGATCTACAACGTCTTTGCCCGCTCCATCGCCGGTTACAAGGCTCAGGTGTCCGACGCGTCGGCACAGGTCCTGCTGCTGGTCAGCCGCGACCTCGACCACCAGCCTGAGCGCAGCTCGCAACCGCACATGGTGAAAGTGGGGTAATCAGCCATGGGCCTGCATTTGAAAGAAGGGGCAGACGACGATCTGTCCGAAAACCACGAAATCAACGTAACGCCGTTCATCGACGTGATGTTGGTACTGTTGATCATCTTCATGGTGGCGGCCCCGCTGGCCACCGTGGACATCAAGGTCGACCTGCCCGCCTCGACCGCCAAGCCGGCGCCGCGGCCAGAGAAACCGGTGTTCCTCAGCGTCAAGGCTGACCAGCGACTGTTCCTCGGCGAAGACGAAGTGAAGGCCGAAGCACTCGGCGCCACCCTCGACGCCAGGACCCAGGGCAAGAAAGACACGACAATCTTCTTCCAGGCCGACAAAGGCGTGGATTACGGCGACCTGATGAGCGTGATGGACAACCTGCGTTCTGCCGGTTACCTGAAGGTAGGTCTGGTCGGGCTCGAGACGGCAGCCAAGAAATGATCACAACGCGCCATAAGCTGACGCGTTACAGCGGTAGCCTGGCTGTGGTGCTGGGTGTTCATGCGCTGGCCATCGCGCTGGCGCTGAACTGGTCCGCCCGTCCGCCCATCGAATTGCCCCCTCAGGCAATGATGGTCGAACTGGCACCGGTCCCTGCCCCGCCACCGCCTGCTCCGCCGAAGGTCGTCACCCCGCCGCAGCCACCGGCTCCGGTTGAAGAACTGCCGATACCCAAGCTCGCCGAAGCGCCGAAAGCTGAAATTGCCGTGCCCAAGCCGGTCAAACCCAAGCCGAAGCCGCAGCCGCCCAAGCCGGTAGAGAAGAAACCCGAGCCGCCGAAGGAAAAGCCGGCCGAAGAAAAACCGGCCGAAACCCAGCAGACTCAGGTACCGACGGAGAAATCCGCCCAGCCTGCGCCGGGTCCGTCGCCTGCTCAAATGGCGGCCAAGGCCAGTTGGCAAGGCACCTTGCTGGCGCATTTGCAGAAGTACAAGAAGTACCCGGCCAGTGCACAGGCGCGAGGCAAGGAAGGCATGAACCGTCTGCGTTTCGTCGTGGATGCCGAAGGCAATGTGTTGTCGTTTGAACTGGTAGGCGCCTCGGGCACTGCCGATCTGGACCGTGCCACCCTGGAAATGATCCGCCGCGCCCAACCGCTGCCCAAGCCACCGGCCGACATGCTGACCAATGGCTCCATCGAAATCGTTGCACCGTTTGTGTATTCGCTGGAGAAACGCCGCCGCTGATAACACCAGCCCCTGTAGGAGCGAGCCTGCTCGCGAAGAGACCGTCACATTCAACATCAATGTTGACTGGCACACCGCTTTCGCGAGCAGGCTCGCTCCTACAAGTTCGTAAATCCAGCCAAAAGGCACCGAAAGGTGCCTTTTGCATATCTGCCAGCGGCAATCCGGCATTGTCCGGTGTCACTCGACACACTCAGTCTGATAACGTGCGTCTATCGATTGCAGCCGGTATGCTTGGCCCGCAACTACATGGACGCTTGCTATGACCCTCACAGAATTACGCTACATCGTTACCCTCGCCCAAGAGCAGCACTTCGGCCACGCGGCCGAGCGCTGCCACGTCAGCCAGCCGACCCTGTCGGTGGGCGTGAAAAAGCTTGAAGACGAACTCGGTGTGCTGATTTTCGAGCGCAGCAAGAGCGCCGTGCGCCTGACGCCGGTCGGCGAAGGCATCGTGGCCCAGGCACAAAAGGTATTGGAACAGGCCCAGGGCATCCGCGAACTGGCCCAGGCCGGCAAGAACCAGCTGACCGCCCCACTCAAGGTCGGCGCGATCTACACCGTCGGGCCGTACCTGTTTCCGCACCTGATTCCACAACTGCACCGGGTCGCCCCGCAGATGCCGTTGTACATCGAAGAAAACTTCACCCACGTGCTGCGCGACAAACTGCGCAACGGCGAGCTCGACGCGATCATCATCGCCCTGCCATTCAATGAAGCCGACGTGCTGACCCTGCAACTCTACGACGAGCCATTCTACGTGCTGATGCCAGCGCAGCACCCGTGGACGCAAAAAGAATCCATCGACGCCAGCCTGCTCAACGACAAGAGCCTGCTGCTGCTCGGCGAAGGCCACTGCTTCCGCGATCAGGTACTGGAAGCCTGCCCGACCCTGACCAAGGGCAACGACGGCGCCAAGCACACCACGGTGGAATCCAGCTCCCTTGAAACCATTCGCCACATGGTCGCCTCGGGCCTGGGGATTTCGATCCTGCCGTTGTCGGCGGTCGACAGCCATCACTACGCCCCCGGCGTGATCGAAGTGCGCCCGTTGTCGGCACCCGTACCGTTCCGCACCGTGGCCATTGCCTGGCGCGCCAGCTTCCCGCGCCCGAAAGCGATTGAAATCCTCGCTGACTCCATTCGCCTGTGCTCGGTGGCCAAGCCAGCGACGCAAGTCGCTGCGGGCTAAGCAACGGTCATGAGCGAGTTGTCGCAAGTGTCGGTGACTGCACTCAAAGGTGTCGGTGAAGCCATGGCCGAGAAACTGGCCAAGGTCGGCCTGGAAAACCTCCAGGACGTGTTGTTTCACCTGCCGTTACGCTATCAGGATCGCACCCGTGTCGTGCCGATCGGCGCACTGCGGCCCGGGCAAGATGCGGTCATCGAAGGCACTGTCAGCGGTGCTGATGTGGTCATGGGCCGGCGGCGCAGCCTGGTGGTTCGGCTGCAGGATGGCACCGGTGGCTTAAGCCTGCGGTTCTACCATTTCAGCAACGCACAAAAGGAAGGCCTCAAACGCGGTACGCGGATTCGCTGCTACGGCGAGGCACGGCCCGGTGCTTCGGGGCTGGAGATCTACCACCCGGAATACCGCGCCATCACTGGCGACGAACCGCCGCCGGTGGATGAAACCCTGACCCCGGTTTACCCGCTTACCGAAGGCCTGACCCAACAGCGCTTGCGCCAGTTGTGCATGCAGACCCTCACCCTGCTCGGCCCCAGCAGCCTGCCCGACTGGCTGCCGAACGAACTGGCCCGCGACTACCAATTGGCGCCGCTGGCCGATGCGATCCGCTACCTGCACAACCCGCCCGCCGATGCCGACGTCGATGAACTGGCCCTCGGTCACCACTGGGCGCAGCACCGTCTGGCCTTCGAAGAACTGCTGACCCATCAACTGTCGCAACAACGCCTGCGCGAAAGCATGCGCTCCCTGCGTGCGCCAGCGATGCCCAAAGCCACGCAACTGCCGGCCAAGTACCTGGCCAACCTCGGCTTCAACCCAACCGGCGCCCAGCAACGGGTCGGCAACGAAATCGCCTATGACCTCAGCCAGCACGAACCGATGCTGCGGCTGATCCAGGGCGACGTCGGCGCCGGCAAAACCGTGGTCGCCGCCCTCGCTGCGCTGCAAGCGCTGGAGGCCGGTTATCAGGTTGCACTGATGGCCCCCACCGAGATTCTCGCCGAGCAGCACTTCATCACCTTCAAGCGCTGGCTCGAACCGCTGGGCATTGAAGTCGCGTGGCTGGCCGGCAAGCTCAAGGGCAAGAACCGCGTCGCCGCCCTGGAGCAAATCGCCAGCGGCACGCCGATGGTGGTCGGCACCCACGCGCTGTTCCAGGACGAAGTGCAATTCAAGAATCTGGCGCTGGTGATCATCGACGAACAGCACCGTTTCGGCGTACAGCAGCGTCTGGCCTTGCGGCAGAAAGGCGTTGGCGGGCGCATGTGCCCGCACCAGTTGATCATGACCGCCACGCCGATTCCGCGCACGCTGGCCATGAGCGCCTACGCCGACCTCGACACCTCGATCCTCGACGAACTGCCCCCCGGCCGAACCCCGGTCAACACCGTGCTGATCACCGACACTCGGCGGGTCGAAGTCATCGAACGGGTGCGCAGCGCTTGCGCCGAAGGGCGCCAGGCCTATTGGGTGTGCACGCTGATCGAAGAGTCGGAAGAGCTGACCTGCCAGGCCGCCGAAACCACCTTTGAGGACCTCACCGCCGCTCTCGGCGAATTGAAAGTCGGGCTGATCCACGGCCGCATGAAGCCTGTGGAAAAAGCCGCGGTGATGGCCGAATTCAAGGCCGGCAACCTGCAATTGCTGGTCGCGACCACGGTGATCGAAGTGGGCGTCGACGTACCCAACGCCAGCCTGATGATCATCGAGAACCCTGAACGCCTGGGTCTGGCGCAATTGCACCAGTTGCGTGGCCGCGTCGGCCGGGGCAGCGCCGTCAGCCACTGCGTGCTGCTCTACCATCCGCCGCTGTCGCAGATCGGCCGCCAGCGCCTGGGCATCATGCGCGAAACCAACGACGGTTTTGTCATCGCCGAAAAGGATCTGGAACTGCGCGGCCCCGGCGAAATGCTCGGCACCCGGCAGACAGGTTTGCTGCAATTCAAGGTCGCCGACCTGATGCGCGATGCCGATTTGCTGCCCGCCGTGCGGGATGCCGCCCAGGCATTGCTCGAGCGCTGGCCGACCCACGTCAGCCCGCTACTCGACCGCTGGCTGCGTCATGGCCAACAATACGGCCAAGTGTGACAACCGTCACGGTTTCTGAGGCGTGGCCCCAAGCAAGCTGGTTATACTCCTGCAATTGTTTTAGTCCGGATACAGACCATGACCGAAGTTGCCTTCGCACCCGACACCCCGCACGCTCCGTCGGTTATTCGGCTGATGCTGGGCAAGTTGGGCATTGCCTACGAAGAAGTGCTGGACCATCACGGCCTGAATGCCGCGCGCAAAGTGCAGGCCGTTCTGCTGGATGACAGCGTTGGCGTGCTGATGGTGCTGTTCCCGCAGAGCCAATTGCTGGACCTCAATCGCCTCACTGAACTCACCGGTCGCCGCCTCGCCGCCGTACCGACCGAACGCCTGACAAAAATGCTCGGCAAGCACAACCTCAGCTTGCTGCCGGGCCTGCCGGCGCTAACCAGTTCACCGTGCCTGTACGACGCAAGCCTGCTGCGCGAGCCGAAGTTGCTGATCAACTCCGGTGAGCCGGGCGTGCTACTGGAAATTTCCAGCGAAGACTTCAAGACGACCATACTGACCAAGGCCAGCGCCGCCAACTTCGGCGAAAACCTGACCAGCATCCGTCCGAACCTCAACCGCCCCGATGACGACCGCGAGGAAATCACCCAGGCCGTCCAGGCGTTCACCGCGCGGCGCATCCAGCAGCGTCTGGAAGCGACCATCGAAATTCCGCCGCTGGCCGAAACCGCGCAAAAAATCATCAAGCTGCGCGTCGACCCCAACGCCACCATCGACGACATCACCGGCGTGGTCGAAACCGACCCGGCGCTGGCCGCACAAGTCGTGAGCTGGGCGGCATCGCCCTACTACGCCTCGCCGGGCAAGATCCGCTCGGTGGAAGACGCCATCGTCCGGGTGCTGGGCTTCGATTTGGTGATCAACCTGGCACTGGGTCTGGCCCTGGGCAAAACCCTGAGCCTGCCCAAGGACCACCCGCAACACTCCACGCCGTACTGGCAGCAATCGATCTACACCGCCGCCGTCATCGAAGGCCTGACCCGCGCCATGCCGCGCGCCCAGCGCCCGGAAGCCGGCCTGACCTACCTGGCTGGCCTGCTGCACAACTTCGGTTACCTGCTGCTGGCCCACGTGTTCCCACCGCACTTCTCGCTGATCTGCCGCCACCTGGAGGTCAACCCGCACCTGTGCCACAGCTTCGTGGAACAACACCTGCTGGGCATCAGCCGCGAACAGATCGGCACATGGCTGATGCGCTACTGGGACATGCCTGAAGAGCTGGCCACCGCCCTGCGCTTCCAGCACGACCCGGCCTACGACGGCGCCTACGCCGAATACCCGAACCTGGTGTGCCTGTCGGTGCGCCTGCTGCGCAGCCGAGGCATCGGCTCCGGTCCCGACGAAGACATCCCCGACGCCCTGCTCGAACGCCTTGGCCTGAGCCGCGAAAAAGCCAACGACGTGGTCAGCAAAGTCCTCGAAGCCGAAGTGCTGCTGCGCGAACTCGCCTCGCAATTCACTCAAGGCTGAAAAGCAATCGCGAGCAGGCTCGCTCCCACAGGATTTAGGTGATCCCTGTGGGAGTGAGCCTGCTCGCGATGAATATCATTCGGTCTACCTGAAAGACCTCAAGCCTTGGGCTTGGCCTTCTTCGGCTTCAAATACTTGGTCAGCCCCTGGAACCAGATCACCAGCGCCGGGCTGCCCTTGATCTGAATCGACTTGTCCTGAATCCCTGTCATGAACGCCAGTTGCTTGTTCTTCGCCTGCATCGTGGCAAAGCCGTACGCGGCGTCTTTAAAGGCAATCGCAAACGCAGGCTCGGCATGCACACCCGATTGGCTGGTGATGCGCTGGTCCTTCACGCGGAAATGCCGCGCCACTTTCCCGTCCAGGGTCTGCAACTGGAACACCAGGTCCTTGTCACCCAACTGCTGCTGAAACGCCGGATTGGTCCGGCTGGCCTTACCCATCAACAAACCCAGCATCCACAGCAGAAAACGAAATTTCATGCGCACAGCCTCAGAAGAAAAATGAACGGCTGGGGCAGTTTAACGGCTTCGAACGAGAACGCCACCATTGCGTATCGTTAGAGGGAGATGGTGTTATTTTTGACGCTGATGACTACCAAGTCACGGAGCAAGTAGAGTGATGTAGTCGTTCCCAGCAGGATGCTTCTACCGGCAGAAGTCGACCCTTTGCAGACATTCATAACGTCTAGGTTCAGCCGCGGGGTTGCCGGACCGAAGCGGAGTCAAGGTCATCGGCTGGAATAGCTTGCTAGATGCGGCTACTCGCACCATACATCGCACTTTTCGCGTGTTCTCAGGTTTAGAAGCTCTGCGCTTGTACAAACACCGAGCGGGCTTCCCTCTAGAAATAGAACTTCGTCTCCTTCTTCCCAGCCCAGGCAATAAGTTCGTGATTCAAATTTTTCTCCGTTGATAATGAAAAACTCATCGTTATGAGCCACCTCGATTTTATAGCTCTCATGACCTGAGCTTCTGCTTGGTGTGCTGTAGAGCTGGCGTGGAGCAGGAGACGCGGCTGCGCGTGGTTGTTGGGGAGCGGATTGTGTGCCACGAAGAACTGCCGACTCTCTTTGAACGCATGCCAGAAATAGCGAAGGCCCTAGCGATGTAGAACAGGAGCTGAACAACCATTGCTTTTGTTCTTCGGTAAGAGATGAAATGTTTGGTAACCCGTCTGCCAGTGCAGCTTTCTCGCGGGTGAGGCAGCTAATGGTAAGAGACGGGCCGAGAGAGTCAGAACAGCTTCTTATGACCCAAGCCCGCAGCTCCGGATTTAGGCTGGAGAGGTCTGGTTTTCCACGCGAAGCTGCTGACGCTTCCCGCTCGACGCAGCTTGACCAGAGAGACGGCCCGAGGCTGCGAGTACATGAACGATTGACCCAATCGCGTGCGTCGGGAGAAAGCTTAGATAAGGCCGCGTCAGGATCTTGAGCTATCGCTGACTGAGCGACCAAAATCGCAAGAGATGTGAAAAACTTAAGTCGTAATCGCATGTGTCTCCCGCATCTAGCTACCATTTAGCGACATTGCTCTCGCATTTAAACGCGATAGTAATGTCGTATGACGCTCCTTGATGTCCTGTACGCCCTTGTTTTTCCTCGGGTGGCCACAGCAAAAGCGAACCGATCCAAGGAGAAACACGATAAAGATAACAAGCCAAGCTGCTTGATCAGTGTAGGCGGCAAATCAAACTACACTGCCAGCAGCTTTATTGACCTCTTTTGGCCGTTTTCTGCCTGTTTGTCTCACTGCAGCAGTGTGTAGCCCATTGTCGATCATGAATATGAAGCATCACGGTCGAGCTCGACTTGATTCCCAGTGATACTCCATGCAAATGGGTGTTTAAGGCGAGTGCGACTTCGTCTCTAATCCCCCTCAACCTTCTCAGACATTTCCTTCGAAATGCCGAGCCCTCCATGAACTAGGCACCCTCCACATCCGCAGCTAACCTCTGCCAGCCACCGCAAAAAACGGTGACACGGACGTGCAAGTCCGGTACATATCGCCGCGCAACTGCCTCGCAAACCTTTGAGCATAAACATGCTTTTTGGATCGCTATATGGCGGCTGTGCGTGGGAGGTCCCTTTGGGGTCTGCCGGGGTCCGATATGCCCGGTCTTGCACACCTGCGTACGGCTGCCACCAACATTCGAATGCAAGCGAAACGGTGTCAGTCCCTTACCTACACATATCGGGATACACCAATGATTAAGCCAACACCTAATCCGCCAGAAGATCCGGCCACATCCCCCTACGAATCCCTCGATTCCAAAAAACTCCACGAAGCCGCCGAACGCGCCCTCGATCACTATCTCGCCCCACCAAAACAGACACCAACGAAACGCAGCGGCCAACTTTTCAGTGTCTGCCAGGACATCAATACCGAAGCACTCCTGGCCAACGCCTCGGAAGACCTGCTGTCCATCAGCGCCATCGCCGCTGACCTGGCCGATGATGTAGACGGCTCGCGCCGCTCAGTAGCCCTGGCGATCAGTCGCGTGGCTGAGGGGGCGCATTTGCTGGTAGAGCGGGCGCTGGATCATCTGGATGAACCGGAAATGGCGGCGATTCTCGCCAAGCAACAAAGCGGGCTCGGCTGATTCGCCGCCCACAAAAAATGGGCACCCAACCCTGGTTGGCGTGCCCATTTTTTATTCCACTCCCCCGCTGCGCGGGAGGTGAAAACGGATTACGGATTAACGCTGTCTTTCAACGATTTGCCTGGCTTGAACGCAACGGTGTTGCTGGCCTTGATTTTGACGGGTTCACCGGTTTGCGGGTTTTTGCCGGTGCGGGCACCGCGATGGCGTTGCAGGAAGGTGCCGAAGCCCACCAGCGTCACGCTGTCTTTGCGGTGCAGGGCACCGGTGATTTCTTCAAGAACGGCGTTGAGAACGCGGTTGGCTTGTTCTTTGGTGAGGTCTGCTTTTTCAGCAATGGCTGCAGCGAGGTCTGGTTTACGCATGTGAGTGAAGCCCCTTTGACGGTTTGTTGTTGTTATGTCCGTGCTGCTCTCTACGGAGCAGCGCCAAAAGCGCCGCAGGTGCTCTACTCTGCGGCAGACGGGAGTGAGGATGGCACGCAGTGAGGCCCCGCGCCAGTATCGGCGCGGCCATTGTTAGGGCAAAAGGGGGGTGATTCCGACAGAACGACCGGTATTTACGCCAACAGAGCCGGAAGCTCTTTGTTCAGGGCCAGTTTTTCCATCACGGCGGCACCGGTGAGCGCATAGCCGAGCAGCTTGCCCGCGGCATCGCGGCATAAAACCTTGATGTCGGCGCCCTGCCCTTCGACTGTCCAAATGCCCTCTGCGCCCCGTGGTGGCGGGGACACTACCAGCGGGCAGACCGGGGTTTTGACGGTGATTGGCATCGGGCCATAGGTGACGGCGGTCGGGTTGCCAGCCAGGGTTTGTGCCAGCGCCCTCGCACAGCTCATCAGGGGCATGACGTACAGCAGATTCAGCCCATCGACCTCGGCACAGTCGCCCAGGGCGTAGATGTTGGCGTGGGAGGTTTTCAAGTGCCGGTCGACCATGACGCCACGGTTAACCTGCAAACCGGCCGCTGCCGCCAGGTCGACGCGTGGGCGCAGGCCAATGGCCGAGACCACCACGTCGCACGGGATCACCTGGCCATCGGACAGGTGTGCTTCCAGGCCGTCAGCCACGCGTTGCAGGCGATTGAGCACCGGCCCGAGGTGGAAGCGCGCGCCGAGGCTTTCGAGGCCAGCCTGCACCGCAGCGGCGGCCGCCGGGTGCAGCAGGGTCGGCATGACTTGTTCGCACGGCGCAACCAGTTGCACTTCGTAGCCACCCAGGGTCAGGTCGTTGGCGAACTCGCAGCCGATCAGACCGGCACCGAGCAGCAGCACGCGGCGCTTGCCGGCCGCCGCCGCACGGAAGCGTGCGTAGTCTTCCAAGTCGTTGATCGGGAATACGCAATCCGCCGCATCGCCTTCAATGGGCACGCGCACGGTTTCGGCGCCCCAGGCCAGGATCAGGTCGCGGTAGATCACCGCTTCTTCACCGATCCACAGGCGCTTGTGGCCCGGGTCGATGCCGCTGATGCGCGTGTGGGTGCGTATTTCGGCCTTGAGTTGCTCGGCCATGGCGCCGGGTTCGGCCATGCTCAGGCCGTCGGCATCCTTGTTTTTGCCGAAGCCGGTGGAGAGCATCGGCTTGGAGTAGGAGCGCCCGTCATCGGCGGTAATCAGCAGCAGCGGGGTTTCGCTATCGAGTTTGCGAAACTCGCGGGCCACGTTGTAGCCCGCCAGGCCGGTGCCAATGATTACGACAGGTGCGTTCATTCCTTACTCCTCAATTATTCAGGCAGCGATTTCGATCATTTCAAAATCCATTTTGCCCACACCGCAGTCCGGGCACAGCCAGTCTGCCGGGACGTCTTCCCAACGGGTGCCCGGCGCAATGCCGTCATCCGGCCAACCGTCGGCTTCGTTGTAGATCAGGCCGCAGACGATACATTGCCACTTTTTCATCAGGTACTTCCTCAGGGTTCAGGCGTTTTGCCGGCCGGACGGTCGATGGTTGTAGCACTGCCGTCCAACTCAGCGCGTTTTGTACTGATCGGGGCCTTTAGATGCAAGTCTGTTCGGCGTAACGGCAGGCCAATTCAATCGATATCGGTGGCTGACATGTTAAGCTCGCCGCCTCATTTGCTGCCAATAATGACTCATTGTGCATCACACAGAATTCCCCTCTCCAGCTCCTCTCTGGCTCTCGCGCAGCGAACTGGCACCCCTCCCCGACGCCTCCACCCTCGACTGGCTGTTCGACGAAGGCTCGCTAACCAGACGTCTGATTCATCTGTCGAATGATGCCTTCAGCGTCTCGCCGATGTTCGAAGGCTGGCAACCCCTGCGTGCCGACGAATGCGCAGCGCTGGACCTGGCCGATGGCAGTGAGGGCTGGGTGCGCGAGGTGTATTTGCGCGGTCATGGCCAGGCGTGGGTGTTTGCGCGCAGCGTGGCGTCACGCAGTGCATTGCAAGGCGACGGCTTGCACATGGACGAACTGGGCAGCCGCTCGCTGGGCGAATTGCTGTTTTGCGATCAGGCCTTCCAGCGCCGGGCCATCGAGGTTTGCCATTATCCGCAAGCGTGGCTGCCCGCCGAGGTGCAATCGCCTGGGCTGTGGGGCCGCCGTTCGCGCTTCGACCGCGGTGCCTTGAGCGTTTTGGTGGCCGAAATATTCCTGCCTTCCCTGTGGGACGCCGCCTGCGCCCAATCGGAGAACCGTTGATGTACCAAAGCCTGCTCAAGTCCTTGAACCGCTTGAACCCTCGGGCCTGGGATTTCATTCAGCTGACCCGCATGGACAAGCCGATCGGCATTTACCTGCTGCTGTGGCCAACGCTGTGGGCGCTGTGGATTGCCGGCAAGGGGTCGCCGTCCCTGGCCAACATTGTGATTTTCGTCCTCGGCGTGGTGCTAACCCGCGCTGGCGGCTGCGTGATCAACGACTGGGCGGACCGCAAGGTCGATGGTCATGTGAAGCGTACCGAGCAGCGGCCGCTGGTGAGCGGCAAGATCAGCTCCAAAGAGGCGCTGGTGTTCTTTGCATTGCTGATGGGCGTGAGCTTCCTGCTGGTGCTGTGCACCAATGCCGCGACCGTTTGGCTGTCATTGGGCGGCCTGGCGCTGGCGTTCAGTTACCCGTTCATGAAGCGCTACACCTATTACCCGCAAGTGGTGCTGGGCGCCGCATTTTCGTGGGGGATGCCGATGGCGTTCACCGCAGAAACCGGTGAATTGCCGGCTACCGCGTGGCTGCTGTGGATCGCCAACCTGATGTGGACCGTGGGCTACGACACGTATTACGCGATGACCGACCGCGATGACGACCTGAAGATTGGCGTGAAATCCACGGCGATTCTGTTCGGCGACGCGGACCGGGTGATCATCCTGACCCTGCAAGGGCTGGCGCTGGGTTGCCTGTTGTTGGCGGGTTCGAAGTTCGACCTTGGTGGCTGGTTCCACCTCGGATTACTGGTGGCAGCTGGCTGCTTTGCGTGGGAGTTCTGGTACACCCGCGACAAGGACCGGATGCGCTGCTTCAAGGCGTTTTTGCACAATCACTGGGCGGGTTTGGCGATTTTCGTCGGGATTGTGCTGGATTACGCGCTACGTTGAAGCGTCAAAAAGATCGCCGCCTTCAGCAGCTCCTGCAGAGCAACGTAGGCAGCGATCTGGTGCGGCAGGCTACAACCGTTACATATGCTCGTGAACGACGTGCCAGACGTCTTTCTTCTTGTCACCCTTCATTTCTCCGGGTGCCTTGTCGTCCTTGTAGTAGTACAGCGGCTTGCCGCCGTAGGACCATTGCATTGTGCCATCGTCACGCTTGACGGCTGTCCACTTACCTTCAGCCTTGGCACCCGCCGGCGCCATCATTGGCGGCCAGTATTCGGCGCACTCACCGCTGCACATCGACTTGCCATCCTTGTCCTTGTCGTACGTGTACACAGTCATGCCCTTGTGATCGACCATCATGCCGTCTTTCATCATCGCCGGGTCGGCGGCAAAGGCCAGTGTCGGCAGCGTTAACGCAGCAGTGACCAGCAAAGCCTTCCAGGATTGAGCAATGTAGTTCATGGAAACCTTCCTTTTGTGGTTGTCAGGATTCGGAATTAGAGCTTAGTCCAGGTTCGCTACAATCGCAGGGCAACTAAAATACTGTCACACGACTGCAATAATTCCGTTATCTAATGCGGCGCAAGACAGTTAAATGACAAGAGGATTAAGGGCATGGTTGGCAGGAGCATTCTGATCGTCGACGACGAAGCGCCTATTCGCGAAATGATCGCCGTTGCATTGGAAATGGCCGGCTATGACTGCCTGGAGGCTGAAAACTCCCAGCAGGCCCACGCCATTATCGTCGACCGCAAACCGGACCTGATCCTGCTCGACTGGATGCTGCCCGGCACGTCCGGCATCGAACTGGCCCGTCGTCTCAAGCGTGATGAACTGACCGGGGACATCCCGATCATCATGCTCACCGCCAAGGGTGAAGAGGACAACAAGATCCAGGGCCTGGAAGTCGGCGCTGACGACTACATCACCAAACCGTTTTCCCCCCGTGAGCTGGTAGCGCGCCTGAAGGCCGTGCTGCGTCGCGCGGGCCCGACCGATGGCGAAGCACCGATCGAAGTCGGCGGCCTGCTGCTGGACCCGATCAGCCACCGCGTGACCATCGACGGCCGTCCTGCCGAGATGGGCCCGACCGAATACCGCCTGCTGCAATTCTTCATGACCCACCAGGAGCGCGCCTACACTCGTGGCCAGTTGCTGGATCAGGTCTGGGGCGGCAACGTCTACGTCGAAGAGCGTACGGTTGACGTGCACATTCGCCGCCTGCGCAAAGCCCTCGGCGATGCTTACGAAAATCTGGTACAAACCGTGCGCGGCACTGGCTATCGGTTCTCAACCAAGGCCTGATAACAACAGCTGCAAGCTTTAAGCTACAAGCGGCAAGCTAAAAGCCAAACCGCCTCAAACTTGCAGCTTGAGGCTTGAAGCTCAAAACTGCTTCTATTCAAGGACGTATTTTTTTCGTGAACCAAAACTGGCATGGCACCCTGATTCGCCACATGCTGCTGCTGGTCACCGCCTGCCTGGTGATCGGCCTGATCACCGGCTATTACGGCTGGAGCCTCGCCGCAGGCCTGGGTCTTTACCTGGCCTGGACCCTCAAGCAATTGCTGCGTCTGCACGAGTGGCTGCGCCTGCACAAACCCGATGAAGCGCCACCCGACGGCTACGGCCTGTGGGGCGAGGTGTTCGACAGCATCTACCACCTGCAACGCCGCGACCAACGGGTACGCGGGCGCCTGCAAGCGGTGATCGACCGGGTTCAGGAGTCCACCGCCGCACTCAAGGATGCGGTGATCATGCTCGACACCGACGGCAATCTGGAGTGGTGGAACCGCGCCGCTGAAACCCTGCTGGGCCTCAAGACGCCACAGGACAGCGGCCAACCGGTGACCAACCTGGTGCGCCATCCGCGCTTCAAGGAATACTTCGAGCAAGACAGCTACGCCGAGCCGCTGGAAATCCCCTCGCCAACCAACGACCGCGTGCGCATCCAGCTGTACATCACCCGTTACGGCAACAACGAACACTTGATGCTGGTGCGCGATGTGACGCGCATCCATCAGCTTGAGCAAATGCGCAAAGACTTCATCGCCAACGTTTCCCATGAACTGCGCACACCGTTGACGGTGATCTGCGGCTACCTGGAAACCTTGCTCGACAACGTCGACGAGGTGAACCCGCGCTGGGGCCGTGCCTTGCAGCAGATGCAGCAACAAGGCGGACGCATGCAGACCCTGCTCAATGACCTGTTGTTGCTGGCCAAGCTGGAAGCCACCGATTATCCGTCGGACAACCAGCCGGTGCCGATCGACGGCTTGCTCCAATCGATCAAGAGCGACGCGCAGCAGTTGTCCGGCCAGAAAAACCAGAAAATCACCCTGGAAGCCGACCCGACAATTCTGCTCAAGGGCAGCGAAGCGGAGTTGCGCAGCGCGTTTTCCAACCTGGTGTTCAACGCGGTGAAATACACTCCGGCCGAAGGCAATATCCGCATTCGCTGGTGGGGCGATGACCAGGGGGCGCACCTGAGCGTGCAGGATTCCGGGATCGGCATCGATGCCAAACACCTGCCGCGCCTGACCGAACGCTTCTATCGCGTCGACTCCAGCCGCAACTCCAACACCGGCGGCACTGGCCTGGGGCTGGCGATCGTCAAACACGTTTTGTTACGTCATCGGGCACGGATGGAAATCAGCAGCGTACCGGGCCACGGCAGCACCTTTACCTGCCACTTTGCCCCGGCTCAGGTCACCAAATCACGGGTTATCAGCACCGCCGATTGATACCGGCCAGCACGAGCCACTAGGCAATCGCCAAGTCAGCCGCTACATTGGCTGACTTGCGCCTGCTTTTCAGGCGCAGTTTTTTCTTTCCTTCTCGAATTCACGGAACCCGCAAAACTCCATCATGGACCCTTCCCCTGGCTTGACCCTCGCTACAATTTTCGCCGACTTCGGCATGATTCTTTTTGCTCTGATCCTGGTTTTGCTCAACGGATTTTTCGTTGCGGCGGAATTTGCCATGGTCAAGTTGCGCTCGACCCGGGTCGAGGCCATCGCTGATAAACACGGCTGGCGCGGGCACATCCTGCGCACCGTACACAGCAAGCTCGACGCATACCTGTCCGCCTGCCAACTGGGTATCACCCTCGCCTCCCTGGGCCTTGGCTGGGTTGGTGAGCCGGCGTTCGCACTCATTCTCGAACCGCTGCTCAGCGCGGTGGGCGTCCAATCGGACGAAGTGGTCAAAGGCATATCGTTCTTCACCGCCTTTTTCATCATTTCGTACCTGCACATCGTGGTCGGCGAACTGGCCCCGAAATCCTGGGCGATCCGCAAACCCGAATTGCTGTCGCTGTGGACCGCCGTGCCGCTGTACCTGTTCTATTGGGCCATGTACCCGGCCATCTACCTACTCAACGCCAGCGCCAACACCATCCTGCGCATTGCGGGGCAAGGTGAGCCCGGCCCGCATCACGAGCATCACTACAGCCGTGAAGAACTGAAACTGATCCTGCACTCCAGCCGTGGCCAGGACCCGAGCGACCAAGGCATGCGTGTATTGGCCTCGGCGGTGGAAATGGGTGAACTGGAAGTGGTCGACTGGGCCAACTCCCGCGAAGACCTGGTGACCCTGGAGTTCAACGCGCCGCTCAAGCAGATCCTGGCGATGTTCCGTCGCCACAAGTTCAGCCGCTACCCGGTATACGACAGCGAGCGCCAGGAGTTCGTCGGCCTGCTGCACATCAAGGATCTGCTGCTGGAACTGGCGGCGCTGGACCACATTCCCGAGTCGTTCAACCTCGCCGAACTGACCCGCCCGCTGGAGCGCGTGTCGCGGCACATGCCGCTGTCGCAGTTGCTGGAACAGTTCCGCAAGGGCGGCTCGCACTTCGCCGTGGTCGAAGAGGCCGACGGCAACATCATCGGCTACCTGACCATGGAAGACGTGCTGGAAGTGCTGGTGGGCGACATCCAGGACGAACACCGCAAGGCCGAACGCGGGATCCTCGCGTATCAGCCGGGCAAACTGCTGGTGCGGGGCGATACGCCGCTGTTCAAGGTTGAACGGCTGCTGGGCATCGACCTCGACCACGTCGAAGCCGAAACCCTTGCCGGGCTGGTCTACGAGAGCCTCAAGCGCGTTCCCGAAGAGGAAGAAGTGCTGGAAGTCGAAGGCCTGCGGATCATCATCAAGAAGATGAAAGGGCCGAAGATCGTTCTGGCCAAGGTGTTGATGCTGGATTAACTGGCTTGCCCGCGATGGCGTCAGACCAGACAACGCATCACTGCTTGCCCAACGCAAAGTTGGGCAGCGCGCTGACCGGCTGGTTGAACTGGTACGGAATCGATACCAGCCCCAGCCCGGTATTGCGCTGCACCACGAAGTGCAAATGCGGCCCGGTGCTGTTGCCGGTGTTGCCGGACAAGGCCAGCGCACTGCCTACCCTTACCTGCTGACCTTCCCGAACGCAGACCGAGCCTTTCTTCAGGTGCAGGTAAACGCCCATGGTCCCGTCATCGTGCAGCACCCGCACGAAATTGCCGGATGCGTCGGTGCCGCGCCCGCTCTGTTTGTTCTCGGTTTTCACCACCACCCCGCCTCGCGCGGCAATGATCGGCGTGCCCTCAGGCATCGCGATGTCTATGGCGTATCGGCTCTTGGGCCCGAAGTGGCTGTAGGGGCCATTGGCGCCCTGGCTTATCCGGAACGGTCCACCACGCCAGGGCAACGGGTACCGATAGCCCACCGTGGGCCCTGAGGGGTCGCCCAGGGAGTATTTGAACTTCGGGACGTACGCGAGGGGCCTCCCACCTTTAGTCGCCGTAAGCTGCGCCAGGCGAACGCTGCTGCGTAGCGGTATCACGCGCCGAATCGTCCCGCCCGGCACACCACTGGCGTTCTTCACCCCGGCAAAACTCAATTCGACCTCTACCGGCGCATACAGGTCATTGCGCACGTACACGCTGTGCACGCCGTTCTTCTTCATGATGATGAGGCGCACCTGACGCTCAAGGTGCTCGACCATGCCATCGCGAAAAACGAACACATGGGCGCCTTTGCTTGGGCGGTCGCTGTAGGAAACCACGCCATAGACGTCTTTGGATTTGTAGATGGTCATGGCCACGGCCGAGGTGGCGACCATGAACAGGCCACATAAAAGCAGCAGGCGCGTGAACATGAGCAAGGATTCTGTCGAGTGAGGCCCGGGATTGAGCCTAGCAGCTGCAATGGACCCGGGTAGTCGGCAGATGTTTCAGAAAGGGTGTTCAGCAGATGTGCGGTAGCAGTGATGGCCCCTTCGTCGGATCGCCGCCCGGAGCAGGCCCGCTCCCACAAGGAAACGTATTCCAATGTGGGAGCGACGGTGCGGCGATCCGACCTGCTCGCGATGGCGGACTATCTGGCCTGCAACATTAAGCGCCCGGAATGAAATGCTTCTGCGCCGTACCCCGCGCAATCAGGCGGGAAATGTAATCGAGCTTCTGCGCGTCCTGATCGACAAAGCGGAAGGTCAGTTGCAGCCAGTCGCTGTCGGGCTTCGGTTCGTGGGCCACGACGGCGTGTAGATAGCCGTTGAGGCGGGCGACTTCGGCGTTGTCGCCCTGCTCCAGATCCAGCACGGCGCTGTCGAGGATCTGCGGCAGGGTCTCGGTACGCTTGACCACCAACAGGGCTTCCTTGAGACTCAAGGCCTTGATCACGCATTGCGCGATGCCGTTCGGCAAACGCAGTTGACCCTGTCCACGGCCACTGGTGGGTGCCGAAGAGGCCGCAGGCGCCTTGACCGGCGGGTTGTTGAGCAAGCCTTTGGACGGTGCGGGTGCGGGTGCGGCCGTTGGCGTGGCGACGGGCGCCTTGCCACTGGTCAAGGCGGCGAGGGAGTCGTTACCGAATGCCGGACTCGTTTTGGTCGCGGCTACGTTGATCAAGGCATCGAGTTTGCCGACCTTGTGCAGCGCCTGCTTGACCTTGGTGAGCAGTTGCTCGTTGGTGAACGGCTTGCTGACGTAACCGGAAACTCCGGCCTGGATCGCCTGGACGACGTTCTCCTTGTCGCCACGGCTGGTCACCATCACGAAGGGCATGGTTTTGAGGTTGTCTTGCTCGCGGCACCAGGTCAGCAGTTCCAGGCCAGACATTTCCGGCATTTCCCAGTCGCACAGGACCAGGTCGAAGGCTTCCTTGGCCAGCATGGCCTGGGCCTTTCTGCCGTTGATCGCGTCTTCGATCCGCATACCCGGGAAATAATTGCGCAGGCACTTTTTCACCAAGTCACGAATGAACGACGCGTCGTCCACGACCAACACACTGACCTTACTCATCCACCACCCCTTTAAAAAATCCCGGCCAGCATACCGCCTTGCTGATGGCACATTGCCAAAAAACCTTCAGTCACGCCGGACTTTTCGTTCGCGGGCGCTGCTTTTCGAATTCGTAAGCCGCAAACAAAAACGCCCGGCCAAAAGGCCGGGCGCTTTACTTGGGCAACCTTACTTATCGTCAGTTTTGCCCGGAACATTAGCGCTTTCGCCACTGGTTCCTTCGACTTCTTCCTTCATGCGCTTGAGCCCCAGGTGCCGCACGTCGGTGCCGCGTACCAGGTAGATCACCAGCTCCGAGATATTGCGCGCGTGGTCGCCGATACGCTCCAGCGAACGCAGCACCCAGATAATGCTCAGAACCCGCGAAATGGAACGCGGATCTTCCATCATGTAGGTGGCCAGTTCACGCAGGGCGGTCTTGTATTCGCGGTCGATGATCTTGTCGTACTGCGCCACCGACAAAGCCAGTTCGGCGTCGAAACGGGCGAAGGCGTCCAGTGCATCGCGGACCATGTTGCGCACCTGGTCACCGATGTGGCGCACTTCCACATAACCACGCGGCGCTTCGCCTTCTTCGCACAGCTGGATGGCGCGACGAGCGATCTTGGTCGCTTCGTCACCGATGCGCTCCAGGTCGATCACCGACTTGGAAATGCTGATGATCAGGCGCAGGTCGGACGCTGCCGGCTGACGACGGGCCAGAATGCGCAGGCATTCCTCGTCGATGTTGCGTTCCATCTGGTTGATCTGGTCGTCAATCTCGCGCACCTGCTGGGCCAGGCCGGAGTCGGCCTCGATCAGCGCGGTCACCGCGTCGTTGACCTGCTTCTCAACCAGCCCGCCCATGGCCAGGAGGTGGCTGCGCACTTCCTCCAGTTCGGCGTTGAACTGCTGGGAGATGTGGTGTGTAAGGCCTTCCTTAGAAATCATGTTGTCTGCTCCGCAAAAGCTGTGAGCTGCAAGCTACAAGCTGCAAGCTGATGTGTGTCGTACCCGAACCGCTCTGACTTGCCGCTTGAAGCTTGCGGCTCGTGGCTGCTGCTAGCCATAGCGACCGGTGATGTAGTCTTCGGTCTGCTTCTTCGCCGGATTGGTGAACAGGGTATCGGTGTCGCCGAACTCGACCAGCTTGCCCATGTACATGAACGCGGTGTAATCGGACACCCGCGCCGCCTGTTGCATGTTGTGGGTCACGATCACGATGGTGAACTTGGATTTCAGTTCGTAGATCAGCTCTTCGACTTTCAGCGTGGAGATCGGGTCGAGTGCCGAGCACGGTTCGTCGAGCAGCAGCACTTCCGGTTCAACGGCGATGGTACGGGCGATCACCAGACGCTGCTGCTGACCACCGGACAGGCCCAGTGCCGACTCGTGCAGACGGTCCTTGACCTCGTCCCACAGTGCCGCGCCTTTCAACGCCCACTCAACGGCTTCGTCGAGGACGCGCTTCTTGTTAATGCCCTGGATGCGCAGACCGTAGACCACGTTTTCGTAGATGGTTTTCGGGAACGGGTTGGGCTTCTGGAACACCATGCCAACGCGACGACGCAGCTCGGCCACGTCTTCGCCCTTGCGGTAGATGTTGCTGCCGTACAGGTTGATTTCGCCTTCAACGCGGCAGCCGTCAACCAGGTCGTTCATGCGGTTGAAGGTACGCAGCAGCGTCGACTTGCCACAGCCGGACGGGCCGATGAAGGCGGTCACGCGCTGTTTCGGGATGTTCATGCTGACGTCGTACAGCGCTTGTTTTTCGCCGTAGAACAGGCTCAGGCCCGGCACTTCGATGGCTACGGTTTCCTGCTCGAGGTTCAGACTCTGCTTGTCGCGACCCAGCGCCGACATGTTGATGCCGTGGGTATGTGCTTCGTGCTGCATGGGAGGCTCCCTGTGCTAACAAATTCGGTTCGGAACGCCGCTTCGCGGCATGCCCAATAATGTCCGGCTGGACGCGTTCTACTGTGGGAGCGGGCTTGCCCGCGAAGTGGCCATCCCGGCCGCCAAAAGCTTCGCGAGCAAGCCCGCTCCCACAAGGTCCGCGCCGACCAATTAACTATCCAGCGCCTTGTACTTCTCGCGCAGGTGGTTACGGATGTACACCGCCGACAGGTTCAACGTGGCGATCACCAGCACCAGCAACAGCGCCGTGGCGTACACCAGCGGTCGTGCGGCTTCGACGTTCGGGCTCTGGAAGCCGACGTCGTAGATGTGGAAGCCCAGGTGCATGATCTTCTGGTCCAGGTGCAGGTACGGGTAGTTACCGTCCACCGGCAGCGACGGCGCCAGCTTCACCACACCCACCAGCATCAGCGGCGCCACTTCACCCGCGGCGCGCGCCACGGCGAGGATCATGCCGGTCATCATCGCCGGGCTGGCCATCGGCAGCACGATCTTCCACAAGGTTTCAGCCTTGGTCGCGCCGAGGGCCAACGAGCCTTCGCGCACGGTGCGAGGAATCCGCGCCAGACCTTCTTCGGTGGCCACAATCACCACCGGCACCGCCAGCAGCGCCAGGGTCAACGAAGCCCAGAGCAGACCCGGTGTGCCGAAAGTCGGCGCCGGCAGTGCTTCAGGGAAGAACAGACGGTCAAGCGAGCCACCCAGCACGTAGACGAAGAAGCCCAGGCCGAACACGCCGTAAACGATGGCCGGAACACCGGCCAGGTTGTTCACCGCGATGCGGATCACCCGGGTCAGCGCGTTCTGCTTGGCGTATTCACGCAGGTACACCGCCGCCAGCACGCCGAACGGGGTCACGATCATCGCCATGATCAGGGTCATCATCACGGTGCCGAAGATGGCCGGGAAGATCCCGCCTTCGGTGTTCGCCTCACGCGGGTCGTCGCTCAGGAACTCCCAAACCTTGCTGAAGTAGAAACCGATCTTGGTCGTCGTGCTCATGGCGTTCGGCTGATAGGCGTGAACCACTTTGCCGATGCCTATTTCGATTTCCTTACCGTTCGCATCACGGGCGGTCAGGCTGTCGCGGTTGAACTGCGCATGCAGATCGCTCAGGCGCGCTTCAACATCCTGATAGCGAGCATTGAGTTCGGCGCGCTCGGATTCCATATCCGCTTGTGCAGTGGCGTCGAGTTTGCCATCCAGTTCAAGCTTGCGACCGTGCAAACGGATGCGCTCGAGACCGGCGTTGATCGCGCCGATGTCGGTTTTTTCCAGGTTCTTGAGCTGTGCAGCCAGCTTGTTGACGCGGTCGACACGGGCCTGCAGCTCAGGCCATGCGGCTTCGCCTTCAGCAATGACTTTGCCATCCTGTTTGACGTTGACCAGGTAACCGTAGAAGTTGCCCCACTCGCGACGCTCAATGGCCATCAGCTCCGGCGGCGTCGTCTGGTTGGTCAGCCACTCGCCGACGATCCAGGTGAAGTCGTTGCCGTTCAGGTCACGGTTGCCGACCTTGATCAGCTCGCGGGTCATGAACTCCGGGCCTTCGTCAGGCACTGGCAGACCAGCGCTCTTCAGACGGGCACGGGGTACTTCTTCCTTCTGTACCACTTCACCGATGACCAGGTGCTGGCCCTGGCCCGGTACGTCGTAGCTGGCGTGGATCAGATCCGCCGGCCAGAAGTGACCCAGGCCGCGCACGGCAATCACTGCCAGCAGGCCAATGGTCATGATGACCGCGATGGACACCGCGCCACCGCTGATCCAGACGCCGGGGGCGCCGCTCTTGAACCATCCATTCAGGGAGTTCTGTTTCACAGACTTCTACCTTTCTTAAAGCGACGAGTATTTCTTGCGCAGACGCTGACGGATCAGTTCTGCGAGGGTGTTCATGACGAAGGTGAACAACAGCAGCACCAGCGCCGAGAGGAACAGCACGCGGTAGTGGCTGCCGCCGACTTCCGATTCGGGCATTTCCACTGCAACGTTGGCTGCCAGGGTGCGCAAGCCTTCGAACAGGTTCATTTCCATGACCGGGGTGTTACCGGTGGCCATCAACACGATCATGGTTTCACCGACCGCACGACCCATGCCGATCATCAGCGCCGAGAAGATGCCCGGGCTCGCGGTGAGGATCACCACGCGGGTCATGGTCTGCCATGGCGTGGCACCGAGGGCCAGGGAGCCCAGGGTCAGGCCGCGAGGCACGCTGAACACGGCGTCTTCGGCGATGGAGTAGATGTTCGGGATGACCGCGAAGCCCATGGCCAGGCCGACCACCAGGGCGTTGCGCTGGTCGTAGGTGATGCCCAGGTCGTGGGAGATCCACATGCGCATGTCACCACCGAAGAACCAGTTCTCCATGAACGGGCTCATGTACAGCGACAGCCAGCCCACAAACAGGATCACCGGAATCAGCAGCGCACTTTCCCAGCCATCCGGGACTTTCAGGCGGATTGACTCAGGCAGGCGGCTGAAGGTGAAACCGGCGACCAGGATGCCGATCGGCAACAACATCAGCAGGCTGAAGATCCCCGGCAAGTGCCCTTCGACATAAGGTGCGAGGAACAGACCGGCGAAGAAACCGAGGATCACCGTCGGCATCGCTTCCATCAGCTCGATCACCGGCTTGACCTTGCGGCGCATGCCCGGGGCCATGAAGTACGCGGTGTAGATTGCAGCGGCGACGGCCAGGGGTGCGGCCAGCAGCATGGCGTAGAACGCGGCTTTCAAGGTACCGAAGGTCAGCGGCGACAGGCTCAGTTTCGGTTCGAAGTCGGTGTTGGCGGCGGTCGATTGCCAGACGTATTTAGGCTCGTCGTAGTTTTCGTACCAGACCTTGCTCCACAGTGCGCTCCACGAGACTTCCGGGTGCGGGTTGTCGAGCAGCAGCGGGTGCAACTTGCCGCTGGCTTCCACGATCACGCGGTTGGCGCGAGGCGACAGACCGAAAACGCCCTGGCCTTCAGCAACCGGCTCCACCAGCAAGGTGCGGTGGGCAGTGCTGTGGAACACGCCAAGCTTGCCGGAAGCGTCGAGGGCAACGAAGCCCTTGCGGCGTTCTTCGGCAGTGATTTCAACGATAGGCGTGGTGCCCATCTGGAAGGTGCGGATCTGCTTCAGGCGTTGCTCGCCATCGGGGTCGCGCGCCATGAACCACTGGGCCAGACCACCTTTGGAGTCACCGATGATCAGCGAGATGCCGCCCACCAGTTGGGTGCTGGCGGTGACTTGCGCTTCACCGTCATCAAGCAGTTTGTAGCGACCGTTGAGGCTCTTGTCGCGCAGGCTGAACACGTCGGCCTGGGCACGACCGTTGATCACGTACAGCCACTGCTGCCGCGGGTCGACGAAGATGTTCTTCACCGGCTCGTTCATCTGCGGCAGTTCGATGCGTTTCTGCTCGTTGGTGACTTCGCCGGTCATCATGTTCTCTTCGCTGGTCAGCGACAGAACATTGAGTTGTGAACCGGTGGCGCCAACCAGCATCAGGGTCGAGTCGTTGGCGTTGAGGCTGACGTGCTCCAGCGCACCGCCGGCTTCGTTGACCGCGATTGGCGCTTCGCCGTACGGGTACTCGATGGCCGGGGTGATGGTTTTCTTGCCTTCCGGGTAGCTGACTTTATAGGTGTGGCGGAACACCAGGGCCTGGCCGTTGGACAGACCCACTGCCACCAGCGGGTGACCTGGCTGGTCTTCAGCGATGGAGGTCACGGTGGTGCCGGCCGGGATCAACAAATCGACGCGCTTGAGTTCGGCGCCACTGTCGATGTCGAAGAACAATGCCTGGCCCTTGTCGGAAACCCGCATCGCAACCTGGTTCTGTTCTTCCAGGGAGATCATCAGCGGTTTGCCGGCTTCTTGCATCCAGGCTGGCGTGATGGCGTCCTTGGCGGTCAGGCTGGCACCCTGGAACAGGGGCGCGACGACGTAGGCAAGGAAGAAGAAGATCAAGGTGATCGCGCCCAGTACAGCGAGGCCGCCAACGAGGACGTACCAGCGGGTCAGACGATCTTTGAGCGCGCGAATGCGGCGCTTGCGTTGGAGCTCAGGCGTATTGAAATCAATTCGCTTGGGGGGATTAGTAGTCATGTTGGAATTGGCCAGATCATTCATGCGCACACCCTAGCGATCCTGTATGACAGAAAGATGACAATGCAGTGACGCAACAAATCCGCCGCTAGCGGTAACCAGCAGCGGATAGAGAATTTGAGGTGTATGGGGGCGGCTCCTGCCGCCCCCATGTGAGTCCAGAGGGATTCACTCTAGACTCAATTTGTTACTTTTTTGCGACTTCAGCGCCACCTTCCGCGAGGCCCAGGTCAGCCAGAGCTTTGGCAGCTACTTTGGCCGGCAGTGGGATGTAACCGTCTTTCACTACAACTTCCTGACCCTGTTTCGACAGAACCAGTTTCACGAACTCGGCTTCCAGCGGGGCCAGAGGCTTGTTCGGGGCTTTGTTCACGTATACGTACAGGAAGCGGGACAGCGGGTACTTGCCGTTCAGGGCGTTTTCTTCGGTGTCTTCGATGAACTCGGTGCTGCCCTTCTTGGACAGAGCAACGGTTTTCACGCTAGCGGTCTTGTAACCGATGCCCGAGTAACCGATGCCGTTCAGCGAGGAGCTGATCGACTGAACGACCGAAGCCGAACCTGGTTGCTCGTTCACGTTTGGCTTGTAGTCGCCTTTGCACAGGGCTTCTTCTTTGAAGTAGCCATAAGTGCCGGATACCGAGTTACGACCGAACAGTTGAACCGGCTTGTTGGCCAGGTCGCCGGTCACGCCCAGGTCACCCCAGGTTTTGACTTCGGTTTTAGCGCCGCACAGACGAGTGGACGAGAAGATCGCGTCAACCTGTTCCATGGTCAGGTGCTGGATCGGGTTGTCCTTGTGTACGAATACAGCCAGGGCGTCCACGGCAACCGGGATAGCGGTTGGTTTGTAGCCGTACTTCTGCTCGAAGGCAGCCAGTTCGGTGTCCTTCATCTTGCGGCTCATCGGGCCCAGGTTGGAGGTGCCTTCAGTCAGCGCAGGTGGCGCAGTGGCGGAGCCAGCGGCCTGAATCTGGATGTTTACGTTCGGGTATTCTTTTTTGTAGTTCTCAGCCCAGAGGGTCATGAGGTTGGCCAGGGTATCGGAACCAACGCTGGACAGGTTGCCCGACACACCAGTGGTCTTGGTGTAGCTCGGGATAGCAGGGTCAACAGCGGCAACCGCGTTGGCAGTCGCAACGCCAGCAGCGACAAAAGTCATTGCCGCCATCAAACGCTTCAGTTTCATGCCTTACTCCTAGCAGATAGGGTGTGTTATTCGGGGCCAAGTATCAGCAGGCCGTGTGAACACTCTATGGCTGAAATATGACAATTGGATGAAAGGCCAGTATTCCACTCGGAAGGCTGGCCTTTCAGTTGTAACTGTAAATGTAGGAATTGGCGGGATTTAGCCGGGAACGCAGCGCGCAACCGTTGCCACTACTAACGGATCAACGGCCTTTCTTCCATAGCCAGGCGCCGACCAGAATCCCCACCCCACACAGCACCGCCACATAATAAGCAGGCCCCATCGCACTTTCCTTAAGCAACAGGCTGACGATCATCGGCGTCAGACCACCGAAAATCGCGTAGGCCACGTTGTACGAGAACGACAAGCCGCTGAAACGCACCACCGGCGGGAAGGCCTTGACCATCACATACGGCACCGCGCCGATGGTGCCGACCAGCAGACCGGTCACGGCATACATCGGGAACAGCCAGTCGGGATGGTCTGCCAGGCTGTGGTAGAAGGTCCAGGAACTGGCCAGCAACGCGGTACAGCCGATCACGAAGACTCGTCCCGCACCGAAGCGGTCGGCCAGTGCGCCGGCAATGATGCAACCAAAACTCAGGAACACGATCGCCACGCTGTTCGCCTGCAGGGACGTGGTTGGCGAGAAGTGATAGACCGTCTGCAAAACGGTCGGGGTCATCAGGATCAACACCACGATGGCGGCCGACAGCAGCCAGGTCAGCAGCATCGAAATGGCGATGGCACCACGATGGTCACGCAGCACCGCGCGCAACGGCACTTCCTCGGCCAGGGCCTTGCGCTGTTGCAGCTCGGCGAACACCGGGGTTTCGTGCAGCCAGCGACGCAGGTACACCGAGAACAGACCGAACACGCCCCCCAGCAGGAACGGAATGCGCCAGGCGTAATCCGCTACTTCCACCGAGGTATAGAGGCTGTTGATCGCCGTGGCCACCAGCGAACCGAGCAAGATGCCCGCCGTCAGGCCGCTGGTCAGGGTGCCGCAGGCGTAGCCGACATGCCGCTGCGGAACGTGTTCGGAAACGAAGACCCACGCCCCCGGCACTTCACCGCCAATGGCCGCGCCCTGGATCACCCGCATCAGCAACAGCAGGATCGGCGCCCACATGCCGATCTGCGCATAAGTCGGCAGCAAGCCCATGATCAGGGTCGGCACCGCCATCATGAAAATGCTCAGGGTGAACATTTTCTTGCGGCCCAGCAGGTCGCCGAAGTGCGCCATCACGATGCCGCCCAGCGGCCGCGCCAGGTAGCCAGCGGCGAAGATGCCGAAGGTCTGCATCAGGCGTAGCCACTCGGGCATGTCCGCCGGAAAGAACAACTTGCCCACCACCGTGGCGAAGAACACGAAGATGATGAAATCGTAGAACTCCAGCGCGCCGCCCAGGGCCGACAGCGATAGAGTCTTGTAGTCGTTGCGGGTCAGCGGACGTGCGGGTTGGTCTGGCTGCGCGATGCTCGAGGGCGCTGTGGTCATGGCAAGGGCTTCTCTTATAGTCGGATCTGCAACCTCAACAACGCTGGCTGAGGTTTGGGCAGGTCCGGCACGATAGCAAATTGTTCGAAAAAGCACATAGAGGTGCGTTTTTGACAGTCAAAATGAGAACCGGACGGTCGTCGCGGAGTCTACCGACCGATATACTCAAACCTTGCTCCGGTTTTTGAGGGGTTGCTGTGCGAAAACGCCTGTCAGGTTCATAGGCGATTTCGCAGAGTTTCCCTTTAGGCGCCTTATGGAAAACGTGACGAACGTAGTATGTTCGGTGCTGAATCGTTTTTCCCGAAGACGGCTACCACCAGCAATACCAACGAAGAGTCACGGGTCAGAGGCACCCCCGGAATGATAGAGCTCGAACAAGAAGATCCGATCCCGCAAGGCGACCTGGCCCTGCAAATCACCGCGCTTCCTCGCGAAACCAACGGCTTTGGCGATATCTTCGGTGGCTGGCTGGTGGCGCAGATGGATTTGGCAGGTACCGCGATGGCCAGCAAGGTCGCCGGTGGACGCGTTGCCACCGTTGCAATCGACCGCATGGCCTTTCTGGTTCCGGTGGCGGTGGGCGCTCAGCTCTCCTTTTATACCCAGGCCCTGGAAATCGGTCGCAGCTCGATCAAGATGATGGTCGAGGTCTGGAGCGACGATCCACTGTCCAGCGAGTGGCGTAAAGTAACCGAAGCGGTGTTTGTGTTCGTTGCCATCGACGGCAGCGGCCGCACCCGTTCGGTTCCGCCTCGGGCTCGCTGAAAGAGCTTCTAAACCTAGCAGCCGTTTTGCGGTCGATAGTCGTCCACGTTACTGATCGAGAGCTGTCCCATGAGCACGCCCAATGTTGAAGCCGTAAAGCTGGATGAACTGAACTGCTGGCGCATCCGTCACGGTCAGGCCGAATTACTGGTGGCCCAGCAAGGCGCGCACATCCTCAGCTATCAACTGGCCGGCCAGCCGCCGCTGATCTGGCTCAACGACGAGGCTGTGTTCAAGACCGGGAAAAGCATCCGTGCCGGCGTCCCTGTGTGCTGGCCGTGGTTCGGCAACTTTGAACGCAACCCGCAAAGCGTGCAGGCGATGCGCACCAGCAATGAAGCGCCGTCGGCTCACGGCTTCGTGCGAGCGATGGATTGGGAACTGGGCGGCATCGAAGCCGAAGGCGAAAGCCTGAAGGTCGAATTCCTCCTGCCCTACCCCGAAGGCGGCTTTCCCGGCTGGCCGCACCAGGTGGATTTGACGCTGAGCATTCGCCTCGACGAGCAATTGCACATCCATCTGATCAGCCACAACCGGGGCGCTCAAACCGTCAGCATCAGTCAGGCGCTGCACAGTTACTTTGCCGTCAGCGATGTGCGCGAAGTGCATGTCGAAGGTGTGGATGGCCTGAGCTACATCGAAACGCTGGACAACTGGAAAACCGTTACCCAGACCGGTGATTTGCGTTTTACCGGCGAGACAGATCGCATCTACCTGGACGTCCCGTCGCAGTTGAGCATCGTCGATCCAGCTTGGGAGCGACGCATCGAACTGACCAGCATTGGCTCGCGCACCGCGGTGATCTGGAACCCATGGATCGACCGCGCCGCCGCGTTCAGCGACATGGCCGACGATGGCTGGCAGCACATTCTGTGCATCGAGACGGCGAACGTGATGGGCGATGTGGTGAACCTGAAACCAGGGGCAAGCCACACCCTGGGTGTGAGCGTCGGTAGCAAGCCGCTCTAACAAACGCAATAAATCCCTGTGGGAGCGAGCTCGCTCCCACATTGGTTTGGTGCTGTCCTTAAAGATCCGACTCTTTCACTACCCGCACCGTCTGCGCATCCAGCGCATACGCCGCATCGGCCAAGTCATTGCTGACCTTCTCGACTTTCAGCGTGCCAGTAACCCACAGCGGCGTGTAGATATCGTTCAGCTTCAGGCCCTTGGGATAGCGCACCAGCACCAGTTGATTGGGTGGCGGTGGTGGCACGTGGATGCAGGCGCCCGGGTACGGCACCAGGAAGAACAACGTACTGCGGCCCTTGGCGTCGGACTCCAGCGGCACCGGGTAACCGCCAATGCGGATATTCTTGTCGTTCATCGACGCAACGGTCTTGGTCGAGTACATCACCGCCGGCAAGCCTTTGGCCTGCTTCATCCCACCCTTGTCGGTGAAAGTGCCATTGGCTTCAGGGGAGTTGTGGTCGATTTCAGGCATGGCCTCGAGGGCCTTCTGGTCCGACTTGGGCATCAGTTCGAGCCAGTCGGTTTCCGGCAGTTCGCCGGCATGGGCAAGGCCCGTTCCCAATAAAAGTAGAGTCAGCAGAAGACGGCGCATGAAGGAGCTCGGTATAGGAAGGATCAGGAAACGCCGAGCATTCTAGCCCTCCCGGCTTGTGCGGCCGAGAGGACTTTGTCACTTGGTTCAGTTCTTTTTGATCAGTCCGTAGATCACCAGCAACACAACGGCGCCTACCAGTGCACCGATGAAGCCTGCGCCCTGGCCAGCCTGATAGATGCCCAGGGCTTGACCGCCGTAAGTGGCCGCCAGCGAACCGCCGATACCGAGCAGGATGGTCATGATCCAGCCCATGCTGTCATCGCCCGGTTTGAGGAACCGCGCCAGCAGGCCGACAATCAAGCCGATAAAGATGGTTCCGATGATTCCCATGGCATTTCCCTCTGATTTGGTAGATGTGTCCTGTCTCACCAATAATGTTCCTCTTTTGACGAGTGACTGTTGTTGTCAGGCAAGGCGCCGCGACGAGTCATAGCTGGCTATGGCGAGGAGCGGCAACGCAGCATGACGGCAACAGACACCGTCAAAAAGGAACAGTATTGGTGAGACAGGACACCTAGCCAAAGCCTAGTCAGACTTTGGCATCCTGCCATGAGAGAACGGCGGTCCCTGAATGGTTCCGCCGCAGCCACATGAAACTATTCGGCGATCAGCGCTTCGACCTTGAGGATCTGCGCGGTCAGCGTTTCGCGATCTGCACAACGCAGGTTGGCGTGACCGACCTTGCGGCCGACCTTGAAGGCCTTGCCGTAGTGATGCAGATGGCAATCGGCGATGGCCACGACCTTCTCGGTGTCCGGCACTTTGCCGATGAAGTTGAGCATCGCGCTCTCGCCAACTTTGGCCGTCGAACCCAACGGCAGACCGGCAACGGCCCGCAGGTGGTTTTCGAATTGGCTGCACTCGGCGCCTTCGGTGGTCCAGTGCCCTGAGTTGTGCACCCGCGGGGCAATTTCGTTGGCCTTGAGGCCACCGTCGACTTCAAAGAACTCGAACGCCATCACGCCGACGTAATCCAGCTGCTTGAGCACACGGCTGGAGTAGTCTTCGGCCAGGGCTTGCAACGGGTGATCGGTGCTCGCCACGGACAGCTTGAGGATGCCGCTTTCGTGGGTGTTATGTACCAGCGGATAGAAGCGGGTTTCACCATCGCGGGCACGCACGGCGATCAGCGAGACTTCACCGGTGAACGGCACGAAGCCTTCCAGCAGACAGGTCACGCTGCCCAGCTCGGCAAAAGTGCCAGCCAAATCTTCAGGGGTGCGCAGGACTTTCTGACCCTTGCCGTCGTAACCCAGAGTACGGGTCTTCAGCACCGCCGGCAGACCGATGGAAGCCACGGCAGCGTCCAGATCAGCCTGGGACTGAATGTCGGCGAACGCCGGGGTAGGAATCCCCAGGTCCTTGAACATGCTCTTCTCGAACCAGCGATCGCGGGCGATGCGCAGGGCTTCGGCGCTCGGATAGACCGGAACGAATTGCGACAGGAAGGCCACGGTCTCGGCCGGAACGCTTTCGAACTCGAAGGTCACCAGATCGACTTCATCGGCCAACTGACGCAGGTGATCCTGATCGCCGTAATCGGCTCGCAGGTGTTCGCCCAACGCGGCTGCGCAAGCATCCGGCGCCGGGTCCAGGAAAGCGAAGTTCATGCCCAGCGGAGTGCCCGCCAGTGCCAACATGCGACCCAACTGGCCGCCACCGATTACACCGATCTTCATCGTCAACAACCTCAGGCGATGCGTGGGTCTGGATTGTCCAGGACGCTGTCTGTCTGCTCAGCACGGAAGGTTTTCAGCACCGTATGGAACTGCGGGTGCTTGGCGCCAAGGATACTCGCCGACAGCAGGGCTGCGTTGATCGCGCCCGCCTTGCCGATGGCCAGGGTGGCGACCGGAATGCCCGCTGGCATCTGCACAATGGAAAGCAGCGAATCAACGCCCGACAGCATTGCGGATTGTACTGGTACGCCCAGCACCGGCAGGTGGGTCTTGGCCGCACACATGCCTGGCAAGTGGGCCGCGCCACCGGCACCGGCGATGATCACCTCGATGCCACGCGCCTCGGCTTCTTCAGCGTACTGGAACAGCAGGTCCGGGGTACGGTGGGCAGAGACCACTTTCACCTCGTAAGGGATGCCGAGCTTTTCCAGCATATCGGCGGTGTGGCTAAGGGTGGACCAATCGGACTTGGAGCCCATGATCACGCCAACCAGTGCACTCATCGTCGTGCCTCTTCTCTCTGGGCGCCCGCAGGCGCGTCAAAAAACAACAAGCCACGCAGGATGCGTGGCTTGATTGTACGAATTATGGCCGGTCGTAACCGGCCGAAGGCCGCGCAGTATACCTCAATGAGGCAGATAAACAGCCCCTGTTGCGACCATCTGTCATCGGATGCAAATCGGCAATTTTATTGACTTAAGGATCAAGAAAATTCCCGCACCAATGGCTCTACTCAAACACCAAATCCATCTAAAAAAATTAATCTCTAAAAGTGCACAGCAACAACTTTTAAAACACTACCAAACATTCAAACAAAATATCAATTATATATAAGCTCTCAACACCATCGAGTTGAAAGCCTATCGAACAAAAGCGAAATTTCTCCAATGATCGGCATTCAAGATTTTACATTCCCACACAACTTGATCAAGACTAAAAATCACGCATTTTAAAAGGAACCACCTATGGCAAAGCGACCAATTATGCTGATCGTATTCATACACAATGACTTGGAAGGAACTAACGAAGACCTGCTCTACCAAGACCACTTCGATTGGCTGGCAGATGAAATTGCACGAATTTCAGGCCGTATCACCGACGTTACCTTCGTGCAACCTTCAGATGCACCGGCCTTGAGCAGCCTGGACTATAAAACCGAAGATCTGGACGACCTGTTTGTGTCGCTAGAGGCTGGACTTTTGAAATACATTAACAGCGCAAAATCCGCTATTCACGACAACAGCATTTACAAATGTTTACTCTTAACGCGCGACAGCATTAATAAAACAACTTTAGGTGTTGCCTATACCCCGGGCAACTTGGGAATCGCCTCGTTCGATCCGAAATCCACTGCAGCCCACGAGTTCGGTCACATGTTCAATGCAACGCATCAAGACAGTGGCGACGTTAGAACTTACTGGGGTCACGCCAAGTCGGTCATGTATGCAACTACAGAGAAAACTGCTGCGTTCAGCTTCAGCAGTAAAAATCAGGAGAATATTCGCAACTACCTCAAACGGTATGGCTAACAGTGAACGACACCCTTTCAGCGGATCAAGGCCAACTCCGTCGGCCTTGATCACATTTTGCCTTCAAGCAGCAGAACTCGCCGCGCCACCCTCAAGCTTGCGCCAAAGCAACCGCACGTTGGCCTTGCGTACCAGAGCGCAGCGATACAACCGAATCTCCAGCGGCACATGCCATTGCGGCCCACCGCAGACCACCAGCTCACCCCGCGCCAGCTCGGCGCGCACGCTCAGTTGCGGCACCCAGGCGATGCCCAGGCCTTCAAGGGCCATGCTTTTCAGGCTGTCGGCCATGGCTGTTTCGTAGATGGTGGTGAAGCGTAGCGCCCGTTGACGCAGCAGCATGTTCACCGACCGGCCGAGAAACGCTCCGGCGCTGTACGCCAGTAGCGGCACGCTGCCTTCGCCTTCCAGATCGAACAGCGGTTTGCCGTCGGCGTCGGCGGCACACACCGGCAACATCTCGGTGTGGCCAAGGTGCAGCGACGGGAAGATTTCCGGGTCCATCTGCATGGCGGCGTCCGGGTCGTAGAACGCCAGCATCAGATCGCAGCCGCCTTCGCGCAAGGCATGCACCGCGTCGCCGACGTTGGTCGCCACCAGCCGCGTGGCGATGTTCAGGCCTTCGTTGCGCAACTGCGCGATCCAGCGCGGAAAGAAACCGAGCGCCAGGGAGTGCGCGGCAGCAACTTGCATCACTTCGCCCTGCCCGCCTTCCAGGTGATGCAGATGGCGCAGCACTTCGCCGAGCTGTTCGACCACGGTGCGCGCGGTGACCAGAAACAATTGCCCCGCCGCCGTCAGTTCCACCGGCGTGCGCGAACGGTTGACCAAGGTTAGCCCCAACGCGGCCTCAAGGCTGCGGATTCGCCGGCTGAACGCTGGCTGCGTCACGAAACGCCGCTCGGCGGCCTGGGAGAAACTGCGGGTGGCGGCCAGGGCACTGAAGTCCTCCAGCCATTTGCTTTCCAGATTCATCACGTCCTCCCGGACACGCACCAATTTAGGTCGCACGTTCGCCGTCAAGCCGGCGTCACACGGGCATTATGCCGAATATGCATAGCCTAGTGTTTAACAGCATTGGCCCAAAATTCTCCACAGGCCTAGCATTCGCAGCGTTCCGGCACAGACCGGGTCCATATTGAGATGATTTCTATCATGTCCTCCGCTGCATCATTCCGCACAGAAAATGACCTGCTTGGCGCCCTCGAAGTACCGGCTCAAGCGTATTACGGTATCCAGACCCTGCGAGCGGTGAATAACTTCCGCCTTTCGGGCGTTCCGATTTCGCACTACCCGAAACTGGTTGTCGGCTTGGCCATGGTTAAACAGGCCGCTGCTGACGCCAACCGTGAGTTGGGTCACCTGAGCGAAGCCAAGCACGCTGCCATCAGCGAAGCCTGTGCACGTTTGATCCGCGGTGACTTCCACGAAGAGTTCGTGGTGGACATGATTCAAGGCGGCGCTGGCACTTCGACCAACATGAATGCCAACGAAGTCATCGCCAACATCGCGCTGGAGGCCATGGGTCACCAGAAAGGCGAGTACCAGTACCTGCACCCGAACGATGACGTGAACATGGCGCAGTCGACCAACGATGCCTACCCGACGGCAATCCGTCTGGGTCTGTTGCTCGGTCACGACGCCCTGCTCGCCAGCCTCGACAGCCTGATTCAGGCGTTCGCGGCCAAGGGTGAAGAATTCAACCACGTCCTGAAGATGGGTCGTACCCAGCTGCAAGACGCCGTTCCGATGACCCTGGGTCAGGAATTCCGTGCGTTCGCCACCACCCTGGGCGAAGACCTGGCACGCCTGAAGACTCTGGCTCCGGAAGTACTGACCGAAGTGAACCTGGGCGGCACCGCGATCGGCACCGGCATCAACGCCGACCCGCGTTACCAGCACCTGGCCGTTCAGCGTCTGGCCGTGATCAGCGGTCAACCACTGGTACCGGCCGCCGACCTGATCGAAGCCACCTCCGACATGGGCGCCTTCGTGCTGTTCTCCGGCATGCTCAAGCGCACCGCGGTCAAGCTGTCGAAGATCTGCAACGACCTGCGCCTGCTGTCCAGCGGCCCACGTACCGGCATCAACGAGATCAACCTGCCGGCACGTCAGCCAGGCAGCTCCATCATGCCAGGCAAGGTCAACCCGGTTATTCCGGAAGCGGTCAACCAGGTGGCGTTCCAGATCATCGGCAACGACCTGGCCCTGACCATCGCGGCCGAAGGCGGCCAGCTGCAACTGAACGTGATGGAGCCGCTGATCGCCTTCAAGATCTTCGACTCGATCCGCCTGCTGCAACGCGCCATGGACATGCTGCGCGAGCACTGCATCGTCGGCATCACCGCCAACGAAGCCCGCTGCCGTGAACTGGTCGAGCACTCGATCGGCCTGGTCACCGCGCTGAACCCGTACATCGGCTACAAAAATGCCACCCGCATCGCCGGCCTCGCCCTTGAAAGCGGCCGCGGCGTGCTGGAACTGGTGCGCGAAGAAGGTTTGCTAGACGAAGCCATGCTCGCCGACATCCTGCGCCCGGAAAACATGATTGCTCCGCGTCTGGTGCCTCTGAAGGCATAACCCGACGCGTTACTTGTAGCACCGCTCACCAGGTCGAGGGACTAGACACCTCTCACCTTTTGAGGGCTTGGAGATCAATCTCCAGGCCCTTTTTTTTAACTGTTTGAAAGGACAAACGTCTTCTGTGGGGGGCGAGCAGGCTCGCACCCACAAGAGCCTGACAGCAAAAATGTCAGGTGTTTCAAAGGCTTCGCTTCACCGCATGCACCACAACCGTGCAGACGGACGGCACCGTCATCGGTATAGTGCCGCCCCTCTTCGCGTGAGCGGTCGTCGGTAGCGAGGCCACAACCCATGCGAAACCCGAACTAATAACAAACCCGCGATATGAAACCGGGACGAACTTCGAACCGCCCATTGTGCCGTGCGCCAAGCGGTGTAACTCGATGTGTCTGTCCGGCCAGCATTGTTGCCTACACAAAAAACAGCGAGGAATAATCCATGCTCGAAGTCATTAACGACTTCCTCTCAGGGAAAGTACTGATCGTGCTCATAGTCGGGCTCGGTAGCTACTTCACGATCCGCTCGCGTTTCGTTCAATTGCGTCACTTCTTCCACATGTTCGCGGTGTTCCGCGACAGCCTCAAAAGCAGCGCCGGGCAACTCAGTTCGTTCCAGGCCCTGATGCTCAGCCTCGCCGGCCGCGTCGGAGCCGGCAACATCGCCGGTGTCGGCATTGCCGTGACCCTCGGTGGCCCCGGTGCCGTGTTCTGGATGTGGGTGACCGCGCTGGTCGGCATGTCCAGCAGCTTCTTCGAATGCTCCCTCGGCCAGCTCTACAAGCGCTGCGACTCCGACGGCACCTTCCGTGGCGGCCCGTCCTATTACATCCAGCACGGCCTGCAAAAACGCTGGCTTGGCATGGTGATGGCGTTCCTGTTGCTGGTGACCTTCGGCTTCGCCTTCAATGGCCTGCAAGCCCATGCCGTGACGCACTCGTTGAACAACGCGTTCGGTCTCGATACCACTTACACCGGCATCGGCCTGGCCGTGCTGCTGGGCCTGGTGTTCATCGGCGGGATCAAGCGCATCGCCAAGGTCGCCGACCTGTTGGTGCCGGTGAAAACCCTGGTGTACATCGGCGTGACCCTCTACGTGATCGTGCTGCAGTTCGACCATGTGCCGGGCATGCTGATGACCATCGTCAAGAGCGCCTTCGGTCTGGACCAGGCCTTCGGCGGTCTGATCGGCAGCGCCATTGTCATGGGCGTGAAGCGTGGCGTGTTCGCCAACGAAGCAGGCCTGGGCAGTGCGCCGAACGTGGCGGCGGTTGCGGCGGTCGAGCACCCGGTGGCGCAAGGCGTGGTTCAGGCGTTCAGTGTGTTCCTCGATACCTTCGTGATCTGCACCTGCACTGCGCTGCTGATCCTGCTCTCCGGCTTCTACACCCCGGGCTTCGAAGGCGACGGCATTGCCCTGACCCAGAACTCGCTGGCCGCCGTGGTCGGTGACTGGGGCAGGATGTTCATCTCCGTGGCCCTGGCCTTGTTCGTGTTCACCTCGATCCTCTACAACTACTACCTGGGCGAGAGCAACCTGCGCTTTTTGATCGGTGAAAACCGCAAGGCGCTGATGGGCTATCGCGCGCTGGTACTGGTGCTGATTTTCTGGGGCGCCATCGAAAACCTCGGCACCGTATTTGCCTTCGCCGACATCACCATGACCATGCTCGCGTTCGTCAACCTGATCGCGCTGTTCCTGCTGTTCAAGGTCGGCATGCGCATCCTGCGTGACTACGATGACCAGCGCGCCTCTGGCATCAAGACGCCGGTGTTCGACTCTGCCAAGTTCCCGGACCTGGATCTGGATCGCCAGGCGTGGCCGGCCAATCCGCCTGCCGCTGTCGGCAAGGCTGAAGTTGAGCCGCAAGGTGTACCCGCAGCGCAACGCTGATCGGTAGACGACGGGCGCATCCTCTGCGCCCGTCAGTTAAAGTGCATAACGGGTGGGAGCGAGCCTGCTCGCGATGATTGCGGCACATCCGAAAGCGATGTGACTGACAGCACGCTATCGCGAGCAGGCTCGCTCCCACAGGTCATCTCTTGCGGAGACAACTCCATGGTTGCCAATAACTACCCTGCCGCCCAGCACGTCATGGTGCTCTACACCGGCGGCACCATCGGCATGCAGGCCAGCGCCCATGGCCTGGCCCCGGCGTCCGGTTTCGAAGCGCGGATGCGTGACTACCTGCACAGCCAGCCTGAGCTGGTGGTGCCGCAGTGGCGCTTCCGTGAAATGTCGCCGCTGATCGACAGCGCCAACATGACCCCGACGTATTGGCAGCAGCTGCGTGAAGCCGTGGTCGATGCGGTGGATGTTCAGGCCTGCGACAGCGTGCTGATCCTGCACGGCACCGACACCTTGGCCTACAGCGCGGCGGCCATGAGTTTCCAGTTGCTCGGACTGCATGCCCGCGTGTGCTTCACCGGCTCGATGCTGCCGGCCGGTGTGACTGACAGCGACGCCTGGGAAAACCTCGGCGGTGCGCTGGTTGCACTGGGCCAGGGCTTGGCGCCGGGCGTGCATCTGTACTTCCATGGCGAACGGCTGGACCCGACCCGTTGCGCCAAGGTACGCAGTTTCGGCCGTCATCCGTTCAAGCGACTGGAGCGTCAGGGCGGCGGTGTGAAGGCGACTTCGGTTCCGTCGCAGCTGAATTACAACCAGCCCAAACAATTGGCGAACGTCGCGGTGCTGCCGCTGTTTCCCGGCATCGGCGCCGAGGTGCTGGATGGTTTGCTCGACAGCGGCATTCAGGGCCTGGTGCTGGAGTGCTACGGCAGCGGCACCGGTCCGAGCGACAACCCCGGGTTTCTCGCCAGCCTCGCACGTGCGCGGGACAACGGCGTGGTCGTGGTAGCAGTCACGCAATGCCACGAAGGCGGAGTTGAACTGGACGTCTATGAAGCCGGCAGTCGCTTGCGCGGTGTGGGCGTGTTGTCCGGTGGCGGCATGACCCGTGAGGCGGCGTTCGGTAAGTTGCATGGGTTGTTGGGGGCGGGGCTTGAGACAGAAGAAGTCCGTCGGCTCGTCGAACTCGACCTGTGCGGCGAACTAAGCTGACACCACATCACCCTTGTGGGAGCGTGCCTGCTCGCGATGACGGTGGATTAGTCACATCAATGTGAATGGTAGACCGCTATCGCGAGCAGGCTCGCTCCCACAGGGGACATCACCCGGCATACAACTTGCTGCGCTCCAGCTATCCCAAGGCTGGAAGTCCTCATGCTCCACTCCCACCTCACCACGCTCAACGCGGTCTCCCTGGTACTCGATGCCTTCAAGGCACAAGGCTTGTCCAGCGAAGCGCTGCTGGCCGGCAGCGGCATCTGTGCGGCGGATCTGAACCGTACCGACACGCGCATCACCACCAATCAGGAAATGCAGGTCTGCGCCAACGCCGTTGCCCTCAAGCGTGACATCGGCCTGGAACTGGGCCGGCGGATGCACGTTTCCTGCTATGGCATGCTCGGTTACGCCCTGCTCACCAGTGCCACCTTCGGTGACGCTTTGCGTCTGGCGATGCGCTATCCGGCGCTGCTGGGAACACTTTTCGAACTGAGCCTTGAAGACGATGGCGAGCGCATCTGGTTCGCCGCCGCCGATTACCGCGAGAGCCCGGCCATGGCGGTGTTCAACGCCGAGTTCTGCCTGGTGTCGCTGAAAGTCACCTGCGACGACCTGCTCGGCCATTCCCTGCCCTTGCTCGGCGCACGCTTCGAACATGCCGCGCCCGACTACGAAGCGACCTACGCCGAACACTTCAACTGCCCAGTGCACTTCAGCGCGCGGAACAATGCCTTCGCCTTCGACAAGCGCTGGCTCGACCAGCCACTGCCGCTGGCCGATGTCATCACCCATCAAGCCATGGCTGAACGCTGCCGCAAGCAGAACATCGAGTTCACCGGGCGCCAGGCCTGGCTGGGACGGATCCGCCAATTGCTCAGCGCGCAACTGAATGCCGCGCCGGGGTTGGAGGGGCTGGCCGAGCAAATGAACTGTTCGGCGCGGACCTTGCGCCGGCATCTCAAGGACATGGGTTGCAGCTATCAGGAACTGCTCGACGAACTGCGCTTCGAGCAGGCAAAGCAAATGCTTTGCGAGGATCAATTGCCGATCTATCAGATTGCCGAGGCGTTGGGCTTCAGCGAGACCGCGAGTTTTCGCCATGCGTTTGTGCGCTGGAGTGGTGTGGCGCCCAGCCAGTTTCGGCCACACGGATAACCCTGTGGGAGCGGCGGTACGAGCAAGGGGCGAATTTCGGTCAAATGTTTTGGCCGTATCGATCCCCTTTTGGCCTTTCCTGCCGTTCTCCAAAATCGTCTGCGCCGCAAGACTGTGTGCAACCGAACCAGCCTGTGGAGAACAAGAAATGCTGACGATCTACTCGGATGATCACCACCTGCACCACGGCCGTTGCGAATTGATAGACGGGCAACTCAAGCCCTGCTTCGAAATGCCTTCGCGTGCCGACCACGTGCTGGCACGGGTGCAAAATCAAAATCTGGGCCCTGTCGAAGCGCCAAAGGATTTCGGCCTCGGGCCGATCGAGCGCATTCACAGCCGAGACTACCTCGACTTCTTCAAAGGCGCCTGGGCGCGCTGGACCGAATTCAACACCGACGGTGACCTGCTGCCCTACACCTGGCCGGCCCGCACCTTGCGCCAGGTCAAACCCACCAGCCTCCACGGCCAGCTCGGCTATTACAGCTTCGATGGCGGCGCCCCGATCACCGCCGGCACCTGGCAAGCCGCGTACAGCGCAGCACAAGTTGCCCTCACCGCCCAAGCTGAAATCCAGCGCGGCGCCCGCTCTGCTTTCGCCCTGTGCCGTCCACCGGGACACCACGCCGCCAGCGATTTGATGGGTGGTTATTGCTACCTCAACAACGCCGCCATCGCCGCCCAGGCGTTCCTCGATCAAGGCCATGAAAAGGTCGCGATCCTCGACGTCGACTACCACCACGGCAACGGCACCCAGTCGATTTTCTACGAACGCAGCGACGTGCTGTTCACCTCGATCCACGGCCACCCGGAAGCCGAGTTCCCGTTCTTCCTCGGCTATGAAGATGAACGCGGCGAAGGCGCCGGCGAAGGGTTCAACTTCAACTATCCGTTGGCCGCCGGTTCAGGCTGGGACACCTGGAGCGCAGCGCTGGGACAAGCCTGTAAAGAGATCGAAAGTTACGGCGCCGACATCATCGTGGTGTCCCTGGGCGTCGACACCTTCAAGGACGATCCAATCTCGCAATTCAAACTCGACAGCCCGGATTACCTGGCCATGGGCAAGCGCATCGCGGCGCTCGGCAAACCCACGCTGTTCGTCATGGAAGGTGGCTATGCCGTGGAAGAAATCGGCATCAATGCCGTGAACGTTCTCGAAGGTTTTAAAAGCGCTTAATGAGGAAGTAGAAGAATGAAAAGTCTTAAGCGTTTTATTTTTCCAGCCCTGTGCGCCACGCTACTCAGCGGCACTGCACACGCTGAAGAGCGAACCTTGCGCGTCTACAACTGGTTCGACTACATCACGCCCAAGGCCCTGGAAGACTTCAAGGCCCAGAACACCCAGACCAAACTGGTCTACGACATCTTCGACACCAACGAAGCACTGGAAGCCAAGTTGCTGACCGGCAACTCCGGCTACGACGTGGTGGTGCCGTCCAACGTGTTCCTCGCCAAGCAAATCGAAGCCGGGGTATTCCAGCCCCTGGACCGCAGCAAGCTGCCGAACTGGAACCACCTCGATCCCAAGCTGATGAAACTGATCGAAGCCAACGACCCGGGCAACAAGTTCGCCGTGCCGTACATGTACGGCACCATCCTGATCGGCTTCAACCCGGACAAGGTCAAGGCCGCCCTAGGCGCCGACGCGCCGGTAGACAGTTGGGACCTGATCTTCAAGGAAGAAAACATCAGCAAGCTCAAGCAGTGCGGCGTCGCCCTGCTCGACTCGCCCTCGGAGATACTGCCACTGGCTCTGCAACACCTCGGCCTGGACCCCAACAGCAAGAAGCCTGCGGACTACGACAAGGCTGAAGCACTGCTGATGAAGATCCGTCCGTATATCACCTACTTCCACTCGTCCAAGTACATGGCCGATATCGCCAACGGTGACATCTGCGTCGCGGTCGGCTATTCCGGCAGCTTCTCGCAAGCCGCCAACCGCGCCAAGGAAGCCAAGAACGGTGTGGTCGTCGACATGCGTTTGCCGAAGGAAGGCGCGCCGATCTGGTTCGACATGCTGGCGATTCCGAAAGGGGCGAAAAACCCCGAAGACGCCTACACCTTCATCAACTACCTGCTGCAGCCGCAAGTGATTGCACCGGTCAGCGACTTCGTGGGTTATCCGAACCCGAACAAGGACGCCACGGAACTGGTCGACCCGGCGATCCGCAACAATCCCAACCTGTACCCAACTGACGCGGCGATGGGCACGCTCTACACCCTGCAACCGCTGCCGCGCGATGCCGAACGTGCACGAACCCGGGCCTGGACCAAGATCAAGTCCGGTACCTGATAACCGCGTCGTTCCCGTCGCCATCAAGACCTGCGTTTTGCGCAGGTCTTTTTTTGCCCGCAATAATTATTTACCGCCAATGCCGTCTTGCCCGTCACTACCTTGCGGGGATCGCACACCGAACGTTCAACGGTGCCAGCCCCCACAAAGGATGTGACCCATGCCCGAAACTTCCACCTCCCTTTCCGCTCCCGATCTCTCAGCTGATCAAGACGCCTTGCTTACCCAATTGGTGGCCGGCCCCTCGATCAGGGAGGTCGCCACCCATGCATTGCAACCGGCCCTGAAAGCGCTGTACCCGGACCTGCACATCGACCCGCGCCTGGCCATGGTGGTTACCCCGACCTGGACCCTTCACGAACAGCGTGTCGTCCCAGGACCACGCCGCTTTGAATCGTTGACCGACGCGCTGGTACGCCATGGTGTAGCGGCCACCCCCGTGGTCTACCTCGATGGCGAGCACTACCTCACGCTGCAACCGCTGAAATCCACTCCGGCGCAACTGCCCGTCAGAATCGATGCCATCGGGCGACTGCTCAACGAGCTGGCGCCGCTGCTGTTTGTTGCCTTTCAAGAGCAACAGGTCGACTACTGGAACCAGTACACCCGAGCGTCCGCGCCACGGTGGAAAAGCCTGTCCAACTCGCTACGCGAACTGTGGAACATCGAATCGAACTCGAACTCGAACTGGGACACCGACCGTTACGCCATGGCCCGCAATCTGTTCGCTTACCCGGAAAAAAGCACGCGCGAGCCTCACGACCCCTATCATTCGCGGGCATGCCTGATCGACCTCGACGGCTTGAGCGAGGGTGTCTCGACTCACCTCAACATCCTCGACATGGCGGTACTGATCGGAACCCAAGGCACCCGCAGCCTCATCATTACTCACACCATTACCCGCGGCTTTCAGGCCTACGACTCGTTACAGGAACTGGGAGAATCCTTGCTGACGTATTCAGATGGGCAGGCAACCGGCAACACCTTGCAATGGCGCCTGATCGAGCCCGAGGGCAATTACTTCGACCATCTGGCGTGCAACCTGATTGCCCTGCAAGCGGACTCGATTGGCGCCCTGGCGAACGATACCGGCGCGGTGAATCCCGACCTGGCACCGCACATCAGCCGTTCAACGAACGAACTCGACCCAAAGGACAAGCAAAAACCCTCTCGATTCAGTCGGGTCGAACAAGCATTGCCGGACTGGATGGCCAGCGCTTCGGCCAGCGATCTCACCGCTTACAGCCGTCACCTGATGGATCTGGCACAAATACAGAATCAGAACGCCGGTCAGTCGTTTCAAGACGGGATCAAGCCAATCCGCGAGTTCACCCTGGATCAACTGCGCGATGCCATGCTCAAAGAGCACGCCGATGCCGCACAACTGAATCTGGCGGACATCGAGATCGTGGTCGATAGCGTGGTGGTCTGGGGCGCCTTCGTGCCGCTGGTCAAGCCCGAGCGCACCACGCTGAGCCTGGTCGACCTGGCACTGCAAAACCTGATTGCCCTGCCGCTGGGCGACAAAACCGTGCGCAGCACCAGCGCCACAGCACTGCCGGCATGGTTGACGGTGAGTTACCTGGAGGCGCTGATCACCAGCGTCGACATCGGCAAGACCTATCCGACGCTGATCAAAAGCAAACTGCTCGACGATCCCCTTGAGAGCCTGCGGCGCCAGAATTTGTTCACCAGCCACTTGCGGGTCGAGCTGCCGCTCCTGGCGTTGCAGCAAAAGATTCGCGCACAGGGCGGGATTGATGAACGGGGTTACCGCTATGTCGCGGCCGTGGTTCAAGCGCTTGATGCCAACCGCTGGGTGGATGGCCAGGAAATTGTCATTCGCCCACTGGCGCTCAATCCCGGCTGGCGCCTGAGTGCCACTGCGGACGAAGTGGCCAACATGTTCGTGATCGGCCCACGGCAGATGGACAAAGGCCCCTGCCTGCTCTACCGACCCCTGCTCGATCAGCCATTGAGCCAGTACCCGACAACGGCCAACCTGGTCTATGCCATCAAACACACGCCGAAATTGCGTCAATCGGTGCTCGCCTGGTTGCCGGACAGAGTGCGCGCCAATTACGCGAACTACGTGTTCACCGGCGACCGACCTTCGGTCTGGTCCCTCTCGCAACTCCTGGCTGACCCACTGACCCCGCTGCAAATGGGCGGTACGCTTTCCCTGGGTACCGGGGTCGTCGCCGCTGATTATCTGGCCAACTTGTTCAAGGCCAACGTCAACGCGCTGGTCGAGCTGGCGCAACAGCAATCGGTGTCCAATGCACAGAATCGCTGGGCGACCTTCAAGCAAGCGGCGTGGATGATTCTAAACGCGGCGCTGCCCTTTCTTGGCCGCACCGTCGGAACGGCCGCCTGGATCTGGCAGGTACTGGATGACCTGCAACAAACCGTGGACGCCGACGAGACCGGTGACCGACAACAACAGAAAACCGCAATGACCGACCTGTTGCTGACCCTGGCCATGGTGCTCGCCCATCACGCCAGCACGCGCCATGCGACTGCCCGCAGAATTGAGGAAAGGCCCTCGCCAACGGTAGCGACCGAAGTTGAGGAGAAACCGGCATCCCCCCCTGTTGTGGTTGTTCAGTTGCCCGATACCGTCGGCGAGCCTGCCTCTTCACAGCATCGAATATCCGTGCTGACAGGTGCCGCCCTGAGCCTGGCGAAAACCCTGGACCGCTTCAACATCACCAGACCCGAACCACTCACCCCACCCGACAGCAACAACGGTGTCTACCGCCACCTCTATCGCCACGGGACCCGGTACTACGCCCCGGTCGGTGAGCGCTGGTTCGAAGTGGCCGTTGAGGAAACCGGTGAGGTATCGATTATCGACTCACGGCAACAGCCCCTACGCAGCGGCCCTGCATTGATCAGCAATCAACGGGGTGATTGGTTTGTCGATACGCGCCTGCGTCTGCGGGGCGGTGGTTTGTCGAGTCGACGCAAGGCGTTGAAACAACAAAATCGACAGCGCGTCACCGAGCTCAAACAGCAGTTGGCCGAATTCAATAACCAACGTGAAAGCGCACGCACAGAGCTGACGGATGCATTCAACAAAATGAAAGTCGCCAGCGACGAGACACGGCCTGCCATTCAACAGCAGTTCCTCGATAAACTCGACCAGCGCACCAGCCAATACGCGGCTCCCATTGAACAATTGAAATCATTGAACCTGCTCGAAACGGTTTCCAGTTTCCGCACCGACATGGTCGAGATGCTCGGCACCCAGCTGTTTTTCAACCAGACATGGCTCGATCAAAAAAGTCCAGCCTTCACCGAAACCCTGCAGGAGACCCTGACGCTGCTGGAAGCTGAAGAAACGGCAGGCGGGGCTGGCGACCGTACGACCTATCAAAAAATGATCGGCCTGACCGAGGGCATGATCGGCAAAATCGAGTTTGCTCATTCACGTTTCCAGGAGTTGAGTCGACTGGGTAGAAGTGCTGCGGAGATGGTCAGCACCTACAAAGCCAAACTGCCGGCTTACAGCCTGAACGATCTCAAGGCGCTCCAGGTTTCCCTGGCCCGCGAGGTTTGCCTCAATGAGGGTGACAGCGTTGCCCTGAATGAAGCACGAAGCGAATTCACACGCCTGCTCGACACGACCAATCTGGTTATCCAGACCTCGCAAGAGCTGATGCTGCAAGAAAGCGCCTGGGGGGCAGGTGAACGCATCGAAGCACTCAGTGGCATGCTCGAACAGTTCGTGGCCATTGAACAATCCTTCGAGGACTTCGCCGTCAACCACAAGGATGCAGTACAGGAACAACCGCTCAAGCACTTGCGCAAACGGGTCAACGAATTCCAGCAGGACACCGAGGGTTACCTGGCACAGTTGCTACGAGAGGAACCACCCAAAGAACTCCGCCCAGGACCTTCCAGGCCTGTACCGGCATCGCGCAAACGAGTGGTGAAAACACGCTTCAATGGCACAGTCGTGGGCGAAGTACGTTCCGCTGCACCGGGAGAGCCGGTTCTGCTTGATGTGCGCGCACCCATGACCGGCAAAGTCATCGCCACCTTTCACGAAAAAACACCCGGGGTCTGGCTTGAACGGGTTCCGGCCAGACGTCGCCGTCCGACGGTTCCAGCACCGGCACTCGACACGCAAATTGCCCATGGCCGGACACTGCTCGATGGCCTGGAAAGCTTTATCCAGCAAACCGAAGCGAGCGCAAAAAAGCCCGGCCGCATCCCGGTGGAAATCGAGGAACTGTTCCAGCAAAAAGCCGACCATTTCGACCAGAGTGCCAGGACCCTTGAGCAATCCCTGATCAACTCTAACAGCATCGATGGACCCACAGTTACCGCGACGGAACTGGGCGCAGAGTTGAACGAGGCGCGTGATCGACTGTACGCCGAGGGTCAACGGATACGCATCGATATGACCAAACAGCAGCCACCCACGGCCGCCCGCGTCCAGTGGCTGCGAAGCAAAAATGAAATCGACATCGTGCGCAGCGGTGATCGACGCCGGCTCAAGGGCCCGCGCAAGGATTACATGCAGGAATATGAAATTCGCGAGCGCCGAAACCAGCAAGTGCTGTGGTATGCGCATTTCCACTATGCCAGCCAGGATGCGCCGGTCGACGCCTTCACCGTTGCCCATCTGAAACTGCGGGATCAACGACTGCTGGCGGGTGCATTCGACCTGCGCTCGGCCACCACCAACCCGCAAGTGATTGCAATCTATCGCAGCGAGATCAGCCCGCAACTGGCACGTGCGCTGTTCTTCTCGTAAACCCGGAGCGCCAATTGGCCTTCTGGAACAACACCGGGAAGCCCGTAAGCGCGGACTGCCAATCCGCGCGCTTCAGCCAATACGCCACACTGCCCGTAACCGTTGCAGCGCCGCCTCGATTGCCTTTTCGGGCACTGCGGCAAAACCCAGTACCAGACCGGCGCGTTGATCCATCGGGGTTGCGGACTCCGGCAGCCAATAACTGCTCAAGCCGTTGACCTCGACATCGACACTGCTCGCCAACTCAATCAGCTCGCGTTCACGGGCCACGCTGTCGACCGGCACCGTCATGTGCAATCCCGCGGCGACGGTGGGCAGCTTGCCGATGCCTGGAATATCCAGTGGCCAACCATTGAGCAAAGTATTGCGCCGACTCAGCGCCGCACGTCGCATACGCCGGATGTGACGCTGGAAATGCCCGGCCGCCATGAACTCGGCCATCACCGCCTGGGTGCTGACTTCGGAGTGCCGCACGTCCACCGCACGTCGCTGCGCAAAGGCCTGCACCAGCCCCGGCGGCAGCACCAGATAACCAAGACGCAACGCCGGAAACGCGACCTTGCCGAACGTGCCGACATACAACACCCGTCCGTGACGATCGAGCGCTGCCAAAGGCGCCAGTGGCGCGCCGCTGTATCGGTACTCGCCATCATAGTCATCCTCGACGATCCAGCCCTGAGTGCGCTCGGCCCAGGCCAGCAGCTCCAGGCGTCGCGCCAGGCTCATGACCACGCCGGTGGGATACTGGTGTGACGGCGTGACGTAGGTCAGCCGACAATCATCGAGTGCTGACAGTTCGCTGCAATTGATGCCCTCGCTGTCCACCGCCACCCCGTGCAGCCGCGCGCCCGCCACGGCAAAGGCATGACCTGCCGCCCGATACCCCGGATTTTCAATCGCCACCCCGTCACCGGGCTCCACCAGCAACTGTGCACAAAGGCTGATTCCCTGCTGCGCGCCACTGGTGATCAGAATTTGTTCAGCTGTGCACTGCATGCCACGGGAACTGCGTAAATACGCGGCGATCATCCCGCGTAAGCGTGCATCGCCTGCCGGATCACCGTAGCACAGCTGTTGAAAATCCGGCTTGCGCCAGAAAGCCGCATTCAGCTTGGCCCAGACCTCAAATGGAAACAGATCGAACGCCGGAACACCGACCCGAAATGCCCGGGGCGGGCCGCTCGGCGGAGTGGCCAAATGGTTATTTTTGACCCGAGTCAACGGGTCGTTGTGGATAACTTTGCTGGATGAATCCACAGGTAAATCGAGCCAATTTGTGGATAAGGCTGTGGGTAACCCTGTTGAAAACCCTGTGGATACTTTTGTGGATAGTTTTTTTGCCGGCACGGTTGCCTGGGGCAATTGCGCGACATAAGTCCCGTCGCCGACCCGCCCTTCGATAAACCCTTCGGCGTACAACTGATCGTAGGCACGCACCACGCTGTTACGGGAAATCGCCAGCGCGGCTGCCAGATCACGACTGGCAGGCAGACGCGTACCGCTGGCCAGTCGCCCGTCCAACACACGCGTACGCAATGCCTGGTAGAGCTGACGACTCAGCCCCTGGCGACGATCAAGTTCGATACCCGCCGGGTTGAAGGTCAGGGACAGTGGTTCGCTAGTCATCGCAATGGACCCATGAAATTGGTCATTAATGGCTCTTACAACAGACCAATAGCCTGCCTAGGATGCAGACATTCGCCAAGGAAAATATCTCCATGTACACGCCACGTGCTTTTGCCATCGACGAGTTGTCCCAACTGCATGAACTGATCCTCGCCACCCGTCTCGCCATATTGGTGACCCACGGTGAAAGCGGCCTGCAAGCCAGCCATGTACCAGTGCTGCTGCATTGCGAACAAGGCTCGAACGGCACGTTGTACGGGCATCTGGCCAAAGCCAATCCACAGTGGAAAGACCTGCGCGACGGCGCCGAAGCCCTGCTGATTTTTGCCGGTGCCGACGCCTACGTCAGCCCTGGCTTCTACCCGAGCAAGGCCGAACACGGCAAAGTCGTGCCAACCTGGAACTACGTCGCCGTACACGCCTATGGCCGAGCCGAAACCTTCAGCGATGGCGGGCGGCTGCTCGACATCGTCAGCACCCTCACCGATCGTCATGAAGCTGGCCGCGCCCAACCGTGGTCAGTGGCCGATGCCCCCGCCGATTACATCGACGGCATGCTCAAGGCCATTGTCGGTTTCGCCATTCCCATCGACCGTCTGGAAGGCAAGCGCAAGCTCAGCCAGAACCGCAGCCCCGCCGACATCGCCGGCGTGCGCAAAGGCCTGGCCGCCAGCCCCGACGTCAACGACCAAACTCTCGCCCAATTAATGCGCTAAGGAAGTCACCATGAGTCAAATCGACATTCGCCAAGTCACCGCCGGTGATCACGCGGCCTGGTTGCCGCTGTGGCAGGCCTACCTGCGCTTCTACAAAACCGAATTACCGGAGGCCGTTACCCATAGCACTTGGCAGCGCATGCTCGACCCGAGCGAACCAACCCACGCCGCCCTCGCCTGGGCCGACGGCAAAGCGGTGGGCATGGTGCATTTCATCTACCATCGTTCGAACTGGGCCATCGAAAACTCCTGCTACCTGCAAGACTTGTTGGTAGCACCGGAAACCCGCGGCACCGGCGTCGGCCGGCAGTTGATCGAATTCGTCTACACCACGGCCAAGGCTGACGGCTGCAACAAGGTCCACTGGCTGACCCACGAAACCAACGCCACCGCGATCCAGCTCTACGAGCGCATCGCCGAACGCCCCGGTTTCATCCAGTTTCGCAAAGCCATAGGGGGCGTTCTCAATTAGTTTTCCCGTCGCGTTGTCGCCTTAAAGCGGGCCAGGCAAGGCGCAGGCCGCTGGAAATGGTTGTTCCCTTTCCAAGGCCTGCAACGCAGCCTGGCCCGTTTTAAGGCACAACCCGAAGGGCCGGGCCTGCTGTTGTGCAGGGCTGCGTTGCTCGAAGCTTATTTGGAATGACCAAACCACGCTTCTCGCGCCTTGCCCTGCACAACAGCAGGCCCGGCGCGGCGTGAAAACTAATTGAGAAAGCCCCCTAGGTTCAAGGAGAACAACATGTCGATTTCACTCACCGACTGGAAAGGCGTCCCGGCCCCCACGACTCAATTGATCGAAGGGCGTTACATCCGCCTGGAAAAACTCGACCCGGCGCGCCACGGCGACGACCTGTTCAACGCCCTGCAAGGCCCCGGCGCCGACCCGAAACTCTGGGACTATCTGCCTTACGGCCCCTTCCCGGAGCGCAGCGTCTTCAACGACTGGCTGAACAACCACGCGGCCAGCAGCGACCCGTATTTCTTCAGCGTGATCGACCGCGCCAGCGGCGAGGTCCAGGGCCTTCTCAGCCTGATGTCCATCGTCCCGGCCCAGGGCCGCATCGAAATCGGCCACGTCACCTTCGGCGCGCCGATGCAGCGCTCGCCGAAAAGCACCGAGGCGGTTTACCTGTTGGCCAAGGAATCCTTTGCCCTGGGCTACCGCCGCCTGGAATGGAAATGCAATAACGCCAACGCCCGCTCCAAATACGCGGCCGAGCGCCTGGGCTTCAGTTTTGAAGGTGTGTTCCGTCAGCACATGGTGGTCAAAGGGCAAAATCGGGACACCGCGTGGTACTCGATCCTGGACTCGGAATGGCCGGCGATTGGCGCGGGGTTCGAGAAGTGGCTGAGCGATGAGAACCAGACGGCTTCGGGGCAGGTTAAAGGGTTGGTAGAGTGTCGCGCGTAAAGTGCTTCCAGGCATCGCGATAGCCGGCCATGTCTCGACTTCTTGTAAGAAAAGACGTCAGTTCGAAGGGGCAAAAACTGTCTCCGTCGAACAGTCAGCCATTGACTACATGACAATCTGAGACTCCCCGCACCACCGCAGGAACCGCCTGACATCGGTACCGATAGCCTTCCTTTTAGAGTTTGGTCTTCTGACAAAGAGGCCAAAATCGATGCCTGTTCAACACAAATACCGACCACAACAACTTGCCTTGGCGATTGCACTTGTCCTGGGTTGCGCTGACGTTGCATCCGCCCAACAACCGGAGCAACCCAGTCCAGAGAACGCGTCTGACACCATCGAGCAACTGGCCGCAGGCACTACCGCCAACCTGGCCAAAGCAACGTTGAACAGTGACAGCTCCGTGAGCGCCGCGATGCTCTCGGCAATGCGCCAGTCAGGCAGTGCCTCGGGTTTCAGCAGTCAAAAGAGAGCTTCGCGCCCGGCAGCGGCCGACAATAGCGCTAGCCGAGTCTGGCTACAGGCATTGGGGTACGGCGGCACACTGGATCGCGACTACGATGCCTTGAAGTACTCGACCCAAGGTCTGGTTCTGGGGGCGGATTGGGCAGTTGACGAAGAATGGCGCATCGGCATGATGGGGGGTAAATCACAGACTCGCCTGGACAGCCGTGACCTCGACGGCGACCTCGATAGCTGGCATTTGGGGGCTTATGCCCTGCGCCAGAGCGGCTCCATGTCTTTGCGCCTTGGCGCCAGCTACAGCAATCACGACGGCAGCACTCAACGCCAGGTGGCCTTCAATGGTTTCAGTGACCGCCCCAAAGGCAGGTACGACGCCAACACCCAACAGGCGTTTGCCGAAGTCGGATACAACCTCGGCCGCGCCAACATCAACATCGAGCCATTCGCCGGCCTTGGCTACCAACGTTATCAGCGCGATGGCTTCACGGAAAAAGGAGGCGCTGCGGCGTTAAAGGTCGAGGGCCAGGAGCAGAACAATCTCAACAGCACTTTTGGCCTGCGACTGGCGAAGATCAATACGCTGGATAACGGCATGCAACTGACGCCACGGTTCAGTGCCAGCTGGAAACATACCTACGGGGAGATCGCCACGGAAACCCGCCAACGGCTGATCACCGGTGGCGGTAAAGACACCGTTTCCGGTGCGCCGCTGGATCGCGACAGTCTGATGGTGGATGCGGGTCTGGAGCTGGGGCTTTCGGCGCAGCACAAGCTGGGCGTCGGCATAAATGGCGAGATGGGTACCGACAGCCGAAACCATGGCGCGACCGCGCAGTGGCGGATGACCTTCTAACCATCAAACGCTGGGCGAAAAAAAGGGGAGCACATGCTCCCCCGAGGTATAAAGCGTTGTATCGCGGCTGTTAACTCAGCCTTCGATCTCGATCAGGATCTCGCCCGGGTTCACCCGGTCGCCCTTGGCCACGTGAATGGCGGTGACTTTACCGGCGATGGCCGCCTGGACTTCGGTTTCCATCTTCATCGCTTCGGTGATCAACACGGCCTGGCCTGCCTTGACGGTGTCGCCCTCCTTGATCAGCACGTCGACGATGTTGCCCGGCATGGTGGTGCTGACATGACCCGGCGCAGTGGCTTGCTTGCGCTTGCTGCTGCCGCCGCCAACGAATTCGTTGAGTGGCTCGAACACCACCTCTTCCGGCATGCCGTCGATGGACAGGTAGAAGTGACGCTTGCCTTCGGCCTTGACACCGACACCGGTGATGTCGACGCGGTAGGTTTCGCCGTGAACGTCAATGACGAACTCGGTCGGCACGCCTTCCCCACCAACAGAAGTGACGCCGCCGGCTTCAGGAATCGGCAGCAACACTTCAGGTGTCAGAGTCCCGGCAGCACGTTCTTCGAGGAACTTGCGACCGATGTCCGGGAACATGGCGAAGGTCAGTACGTCTTCTTCAGACTTGGCCAGTGCACCGATATCGGCACGCAGCTTGGCCATTTCCGGCTTGAGCAGGTCAGCCGGGCGAACGTCGATCACTTCTTCGCTGCCGATGGCCTGGCGACGCAGTTGTTCGTTCACGGTGCCCGGCGCCTTGCCGTAGCCGCCTTGCAGGTACAGCTTCACTTCGTTGGTGATGGTCTTGTAGCGCTCGCCGGCCAGCACGTTGAAGAACGCCTGGGTGCCGACGATCTGCGAAGTCGGGGTCACCAGCGGCGGGAAGCCGAGGTCTTCACGAACCCGCGGAATTTCGGCCAGCACTTCGCTCATGCGATTCAGTGCGCCCTGCTCTTTCAACTGGTTGGCCAGGTTGGAAATCATCCCGCCCGGTACCTGGTTGACTTGAACACGGGTGTCGACGGCGGTGAACTCGCTTTCGAACTGGTGGTACTTCTTGCGCACGGCGTAGAAGTACAGACCGATCTCCTGCAGCAGCTCCAGGTTCAGGCCGGTGTCGAACTCGCTGCCTTTAAGGGCGGCGACCATCGACTCGGTGCCCGGGTGGCTGGTGCCCCAGGCGAAGCTGGAGATCGCGGTGTCGATGTGATCGGCGCCGTTTTCGATGGCCTTCATTTGGCACATCGCGGCCAGGCCAGCGGTGTCGTGGGAGTGAATGAACACTGGCAACGATTGCTCGGCTTTCAATGCCTTGACCAGTTCGCCGGTGGCGTACGGGGTCAGCAGGCCGGCCATGTCCTTGATCGCCACCGAGTCGCAACCCATGGCTTCCATTTGCTTGGCCTGGTTCACGAAGGCCTCGATGGTGTGCACCGGGCTGGTGGTGTAGGCGATGGTGCCCTGGGCGTGTTTGCCGGAGGCTTTCACCGCCTCGATGGCCACGCGCAGGTTACGCACGTCGTTCATGGCGTCGAAGATGCGGAACACGTCGATGCCGTTGACCGCGGCCTTGGCGACGAAGGCCTTGACCACGTCGTCGCTGTAGTGGCGGTAGCCCAGCAGGTTCTGGCCGCGCAACAGCATTTGCAGGCGGGTATTAGGCAGCGCGGCGCGCAACTGGCGCAGACGCTCCCACGGATCTTCTTTCAGGAAACGTACGCAGGCGTCGAACGTCGCGCCGCCCCAGCACTCCAGCGACCAGTAGCCGACTTTGTCGAGCTTGTCGCAGATCGGCAGCATGTCTTCGGTGCGCATGCGGGTCGCGAGCAGCGATTGGTGGGCGTCGCGCAGGATCGTGTCGGTAACGTGGATTTGTTTGCTCATTGTTCTATTCCTCACAGGCCTGCGTGGGCGGCGATGGCGGCGGCGATGGCCAGGGCCAGCTCTTCGGGTTTGCGCTTGATCGAGTAGTTGGTCAGTTCAGGGTGGCTTTCAACGAAGCTGGTGTTGAACTGGCCGCTACGGAATTCCGGGTTACGCAGGATTTCCTGGTAGTACGCGGCGGTGGTCTTGACCCCTTGCAGACGCATGTCGTCCAGGGCGCGCAAGCCACGGTCCATCGCCTCTTCCCAGGTCAACGCCCACACCACCAGTTTCAGGCACATGGAGTCGTAGTACGGCGGGATGGTGTAGCCGGTGTAGATCGCCGTGTCGGTCCGCACGCCGGGGCCGCCGGGAGCGTAGTAACGCGTGATCTTGCCGAAGCTCGGCAGGAAGTTGTTCTTCGGGTCTTCGGCGTTGATCCGGAACTGCAGGGCGAAACCACGGTGCTGGATGTCTTCCTGTTTCACCGAAAGCGGCAGGCCGGAGGCAATGCGAATCTGCTCACGGACAATGTCGATGCCGGTGATTTCTTCGGTGATGGTGTGTTCCACCTGCACCCGGGTGTTCATCTCCATGAAGTACACCTCGCCCTCGGCGAGCAGGAACTCCACCGTGCCGGCATTCTCGTAACCCACGGCCTTGGCTGCGCGCACTGACAGGTCGCCGATGTAGGCGCGCTGTTCCGGGGTCAGTTGCGGGCTCGGGGCGATCTCGATCAGCTTCTGGTTGCGGCGCTGGATCGAGCAGTCACGCTCGAACAGGTGCACCACATTGCCGAAGCTGTCGCCAAGAATCTGCGCTTCGATGTGCTTCGGATTGACGATGCATTTTTCCAGGAACACTTCCGCCGACCCAAAAGCCTTGGTGGCTTCGGAAATGACGCGCGGGAAAGCCTGTTCGAGTTCTTCGCGGCTGTTGCAGCGACGAATACCGCGGCCGCCACCACCGGAAGTGGCCTTGAGCATCACCGGGTAGCCGATGCGATCGCCTTCGGTCAGGGCTTCTTCGATGCCCGACACGTTGCCTTCAGTGCCCGGGGTCACCGGTACGCCGGCCTTGATCATGCTGCGGCGAGCTTCGGTCTTGTCGCCCATGCGGCGAATGACTTCAGCCGACGGGCCGATGAATTTGATCCCGCGTTCGGCGCAGATCTCCGCCAGTTCGGCGTTTTCCGAAAGGAAGCCATAGCCGGGGTGCAGTGCATCGCAACCGGTTTCCACAGCCAGGTTCACCAGCTTGCGCGGGTTCAGGTAACCGGCCAGAGGTTCGGCACCAATGCTGTGGGCCTCGTCCGCACGCTTGACGTGCAAGGCATGACGGTCGGCATCGGAGTAGATCGCGACCGAGCGAATGCCCATTTCGGCGCAGGCACGTACGATTCGTACGGCAATCTCACCACGGTTGGCGATCAGGATCTTTGTTATCACTTGGAGTTTCCCTTGAGCCGGTGGTACCCACGACCTGCTAGACCAGGTCGACGAGTGACCAAATGTTTCAGTTTGGTCGCAGGTCCACACTAGCGCCCACAAGGGATTAACAAAAATGAATAATTATTGGGTCACGCATAAGTAAAGACTTATAGTTGATTCACCAGCCAGCGACGAGAGCGACCATATAATGCGTAAGTCATTGATGCGTATGACTTTGCGTCAACTGCAGATCTTCAATGAGGTCTGTGATTTGCGCTCCTACAGCCGCGCGGCCGAGGAAATGTCGCTCACACAACCTGCCGTCAGCCTACAGATTCGTCAACTTGAAGAGCTGATTGGCCAGCCTTTGTTCGATTACGTCGGCAAAAAACTCTACATGACCGAAGCGGCTGAAGCGTTACAGCGGGCCAGTCGGGATATTTTCGGGCGCCTGGAAAACCTCGACATGCAACTGTCGGACATGCAGGGCTCGTTGCAGGGGCAACTGAAACTGGCGATTGAATCCAGCGCCAAATACTTCGTGCCGCATCTGTTTGCCGCGTTCAAACGCCAGCACCCGGAAGTGAACCTGCAACTGACGGTGGTCAATCGCGGCCAGGTCATTCGGCGCCTGTCGGACAACCGCGACGACCTGGTGATCATGTCCATGGTGCCTCAGGACATGGGCCTGGAATTCCTGCCGTTCCTGAACAACCCAATCGTCGCCGTGGCGCCACCGGATCACCCGCTGTGTCATATGGGGCCGCTGCGCCTGCAGGATCTCGAGCCTTACACACTGCTGCTGCGTGAGCCGGGCTCAGGGACGCGGCTGGCGTGCGAAGAATACTTCAAAGAGAAGCGCGTGCACTTCAACCAGACCCAGGAGGTCTCGTCTGCCGAAGCTCAGCGTGAATGTGTACTGGCAGGCCTGGGCGTTGCGCTGTTGACGCGCCACGCCCTGAGCCTTGAGCTGGCAACCGGTGGGCTGATCGAGCTACCGGTCGAAGAGCTGCCACTGTTTCGCAGTTGGTGCCTGGTGCAGGCCAAGGCGAAACGCCTGTCACCGGTGGCTCACGCCTTCCTGGCGTTTATCCGTAGCGAACGGCTTCAGATCAGCGCGCTGGTTGAGCGTTTCGACGGGACGCCGAGGGAGATGCCTGCCAGAAGTTGAGTTCCAATTCTGGAAAATCACCGATTTCGGCCAGAAGCTGACGGCGTTCGCAGCGATCTTCGATGGCGCGGCGGAATTCCATGCGGCGCTGATCTTCTTGCTGACGACGGGTTTTGACAGCGCTGTTGCGTTCTTCGTAGGGCATGGCCATTTCGAGTCTCCCAAGGCGAGTACGGGAGTTTCAAGATAGGCGCGGGGGATGACGGTTTGGCGGCTCGATGGTTACAGACCGATGAATGTTGGTTGGGTGCCCACTGCACCTGTGGCGCGGGGGCTTGTCGGATCGCCACAGAGTCCGTGTTGGCCTACAGATCAATCATCCAGCGCTTTCACCGACTTGGGCGACAACCGCAAGCTGCGCAGGCTGCGCTTGACGCTCTTGAGGTGGTTGACCAGGCTCGGGCCACGCGCCATGGCCACGCCCATCGCCAGCACGTCGATCACCACCAGGTGGGCGATACGCGAAGTCAGCGGTGTATAGATTTCAGTGTCTTCATGCACATCGATCGCCAGATTGACCGTAGACAACTCGGCCAACGGCGTCTGGCTCGGGCACAAGGTGATCAACGAGGCACCGCTTTCGCGCACCAGGTTGGCGGTGATCAGCAGGTCCTTGGAACGCCCGGACTGGGAAATGCAGATCGCCACGTCGGTTGGCTTTAGCGTCACAGCCGACATTGCCTGCATGTGCGGGTCGGAATACGCCGCAGCAGTGAGCAGCAAGCGGAAGAACTTGTGCTGGGCGTCCGCTGCGACCGCACCCGAGGCGCCGAAGCCGTAGAACTCGACACGCTGGGCCTGGGACATCAATGTCACCGCCCGCTGCAATTCCAGCGGATCGAGCTTCTCGCGAACCTCCATCAGCGTATGCAGGGTGGTGTCGAAGATTTTCAAGCTGTAGTCGGCGACCGAATCATCCTCATGGATCGCAAACTGGCCGAAACTCGCACCTGCCGCCAGGCTCTGGGCCAGCTTCAACTTCAGGTCCTGAAAGCCGGAACAACCGATGGCACGGCAAAAACGCACGATGGTCGGTTCGCTGATGCCCACGCTGTGGGCCAGGTCGGCCATGGAGCTGTGCATCACGGCCGCAGGATCAAGCAGCACGTGGTCGGCGACCTTGAGCTCCGACTTGCGTAACAGGTGGCGAGACTGGGCGATGTGTTGCAGCAGATTCAAGGGGCTGGACTCTTTGTTATTGGCAGGCGCCGGGGATGTAGCACGCTTGTAGTTATACTACATGAATCGGCTTTTTGCCTGCTCAATGCGTTACCGAATCCCTCGATTTCAGGTGCGAGCACCACATGTAGCCCTCGTTGACAGATGTAAACCCGTGATCGAACAGCCCACAAAAAACGACAGTCTCCGATCCAGCCACTGGAAGCTCAGACAACAATCAAATAACAAATAACAAATAACATCAAACATACAAACTTACATAGTTCACCGATAAATATCACCAACAACAAAGTCAACGTTGCTAAATTAATTGCGCAGGAGCAAAACAACTTAGCCAAAAGGAATTAAATACAATGAGCATTCAAACAAAAAACTGGACCGTACAAATTGACCGCATGCCAGGCGCCGCTTCTTTCCGAGTGTTTGGTACAGTAACTGTTGCAAACTCCGGCATTACGCCCAAGCTGGTGCCAAGCCAGATTCAAGACACTCCCTTCTTGCCTCTGGAGCTGGTTCTTGAACCTGCCGATGGTGTTTCACTGCCGGTTTTAACAGACAAAGTTGTAGAATATAAAATACCTGGAAACCACGCCATAACCAGTGTTGGCATCTTTTACGACGGCGGATTATTGCACCACATTGATGAAATTCTAATAACCGACTAATAACTTGTAATCCTTACGTATTACCGGGCCTCCCGCCGGGCAACTATTACCGTCGGGAGGCACGACATTGCGATAACAATTCATTCGATGCTCTGCTCTCTTAGCAGACCTGCCAAGCCTTGTGCCTCCACCGGCCGACTGATCAGGTAGCCCTGAACCTCATCGCAGTGCTCATTCTTGAGAAACTCAAGTTGTTCGCTTCGCTCCACACCTTCAGCCACTACCTTCAATGACAAACCATGGGCCATGGCAATGATCGCCCGTGTGATCGCCGCATCCTCGGTACCCTCTCCCAAGCCACGGATAAACGCCTGATCAATCTTCACGTAATCCACCGGGATGCGCTTGAGATAGCTCAGGGATGAGTAACCGGTGCCAAAATCGTCAATGGCCAGTTTCACCCCGAGATCACGCAACTGCTGGAACGTCGCGATGATGTGTTCGACGCTGTCCAGCAACTGGCTTTCGGTGAGTTCCAGCTCCAGCAGTTGCGGCGCCAGCCCGGTCTCTTCCAGCACCTGCCGCACCAGGCTGACCAATTTGCCCTGGCGCAATTGATGCACCGACAGATTGACCGACACCCGAATCGCTTCGAGCCCCTGCCGTTGCCACTCACAGGCTTGCCAGCAGGCCTGACGCAGTACGAACTCACCGATCGGGCCGATCAATCCGGTTTCTTCAGCCAGGCCGATGAAATCCCCCGGCGGCACGCGGCCCATGGTCGGATGATCCCAACGCACCAAGGCTTCGGCGGCATTCAATTTGCCAGTGGCCAGGCACAGTTTCGGTTGGTAAAACACCTTCAGTTGCCTGTCTTCGATGGCTTTGCGCAAGTGGTTTTCCAGCTGTAAACGCTCCAGCGTGCTGGCTTGCAAACTGTCGGTGTAAAACTGGAAATTATTACCACCCAGGTGTTTGGCGTGCTGCATCGCCATGTTCGACTGACTGACCAGTGCAGAAATTTCCCGGGCGCTGTCCGGCAACAAGCTGATGCCCATCGACACGCTGACCACCAGCTCATGCCCCTCAATGGTAACCGGCAGACGCAACTTGTTCGCCAGACGAGTCGCCACCCGGGCCAGGCTCGAAAGGTTGCCGTATGAGTTGAACAGCACGGCAAACTCATCACCAGAAAGGCGCGCGATGGTGTCTGCTTCAGGCAACGCATTCACCAGTCGCCGGGACATTTTCTGCAACAACTGGTCGGCGACTTCATGCCCCAGGCTGTCGTTTAGTTGCTTGAACCGATCGAGATTGATGTGCAGCAACGCCAGGCTGCGATAACCGCCCTGTCGCACTCGTTGATGAGCCTCGCTGAGTCGTTCGCGGAACATCGAGCGGTTGGCTAGACCGGTAAGTTCATCGTAATGAGTCAGATAGCGCATGCGCTCTTCGGATTCTCGGCGGGCCGAGAGATCAGCGAAAAAGCCCACAATATGGCTCACATTTCCCCGGGGATCGCGCACGGCATTCAGTTGCAGCCATTGCGGATACATCTCGCCGTTCTTGCGGGTTTCCACCAATTCGCCCTGCCAGCTGCCTTGCTGCTCCAGCGCCTGATGTATTGCGGCGTAATGCCGACGCGCATCGCGACTGCAAGGCAACTCAATGACATTGCGCCCGATCATGTCCTCGATGTCATAGCCGGTCACCCGACTGAAGGCCTGATTGATCGCGATCAGGACGTAGTTCGGATCGAAAATCACGATCCCTTCGCTGGCCGCCTCGAACACGGTCGCCGCCAGTTGCCGCTGCTCTTCCAGGCCTTTGCTGGCGCTGATGTCGCGGCGAGTGCCGACCATGCGAATCACCCGACCGTTCTTGGCGCGCTCGACCGCCCGCCCGCGGTCCTCGATCCAGACCCAGTGCCCGTCGCCATGCCGCACGCGATACTCGATTTGATAGTCCTCGGTGCGGCCCTTCAAATGCTCGACCAGCGCCCTTTTCAGCGCAGGAAGATCCTCGGGGTGAAGGCGCGGCTTGAGGTGACGCAATATCGCCGTGACCTGTTCCGGCTCCAGGCCGAACAATTCCTGAATCTGCGTGTGATGGACTTCGTCGGTTTGCAGATTCCAGTCCCACAACCCCAACTCGCTGGCCTTCAATGCCAGCGCCAGACGCGCCTCACTCTTGCTCAGTGCCTGGTTGGCGGCATCCAGTTCCAGGCTGCGCTGAGCAACACGGTTTTCCAGGTCGATCTGGATTTCTCGCAATTCGGTTTCGGCTCGCCGGCGCTGTTCAATCTCCTTGGCCAGCTTCTGATTGAGCTGATCACTGCAGCTTTGCGCTTGCTGTAGATGCTCGATCAATGCCTGATTCTGAAAGCGTCGCATCAAGCCCCGATCGATCAATCGATTGACTTGCCAGGCAACCACGCTCAATGCACCGAGCAGGATCAGCCCGAACCAACCCCAACCTTGCTGCTGTTCGTCAGCTCCCCAAAACATATAGGCGATGGCCGGCAACAGGCAGGGCAAGGTGAATGACAAAAAGGCCGGCAAACTGACCGCATAAGCCACGCTGGCCGAGAGCGCCGCGGCACCGATGAGGCCGAAGACCCAGGCTTGCTGAATGAAGTTATCGGCAGGAACCAGGGCGATGCCGGCACCTGCCAGGGTCAGACCGGTGAGGCCGGAGCCCAGCAAAAACATCCGCCGCCAAATGGGATGGGCCTGACGATTGGGAATGGCCGAATCGAAGGCTGCGACCTGAATCACCCGCAATGCCACCAATGACAACAACCACACCAGCCAGACACTGACCAGGAAATAACGCTGCGGACTCCAGAGCAAACCGGCACAGACCAGGCCATTGATCAGCATGAACAACGTGGGCAGCAGCGAGCCTTGATACAACAGGCGCGTGCGTTCGACCGCCATTTCCATGGCGTAATGTTTACGGATCTCCCGGGGCTCCACAGTGGGGCCCGACAGGTCGAAGCTGAGGGTCATAGGCGATGTTCTTGTTCTTATAATGATGAGCATGTGCCCGAAACTGCTCGGAGCATACACAAGCAATTGCCCGGACCAAACTGCTGCTGATCAATAAATCGCCAAATATTTCAGCCGTCGATGCCCCCGAAAACGCGAGAGGCACGCCCCGCCAACGCCCGCAGCCGATGACTGACCGGTCGTCCTTCGCATAACTTTCATCGGTTAAAGCAAAGCGGGGTTTGCCCGGTGTGACGCGGCCCCCTAGAATGCCCCGATGCGCGATGATCTCTCCCTTCTGCTGAACTCCCTCAACGATGCCCAACGCCAGGCTGTAGCAGCCCCCGTGGGTCGTCAGTTGGTCCTGGCCGGTGCTGGTTCCGGTAAAACCCGAGTGCTGGTGCACCGTATCGCCTGGCTGATCCAGGTCGAAAACGCCTCGCCCCACTCCATCATGTCGGTGACTTTCACCAACAAGGCCGCTGCCGAAATGCGCCAGCGTATCGAGCAGCTGATGGGTATCAACCCGGCCGGCATGTGGGTCGGTACCTTCCACGGCCTGGCACACCGCCTTCTGCGGGCACACTGGCAGGAAGCGGGCTTAAGCCAGACCTTCCAGATTCTCGACAGCGATGACCAGCAGCGGTTAGTCAAGCGGGTGATCCGCGAACTCGGCCTGGACGAACAGCGCTGGCCGGCCCGTCAGGCCCAATGGTTCATCAACGGCCAGAAAGACGAAGGTCTGCGCCCGCAACACATTCAAGCCAGCGGTGACCTGTTCCTGGCGACCATGCGCGGCATCTATGAAGCCTACGAGGCCGCCTGCCTGCGTGCGGGCGTCATCGACTTCTCCGAATTGCTGCTGCGCGCCCTCGATCTGTGGCGCGATCACCCTGGCCTGCTCGCTCACTATCAAAAGCGCTTCCGGCACATCCTGGTGGACGAGTTCCAGGACACCAACGCCGTGCAATACGCCTGGTTGCGCCTGCTGGCCAAGGGTGGCGACAGCCTGATGGTCGTAGGCGACGATGACCAGTCGATCTACGGCTGGCGCGGCGCGAAAATCGAGAACATCTACCAGTATTCCGAAGACTTCCCGGACGCCGAAACCATTCGCCTGGAGCAGAACTATCGCTCCACCGCCGGCATCCTGAAGGCTGCCAACGCCTTGATCGCCAACAACACCGGGCGCCTGGGCAAAGAGCTGTGGACAGACGGCGGCGACGGCGAAGCGATCAACCTGTACGCCGCCTTCAACGAGCACGACGAAGCACGCTACGTTGTCGAAACCATCGAAAGTGCGCTGAAAACCGGCTTATCTCGCAGCGATATCGCGATTCTGTACCGCTCCAACGCCCAATCGCGGGTTCTGGAAGAAGCCTTGCTGCGCGAACGCATTCCCTACCGCATCTATGGCGGTCAGCGCTTCTTCGAACGCGCCGAAATCAAGAACGCCATGGCTTACCTGCGGTTGCTCGAAGGCCGCGGTAACGATGCCGCGCTTGAGCGGGTGATCAACGTGCCGGCCCGTGGCATCGGCGAGAAAACCGTCGAAGCGATCCGCGACCATGCGCGCCACAGCGATGTGTCGATGTGGGAAGCGATGCGCCAACTGGTGGCCAACAAAGGCCTGACCGGGCGTGCGGCCGGTGCCCTTGGCGCGTTTATCGAGTTGATCGAGAACCTCGCCGCCAAGTGCATGGAAATGCCACTGCACTTGATGACCCAGACCGTCATCGAGCAGTCGGGGCTGATCGCCTATCACGAAGCGGAAAAAGGCGAGAAAGGCCAGGCACGGGTAGAAAACCTTGAGGAACTGGTCAGCGCCGCGCGCAACTTCGAAAACAGCGAAGAAGACGAAGACCTGACGCCATTGGCAGCATTCCTCGGTCACGCGTCGCTGGAGGCCGGTGATACGCAGGCCGACGAGCACGAAGACAGCATTCAACTGATGACCCTGCACAGCGCCAAAGGCCTGGAGTTCCCTTACGTGTTCCTGGTGGGCATGGAAGAAGGCCTGTTCCCGCACAAGATGAGCCTGGAAGAACCCGGCCGCCTTGAGGAAGAGAGGCGTCTGGCCTACGTAGGCATCACCCGGGCCATGCAGAATCTGGTAATGACCTATGCCGAAACCCGACGCCTTTATGGCAGCGAGACCTACAACAAGGTGTCGCGCTTCGTACGCGAAGTTCCGAAAGGCCTGATTCAGGAGGTGCGGCTGTCCAACAGTGTCAGCCGTCCGTTTGGTGGCAACCAATCGATGAGTGGCAGCAACCTGTTCAGCGGCAGCGAGATTCCGCAGACCGGCTTCAGCCTCGGCCAGACCGTACGGCACTCGGTGTTCGGCGATGGCGTGATCCTCAACTTCGAAGGCGCCGGGGCTCAGGCTCGGGTACAGGTGAACTTCAGCGAAGGCAGCAAGTGGCTGATGTTGGGTTACGCCAAGCTGGAAGCGATCTAGCCTTTCTGTGGGAGCGGGCTTGCTCGCGAAAAACGATAACGCGGTATGACTGAATGACCGCGATGCGCCCATTCGCGAGCAAGCCCGCTCCCACAGGGTTCCGTGTGGACTTACAGAAATTGTTCTGAATAAGGTGCAAAAAGCATGGGCTCAGGTTTCTTTTCCTCCTGGACATTCTGGGCCCTGTTATCGGCGGCATTCGCGGCAATGACCGCCATTTTCGCGAAAGTCGGCATCGAAAACGTCAACTCCGACTTCGCCACCCTGCTACGTACGATAGTGGTATTGGTCAGCCTGGCCTTGATTTTGTACGCAACGGGCCAATATCAGTCTTTGGGATCGATCTCTGCGAAGAGCTATCTTTTCCTGCTGTTGTCGGGCCTTGCCACCGGTGCATCGTGGATTTGTTATTTCCGTGCACTCAAAGTCGGCCCGGCGTCACTGGTCGCTCCAGTGGACAAGCTCAGCGTGGTGCTGGTGGCTGTTCTTGGCGTTGTCCTGCTGGGTGAAAAACTCGACCTGCGCCAATGGGGCGGAATCGGCCTGATCACGGCCGGGGTGGTCATGCTGGCTCTGCGACGCTAGGTGACCGTCCTACAAACCCTGTCCACTCATCTGACAGATCAAAGTCAAAAGGCCTTCTTGCACTGACTGAAGCTGAACACGACCTGTCAGGCAAAAGCCCGAAACACTCTGCCGCTAGCCAGTAACACTTCAGCTGTGCAACATGGCGCGCGTGCCTTCCACAAATGGGAATTCCCTTTATGAAACGTTTTCTTAGCATCGCCATGGCGTTGTGCATCGGCCTGACGATGAGTCTCGACGTCAATGCCGCCAAGCGCTTCGGTGGTGGCAAAAGCGCAGGCGCTGCGCCGACTCACCAGACCAGCCAGATGGCTCCTTCTTCTCCAGGCATGGGCGGCGCTGCGGCGACCGCTGGTGCTGCCGGTGCCGCTGGCGCCGCTGCCAAGGCCGGTGGCGCTTCGCGCTGGCTCGGCCCACTGGCCGGTATCGCGGCCGGTGGCCTGCTGGCCTCCATGTTCATGGGTGACGGCTTCCAGGGCATGCAGATCTTCGACATCCTGATCATGGCCGTCATTGCGTTCCTGGTCTTCCGCTTTATCGCCGCCCGTCGTCGCAAGCAGCAGGAGCACTACGCTCCGGCCGGCCACGCGCCGATGCAACGTGAGGCGTTCGAACAAAAGCCTGCCGGCGGTTCGATCTTCGGTGGTTCGCCAGCGCCTGTTGCCGCTCGTCCAGTGATCAACGCGCCAGTCTGGTTCAACGAAAGTAACTTCGTCGAAGCGGCGCGCAATCACTTCCAGTCCCTGCAACAGCACTGGGACGCCAACGAAATGGACAAGATCGCCGAGTTCGTGACCCCGCAAATGCTGGAGTTCCTCAAGCGTGAGCGTGCTGACCTGGGCGACGGTTTCCAGTCCACCTACATCGATAACCTCAATGTACAGCTGGACGGTGTGGACGATCGCGCCGACAAGACCATCGCCACCCTGACCTTCACTGGCGTGTCGAAAACCTCGCGTTTCGACCAAGGCGAAGTCTTCAGCGAAAGCTGGAACATGGAACGTGCACAGGGCGAAAACCAGCCTTGGCTGGTGGCAGGTATCCGCCAGAACGGCTGATCCCGCGTAGAACTTCACCTGCTGTAAACAAAACCCCAGCCCTGGCTGGGGTTTTCTATTTCGCGGTTGCATCTATAGCAAGCTACTGTATAAACCGCCCCATATAAACCGCGCCATACAAGCAAGAGGATCCCGGACGTGGAAGAAATCATCGAACAACTGCGTGAAGCCAACGAACCGGTACCGGTCCCCTTGGAATTGCCCGACGAAGACCTGCTGGTCGAAATCGAAGAACAACTGTTCATCGACATACCCTTCGTCTTCAGAGAGTTTCTGCTGACCGTCAGCGACGTGGTCTACGGCAGCCTGGAACCGGTCACCGTGACCGACCCGCAATCCCACACCTACCTGCCCGACGTTGCCGCCAACGCCTGGGATGCCGGCGTCGATCGCAGCCTGATCCCGATCTGCCAGGTCGGTGACGACTACTATCTGGTCGAAGAAGACGGCACCGTGGTGCTTTGGCAGGCCGAAGAGGAGCTGATCGCCGAAGAAACCTGGGAGTCGGTATGGCACTGGGCGCGGGACGTCTGGCTGGAAAGCTGATCCAGTCGACGCCACGGGGGTGGTCAATGCCCGGACGACTCCTTGTGATTGTCGAGGGTTTCCAGCAACGCCACCTGCATCCGCGTATGCACACGAATGAACCAGCGCCACAGCAGCGCCGCCACGGCGGCCGCGACCACGGCGATCAGCACCAGCAACTTGTTGGTCGGCAGAATACTGGCCGACAAGGCTGCCAGCAGCAAAAAGATCACCAGTAGCGACAGGATCGGGATCACTTCGGCGATCACCCGGCGCACTCGCTGCGTGTGGCGCCCGGCCATCTCCGGCTTCACGCCCATTTCCGCCAGCAACATCGACAGTGCCTTTAGCTTGCGGTACGCCGCAATCAAAAAAGGCAGCGACAACAAAAGCGCCCCACCCCAGATCAATGCCTTTTGCCAGCTCGGATCGCTGATCCAGCCTTGCAGGTAAGCCGACATGCGTTCGGCGAAGTACGCGCCCGAGAAGAAGATTGCGATCACGAGCGCCAGATTGACTCCCACCTGCAGCAAAATCCTGCGAATCATGGATGCCAGTAACGCGCCCTCACCCTGAGGCTGGATGCTGCGCAGCCATTCGCCGTACATCCTCAACACCCGTCCCAGGCGTTCTGGCATGGCGCCGGCGAGCTTTATCGACAATGGATCAGCCGCACGGATCAGATAAGGCGTCAGCAAGGTCGTGATCACCGAAACCGCCACAGCCACGGGGTATAAAAAGTTACTGGTGACCTGCAACGTCATGCCCAGTGCCGCGATGATGAAAGAGAATTCGCCAATCTGTGAAAGACCCATCCCGACCCGCAGCGAGGTACGTCCGTCATTGCCGGCGATAAATGCGCCAAGGCCGCAGGACAACATCTTGCCGAGCACCACGGCTACGGTGATTACGGCGATTGGCCAGGCGTACTGAAGCAGGATCGCCGGATCGAGCATCAGCCCGATGGCCACAAAGAAAATCGCACTGAAAAGATCGCGAACCGGTTCAATCAGTTGTTCAATTTTCAGCAGTTGCCGGGACTCAGCCATGATCGCGCCGATCAGGAATGCCCCGAGGACCATGCTGTATTCAAGCTTGACCACCAGCAGGCAGAAGCCAAAACACAGGCCCAGCACCGTGATCAGCAGCATTTCGTTGCTTTCGAATCTGGCGACGTAGGCCAGCAGCCGCGGCACCATCAGGATGCCGATGACCAACGCGACGATCATGAACAGCGACAGTTTGCCGACCGTGGAAAACACTTCGCCGGAGCTGACCGTACCGCTGACCGCGATGCTGGACAGTAGCGCGATGATGCCGATGCCCAGAATGTCTTCGACGATCAGCACACCGAATATCAACTGGGCAAATCGCTCGTTCTTCAACTTCAGATCGTTGAGCGCCTTGACGATGATGGTGGTCGAGGAAATCGCCAGGATCGCGCCGAGGAACAGTGAATCCATGGTGTTCCAGTCGAACCAGCGACCAATCTCGTAGCCGATCCAGATCATCAGCACGATTTCCAGGAATGCCGCGATGAATGCCGTGGCACCGACCTTGAACAACTTGCGAAGGCTGAATTCCAGGCCCAGGCAGAACATCAGGAATATCACACCGAGCTCGGCCAGGGTCTTGATGGTTTCTTCGTCGTGGATCAGGCCGAACGGCGGGGTGTGCGGACCAATGATGAATCCGGCGACGATGTATCCCAGCACCACCGGTTGTTTCAGGCGATGGAAAACCACGGTGACCACACCTGCGATCAACATGATCACTGCCAGATCCTGAATGAAACTGATGGCATGCATGGCGTGAGACTCCCTGGATGGCATTGCTCGATCCCCGGACGCAGGAAAAGCCTGATCAAGCAGAACAAAAATCGGAATTGCACGTAGGAAATGCCCTTGAGGCTGGGCTTTTTGCAGGGTAACACCGCGACTTCTGGCAGAAAGGCGGTGCAATATATGGAAACAGATCGATCCGGCGTGACGGCGACCCCGCACCCGGCGTCCCGATAACTGTTGGTTTGAAAAAACCGCCGAGGCACCCGCAGAGGTGCATCCCTCAAACCTGGCCTTGACCCGTGAGAATGCTATGGAACCCGGAAACGCCCAGCTGTCGATGACGGTATTGATGACCCCCGACATGGCCAACTTCTCTGGCAATGTCCACGGCGGCACCCTGCTCAAATACCTCGACGAAGTGGCCTATGCCTGCGCCAGCCGTTATGCCGGCCGCTATGTGGTGACCCTGTCGGTGGATCAGGTCATTTTCCGTGAGCCGATCCATGTCGGCGAACTGGTGACCTTTCTCGCCTCGGTCAACTACACCGGCAACACCTCCATGGAGGTCGGCATCAAAGTGGTGACCGAGAACATCCGCGAACGCTCGGTGCGTCACACCAATAGCTGCTTCTTCACCATGGTCGCGGTGGATGACCAGCGTAAACCCGCCTCCGTACCACCGTTGCAACCGCAGAATAGCGAAGACAAGCGTCGTTACATGCAGGCCCAGCAGCGCCGGCAGATTCGTCAGGAGCTGGAAAAGCGTTATCAGGACATCAAGGGCGACGCCTAAGGCCGGTCGCTCTTGCGCGATCTTCGGACCGCTATCGCGAGCAGGCTCGCTCCCACAGGTACAGCATTAACCTTGTGGGAGCGAGCCTGCTCGCGATGGGGGCAGCGCTGAATCAGAGACTGATTGGTGTAGCTTCGAACCGCACCCGCGGATGGGCAATCCGGTCCTGAGCCCGTACCAGTTCCAACTCGTAGCTGGCACAGGCCTGGGTTTCCAGCAGCACTTCATGCACCGCCGACGCCGTGAACTCGAAAGCGGCCACCAGGCTGTCGCCCAACAGCACACGCGCCAGGAACAGACCGGACGTCAGATCGCCCACGCCCACCGGCTGACGGGGGAACGCCAGCAACGGGCGCTGCAAATGCCAGCTGCCCTCGGCCGTCACCAGCAGCATCTCAAAGGCCTCTGCCGATTTGCCTGGATAGTCCAGGTGCTTGACCAGCACTGCTTTCGGGCCGCGCACCAGCAATGCACGCGCCATTGCCAGGCAATCGAACAGTGATTGCGGCTTGCGCCCGGAGAAGCTGTCCAGCTCCAGCTGGTTCGGGCACATGAAGTCCGCCACGGCGGCGGCCTCCTCCAACAGAAAGTCACTGACCTCCGCCGGAACACTGCAGCCCTTCTCCGGATGCCCCATGACCGGGTCACACAGGTACAGCGCCTTGGGATTCATCGACTTGATCCGCGCCACACCCGTCAGGATCGCCCGGCCCTGGGCCGCACTGCCGAGGTAACCGGAAAGCACCGCATCGCAGTTGCCCAGCTCGCCAATCGCCGCGATACCTTCGACCAGCTCCGGTATCTGGTGCGGCGCCAGCACTTCACCGGCCCACTGACCGTACTGGGTGTGATTGGAGAACTGCACGGTGTTGAGCGGCCATACATTCACCCCGACCCGTTGCATCGGGAAAACCGCGGCACTGTTGCCGGCGTGACCGAATACCACATGGGACTGGATAGCGAGCAAATGCGGTGTACGTTTCATGCGGTGGATTTCCGTAAAACGATTGAAATTCTAGCCGCGCAGTATGCGACTAAACGCAGCCTGTACGACAGACCAGCGACGCAGTTAAGCTGACACTATCTTGTTGGAGCACCCTGTTGATGCTGACCCTTGGAAATATATTCGTGCTGATGCTGTTCGCCACTGCCGGCGCATGGATATGGCACAACCACGGCTTGCGCGAGCGCGCGCTGGAGCGGGTCAAGCAGCATTGCGGCAAACTCGGGATCGAATTGCTCGACGGCAACGTGGCCTTGAAAAGAATCGCGTTCATCAGGGATGCCAGTGGTCGGCGACGCCTGGCCCGTGTGTATAACTTCGAATTCACCGTGACCGGCGAAACCCGCCACAACGGCACCATCACCCAGTTCGGCGCTCACAGTGCACAGATTGAGCTGGCGCCCTACCCGGTCCCGTTCGACGAAACCGAACCAGTGGTCGACGTGGCGAAACCTCGCGCGGAAGTGATCGAGCTGAGCCAGTGGCGTCAGGACCATACCAAGTGGCGGCCTTGAGCCATTAACCCGATCCGGATCGGCACGCTGCCAGCTCACGCTGCAGTCGTTCTGCATTCTGCGACTCACTGAAAATCAGCTCGATACGCGAATCCTGCCGCCATTCACTGGGCTGCCAGTCCAGCACCGAGTTATCCACCGCGTTCGCCGAGACCCAGCCGTGTGTACTACTGTGGATAACCAGCTTCGCCCGCCTCCAGCCAAGGCTTCCAAGCCACCGGCCAACCAGAGCGGCATCAAATACCTGGCTTGGGTGCCAACGCCATCCGATGCTCCAGCCTCCGTCCTGTTCCTGACTCAAGCAAATGGGCAACGCAGGATCGCTCCAGACCGCCGGCAGCTGCGCCAATCCCTTGGGCAAGACGAAGTTATCCACACCTGCCCGCGCTTTGGCATTCAGCCCCGGCAACTCGCTCAAGGGTAAGACCGCCTGTTGCGTCCAGCACAGGGGGAGCGACGGCAATTGCCCGGCGATTCGCTGGCGAATGTCTTCGTCGAGACCTTCAGACTTGTTCAACAGCAGCAATCCCGCATGGCCCAGCGCTTGCTGTTGAACATCCGGCAGCGCTTTGCCAGCGGCGAGCGACTGGGCATCCAACACCAGCACACAAGGCTGGACAGCCAACACGCCTTGCCACGGCGCTTCACTCAATTGCCTGAGCAACTGCGCCGGATGCCCCAGCCCCGAGGGCTCGATGAACAGCCGATCCGGTTGCGCCTTGCGCAACAAGCGCCCAAGACCAATCTGAAACGGCGCACCGTTGACGCAACACAAGCAGCCCCCGGCCACTTCCCCCAGTGCGATACCATCGGCGTCCTGAGTCAGTAGCGCAGCGTCGAGACCGATCTGGCCAAACTCGTTGATCAACACCGCCCACCGCTCGCCAGCCGGGCGCTGGGCCAGCAGGTGCTTGATCAGGCTGGTCTTGCCGGCGCCCAACGGGCCGGCAATGACATGAGTGGGGATATTCTGCAGCATGGTCGATGATTTCTGAGGAGGTGGTGGATGCGGTTGATCGGCTTGTCGTTGCTCCTGGCACTCGTTTCAGGCGAGGCACTGGCCCAGGCTTGTGTGGTTCACAGCCAGGGCGAGCGGCTTGATGTCCAGGTTTGCCAGCAGAACCGCAACATCCCGCCAAAACTCTTCGCCGATGGATTCTGCCAACCGAACCTGGCGGGGCAGAACGTCGATGTGCAGTATGTCGATCAATGCCCCGGCGGCGCATTTGGTATTTGCAGCAACGCCCAAGTCGCCAATATGCCCTACCGACAGGATATTCACTATTACGGCGTTGCCACCGACGCGGCGTATTTGCAGCCGTACTGCGAGGCCCAGAGCCAGGGCACCTGGCTCAAGCCTTGAAGCGCCAGTAGAGGATCAGGCAACCTCTTCGTACCAAGGGCCGAATGGATCAGACAGCAAAGGCCAATCCTCTACGCCCAGCGCCATTTCCTCATCGGTCAGCAGGCATGCGTCCAGTTCGGCCGTGAGTTGCGTGAAGTCGATGTTCTGGCCGATGAATACCAGTTCCTGGCGACAGTCACCGCTGTCGGCGGTCCAGTTTTTCATGATCCCGGCGGTACTTTCTTCGTCTTGCGGCCATTGGTTTTTTGGTACGAAGCGCCACCAGCGCCCGGCAAAGCCATAGCGCATCAAACCACCGGCCTGAGACCAACTGCCGGCATCCATGTGCTTGCTCGCCAGCCAGAAAAAGCCCTTGGAGCGCAGCAGTTTGCCGTTGTCCCAAGGACCGTCGATGAAGTTGAAGAAACGCTGCGGATGGAACGGCCGGCGAGCCCGGTAAGCACTGGATGCAATGCCATACTCTTCGGTTTCCGGCACGTGTTCGCCGCGCAGTTCCTGTAGCCATCCCGGTGCCTGGGCAGCCTTTTCGAAGTCAAAACGACCGGTGTTGAGAATCTTGTTCAAGGGGATTTCGCCCATCGCCATCGGAATGATTTCCGCCCGGGCGTTGAGCCGTTCAAGTATGGCGATCAGTTCCTCGCGTTGGTGGCTGCTGATCAAGTCGATCTTGCTGAGCAAAATCACATCGGCGAACTCGACCTGCTCAATCAACAGATCGGTAATCGAACGCTCGTCTTCTTCCCCAAGTGTTTCTCCTCGGGAAGCCAGGCTTTCGGCAGCCTGGTAATCGAGCAGGAAGCTCATGCCATCGACCACCGTGACCATGGTGTCGAGACGTGCGATGTCGTTGAGGCTCTGGCCGTTTTCATCGCGGAAGGTGAAGGTTTCCGCCACAGGCAGCGGTTCGGAAATACCGGTGGACTCGATCAGCAGATAGTCGAAGCGACCCTCCCTGGCGAGTTGACTCACCTCCTCCAGCAAATCTTCACGTAACGTACAGCAAATACACCCGTTACTCATCTCCACCAACCGTTCTTCAGCGCGATTAAGGCTGACATCGCGCTGGACTTCGGTGCCATCGACGTTGATTTCGCTCATATCGTTGACGATGACTGCAACCCGCAAGCCATCGCGATTACGTAGTATGTAATTAAGAAGTGTACTTTTTCCGGCACCAAGAAAGCCGGAGAGAACGGTCACGGGAAGTCGATTGGACATCTGCATATTCCTCACAGGGATGCCCGGTCGCTGTGTCGGGCTTACACAATGTTATACTGTAACAACACAAATAAACCATCCCCTCTTGCCCGGTTGGGCAAAGGACAGGATGCTGAACGCCGCGCCCCTTGTGAGAAAGCCCATGCGCAACACCCTTAAACCTGCATTGATCATGCTTTCCCTGCTGGTGGCTGCCGACGCGATGGCACAGATCCCGAGCCTGGCCAAGTGCACTCGCAGCGCCAACCTGCTGGCCTGCGTGGATGCGGATGGCAACGCCTACAGCGTCAACACCGCCGGCAGCACCATCTATCTGCGGGGTTTCGAAACGGCCGGAAAACGCTATTGGGCACAGACCAACAACCGCTACGGCCAACTTACGTTTTTCACTGGTATCGCTTCCGATGGCGAGGCCTGGGTTGGCTACAACCGGCGCGTCGGCTGGACCACGATCAACCGGTTTTCCAGCTCCGGCGGCAGCAGCGCCAAGTTCACCTGCAGCCGGATCGCTGGCTGTTAGGCCTCTTTGTTTTTCTGTTGATGGCGTGAAATCAGGCTGAGCATGTGGCGGTTGCGCATGATGAAAGTCCGCTCATGAAAAAGGCATCGTCGATTGTATTGTTATACTATAACATGTCAAATCAACTCCCACGATGGACCTGCTCATGAATGCGCTGACTCTGCCGGATATCGCCGCGCAGGCCTCACGCCAAGCCCTGCCACTGGAGTGGGTGGGCATGTGCGGCATTGCTCTTCCCGTTTTGTTTGATGGCCAACGACTGAATGCAAAGGCCGATGCCGGCGTGAGCCTCGACGATGGCAATGCACGTGGCATTCACATGTCACGGCTTTATTTGGCGCTTGAATTGCTAGAGCAGGAAAGCCTTTCACCGGCTTTATTGCGGCGGGTTTTGCAGCGTTTTCTTGAGAGCCACGAAGGGTTATCCAGCAGCGCTCACCTAACCCTTCACGCCGATTTGTTGCTGAAAAGGTCGGCGCTGATCAGTCCATTGGCAGGCTGGAAAAGTTATCCAGTCAGCATCGAAGCGCGATTTAAAAACGCAATGTTCCACGTGGAACTAAAAATCGATGTGCCTTATTCCTCAACCTGCCCCTGTTCCGCGGCCCTTTCTCGACAGTTGATTCAGCAGCAGTTCGTTGATGATTTCGCCAACAGGCCACTACAACACGCCGACGTTTTAGCGTGGCTCGGCTCCACGAACGGCATCGTCGCCACACCTCACAGCCAACGCAGCAGCGCAAAGTTGTGCGTACGGCTGGCTGATTTTTTGGACGAGTTGCCTCTGGTCGCCGTCATCAACGACGCCGAAGCCGCACTCGGCACCGCCGTTCAAACAGCGGTAAAACGCGCCGACGAACAGGCCTTCGCCCTGGCCAATGGTCAGAACCTGATGTTCTGCGAGGACGCCGCACGCCGTTTGAATCTGGCCCTGAAGCGCTCCACAGGCATCAACGCCTTCCACATTCGTGTCATCCACGCCGAAAGCCTGCACGCCCATGACGCGGTAGCCGAAAGCCGTTTCAACTGGGAGCTCGCATGATTGGCTGCCACGCCTTGCGCTGGGGCGCACCGGGGCAGCCGCTCACACCCGCGCTGGACGTCGAACTGTCGAAGGGCAGCCTGACCGCCATCATCGGTGCGAACGGCTCCGGGAAAAGCAGCCTGTTGAAGGTCATCGCCGGATTGCAAAAACCGTTGGCCGGAAAGGTGCGACTGGATGTACCCCTCAAGGGCGGTGTGTCGTTCCTGCCCCAGCAACAACATCTGGACAGGCAATTTCCGATCAGCCTTCAGGCATTGGTCGCCGCCGGTTTCTGGGGTAACAAACAGTCACCGGAGATCCGTAGCCAACGACTGAAAAACGCCCTCGAAAACTGGTGCCTGAACGGCCTGGAAGATCGACCCTTGATGGCCCTTTCCGGTGGCGAATTGCAACGCGCCCTGCTCGCCCGATTGAGCCTGACCGACGCCCCCTTGCTGTTGCTCGACGAACCCCACGCGGCCCTCGATGAACTCGGCCAGACATTGCTCTGGAAGCACATACACGAATGGCACCTCGAAGGCCGGACACTGATGATCGTGTGCCATGACCTCGCCGCCGTCTGCGAGTACATCCCACACACGTTGCTGATCAAAAGCAGTGGATGCGCATTCGGCCCGAGTACAGAACTGATCCGCCAACCACCACAAGCGCAGGTGGCCCGATGATCGCTGCCGCGCATCTCTGGCAACCGTTCCACGAGTTCGTGTTCATGCGTCGGGCGCTGCTCGGTGGTTTGCTCCTGGCGTGCAGTACGGCGCCCCTTGGGGTGTTTCTGATCCTCAGACGCATGAGCCTGATCGGCGACGCTGTTGCCCACGGCATCCTTCCCGGTGCGGCTCTGGGTTTCTGGTTTGCCGGATTGAGCCTGCCGGCGTTGACCATCGGCGGCCTCGGCGCCGGCCTGAGTATGGCCGGCCTCGCGGCCTGGATTACGCGACGCACCGGTCTGCGAGAGGACGCCAGCCTCGCAGCGATCTACCCGATTTCCCTGGCCGGTGGCGTGCTGATTCTCGGCATCGCCGGCAAACGCCTGGACCTGTTGCACCTGCTGTTTGGCTCGGCGCTGGCGGTCGACGGCCCGACCTTGACCGGCATGCTTTGGGTCTCTGGCCTGAGCCTGATTGCCATGGCATTGATCTACAAACCACTGCTGCTCGACACCCTCGACCCGCTTTTTCTGCAAACCGTCAGCCGACTCGGCCCACTGGCCCACGGCGTGTTCCTGACGCTGGTGGTGTTGAATCTGGTCATCGGCTTCCAGGCGATCGGCGCGTTGATGGTGGTCGGCCTGATGATGTTGCCTGCCGCTGCGGCGCGTTTCTGGAGTCGTCGCCTGCCGGTGCTGATCGTCGTCGCCGCCTTGCTCGGCAGTCTCTCGGTGTGGCTCGGTTTATTGATCTCGTTCTATTACTCGCTGCCCAGTGGCCCGGCAATCGTGCTGGTGGCCGGCGGTGGGTATCTGTTGTCCGTGGTGTTTGGGCCGGTGCACGGCTTGCTGCGCCGCCCGCCTTTGCTCACATCCCAATGAGGTGTTACCCGATGCGCGCTTTACTCGTGCTGTTCAGCTTGATGGTGTCGATGTCACTGTCTGCCGCCGAAAAACTTCAGGTGGTCACCAGCTTCAGCATCCTTGCCGACATGACCCGACAGGTCGGCAAGGATCATATCCAACTCACCAACATGGTCGGCCCGGACGCGGATGCCCATACCTACGAGCCGACACCGGACGACGCCAAAGCGCTGCTCAAAGCCAGGCTCATCATCAAGAACGGCCTGGGTTTCGAGCCCTGGCTGGATCGCCTGGTGACGAGCACAGAGACCCGGGCGCCGGTCATCAGCGCGAGCCACGGCGTCATCCCGCGCAGCCTGAATGAAGACGGCGAAACCGTTCCCGACCCGCATGCCTGGCATAACCTGGCGAACACCGAACTGTACATCGCCAACATCACCAAGGCGCTGATCGCCGCCGACCCGGCGAACACCGCCGACTATGAGCGCAACAGCCAGGCGTATCTGAAACAGGTCTATGCCCTGCTCGCCGAAGCCAAGGCCAAACTCGGTTCACTGCCACCGGGCAACCGCAAGATCGTGACGTCCCATGACGCCTTCGGTTATCTCGGCCAGGCCTACGGCATCGAGTTCATGGCGCCTCAAGGCCTGTCCACCGAGCGCGAACCTTCAGCCGCCGAAGTGGCCGCACTGATCACCCAGATTCGTCAGGCCAAGGTCAAGGCGGTGTTCATGGAAAACATCAAGGACGCCCGCCTGCTCAAGCAGATTGCGGATGAAAGCGGCGCGCAGATCGGCGGCACGTTGTGCTCCGATGCCCTGGCGGCGAACGGTCCGGCCAGCACCTTCACCGGGTTGTTCGAGTACAACCTCAACACCCTGTACAACGCGTTGAGCAAGCTATGATCCGCAAGAACCCTTCCGGAGATTTACCGCTGATTGCCGAGTCGGCCTACGTCGACAAGACGGCGATCATCTGCGGCAAAGTGGTGATCGGCGAGAACGTGTTCGTCGGGCCCTACGCGGTGATCCGCGCTGACGAGGTCGATGACTCAGGCGACATGCAGCCGATCACCATCGGCGCCAACTCGAACATCCAGGACGGCGTGGTGATCCACTCCAAATCCGGCGCGGCGGTGACCATTGGCGAGTTCAGTTCCATTGCCCACCGCTCGATCGTGCATGGCCCCTGCACCGTGGGCAATCGAGTGTTCATCGGCTTCAACAGCGTGCTGTTCAACTGCGTGGTCGGTGACGGTTGCGTGGTGCGGCACAACTCGGTGGTCGACGGTCGTGACCTGCCTGAAGCCTTCTACGTGCCCTCCACCACGCGGATCGGCCCCAACACCGACCTCTCGCAATACCCGCCGGTGAGCATCAGTGCCTCGGAGTTTTCCGAAGACGTGGCGCGCACCAACGTCGACCTGGTGCGCGGCTACAAAGCCCTGCAAAACGAGTTCTGACGCGGGTGGCCAAAAACAGCCATCGTGTCAGGACAAATTGCCTGGCACGACAAACGTCTTAATGTTTGCCCCTACGGTTTATGCGATAACGCTCGTTAGAAGCACGTGAGCACGCCGACCATGATCCAGATCACCCTGCCCGATGGTTCATTGCGTGAATACGATCAGCCACTGTCCGTGCACGAGGTGGCCGCCAGCATCGGCCCCGAACTGGCCATCGCGGCCGTGGCGGGAAGGGTCAATGGTGTACTGGTGGACTGCGAGTACCTGATCGAGGCGAATGCCCGGGTCAGCATCGTCACCCCCCGGGAGCCGGACGGCCTGGAGATCCTGCGCCGTTCCTGTGCATTGATGCTGGCCATGGCGGTCAAGCAACTCCATCCTCATGCGCAAATGCGTGCGGGAAAGGAGTTGGGCGACGGTTTCTTTTACGAGTTTGCAGTCGAGCAACCGCTGACCCCGGCAGACCTGCCCCTCATCGAAGCGCGCATGCAGTCACTGGCAGCGACCAATCACTCGATCCGTCGTCGGCCGGCGCGCGAAGCTATGTCGCTGTACCGTCTGGGGGACACCGAATACCAGAGCCACGGACCACACGTCCCCACCACCAAAGTCTTGCAGGCATTTGCCCTCGATCACATCAGCGGCACGTTACAACAACGGATCTACGGCACCTGCTGGTCCAGCCATCAGGAACTGCAACACTGGCGCGTTCCTCCCCACGTGGTTGTCGTGAGCATGGATGACCGCCAGGCGACTTATGCCCAAGCGGTGACCGAATCCTTACGCCAAAGGGGCGTGCGCGCCAGGGCCGACCTGCGTAACGAAAAAGTCCGCTACAAGATTCGCCAGCACAGCCAGACCGTGCCGTACCTGGTCGTGGTTGGTGAAAAGGAGCAGGCTGGGGGGTTCGTCAGTGTGCGCAGTCGCACGGGGGAGGATTTTGGCCGGATGACCGTCGAGGCGGCGTGTGAATGGTTGAGTCGGTCGGGGATCTAGGGAGGCTGGAAGGACGCCTTCGCGAGCAAGCCCGCTCCCACACTGGATCTGTGGTGTTCACAAAACCAATGTGGGAGCGAGCCTGCTCCGGGCGGCGATCCGACGAAGCTTTTAAGCTCTTGGCTTCACAGTGCCGCAATCCTGCCCCAACCAGACGGCGCGGGATTCGAGGCTGCCCTTCTGCTGAATGCCGGTGGCGTTGAACGTCCCGTTGACCTTGGTGGTGAACTCGCGATCACTGAGGAACGTCGCCACACCAGCACCCTGGGCTTTCGGGCAACTGAAACGGAACTTCCACTGATTGCCGGAGCGGTCGGTGATTTCCTGTTTGCAGCCCGACTGCGGATCGGTCAGCGGAATGTTGTCGGTCCTGACCTGTTCCGGGGTCAGGCACGCCCGGATCCCTTTGCCGCCCATGGTGATGCCCTGCTTTTCCAGCTGGGCACGCTGCTCAGGGGTCATCTGGCTCTGGAGCTGGCCCAGGATCAATTGCAGGTCCGGCATATTCTGCTCGTCGACCTTCATGTTGCTCGTGGTCAGCTCCCACAATCCTGGTTGCAGCATTTGCGCGTGAGCCGCCACAGGAAGTGCCAAACCCAGTGCCATGGCCAAACCCAGCAGACGAACGTTCATCGAGTAACTCCTGATCAGTAGTGGCCGTTAGACGTCAGCCGCCGGCTTCGGTTCATGGGCGAATTAATTAGCGACATTCTGCACGGAACATGGTCTGTTAAGCACTGAATCTTCAGGAGCAAGGCAGCCCCCATGGATTACTTCGGACCGCATATTTTCGGTTATACCATCGCCCTGTTGCACTCGCTGGGCATGATCGCGGCCATACACGCCGTGTTGACCGTCCGGACCGCCCAAGGCTCGATCGCCTGGGCCCTGTCGCTGTTTTTCATCCCTTACCTCACGCTGATCCCGTACCTGATGTTCGGCCGCAGCACCTTTGATGGCTACATCAAAGCCCGGCGGCAGGCCAACGAGGAAATGCGCAAGGCCGTTTCCGAACTCAACTGGCGACCCTGGGTAGAAGAAGCCCTCACCGCCCGCGCTTCTTCTGCCTACGCCTCGCTCAGAGCGATGCCCAAGCTTGGAAACATGCCCTGTCTGGCCAATAACCAGACGCGACTGTTGATCAACGGCCAGTCGACGTTCGAGGCCATTTTCGATGCCATCAGCCAGGCGAAAGAAGCCGTGCTGATCCAGTTTTTCATCGTCCACGACGACCGTCTCGGCCAACGCCTGCAAACTTTGCTGTTGAAGAAAGCCGCAGAAGGCGTAGCGATCTACCTGTTGTATGACCGAATCGGCAGCCATTCCCTGCCCAACGGCTACGTGCAGGCCTTGCGTGATGGCGGGGTCGAGGTCAAGGCATTTGGCCCCCGTAGTGGCTGGTTCAATCGCTTTCAGGTGAACTTCCGCAACCATCGCAAGATCGTGGTCGTAGACGGCATTCTCGGCTTCGTTGGCGGGCACAATGTCGGTGATGAATACATGGGCGAGAAACCGCCCCTGGCCCCCTGGCGCGATACCCACGTGCAAGTGCGCGGGCCAGTGGTGGCGTGCATGCAGGAGTCTTTCGCTGAAGACTGGTTCTGGGTGGCTCATGCCCTGCCACCACTGATCCTGCCCGAGGTTTATCCGGAAGACGGCGTGCTGTGCCAGTTGCTTGCCAGCGGGCCGGCAGACGCCTGCGAAACCTGTTCTCTGTTCTTTGTCGAAGCAATCCATGCGGCGACGGAGCGGGTCTGGATCACCAGCCCGTACTTCATCCCCGATGAAGCCGTATTCGCAGCATTGCGCCTGGCGGTCCTGCGCGGTGTGGATGTGCGGCTGCTGTTGCCGTCTCGGCCCGACCACCGAATCGTCTACGCCGCCTCCAGCCTCTACGCCTTCGAAGCCGTGCGCGCCGGTGTGCGGGTATTCCGTTTCCAACCCGGATTCCTGCACCAGAAAGTGGTGTTGATCGACCGTGAAATCAGCGCCATCGGCAGCGCCAACCTGGACAACCGTTCGTTCCGGCTGAATTTCGAAGTGATGTTGCTGACCGTCGACCGCGCGTTCGCCGCCGAGGTTGAACAGATGCTCAACGATGATTTCGCCAATGCCCACGAAATCGCCAAAGGAGAAGGCCGGGAGACCCACCGCCTGCAGCAGGTCGGCATGCGGGTCGCCCGGCTTATTTCGCCGATTCTCTAGAGGTAGATATCGTCACGAGTCCATGGCAGTTCATGACTGCCATCGGCGTGGGCCTTCACCGCGAGAATCTGGTGCAGGTTGATCCAGCCCCGGGCGAACGCGTAGGCGCAACCGGCCAGGTACAGCCGCCAGATGCGCAGGACTTGTTCCGGTACGAGTCTGGAGGCCGCTTCGAGGTTGTCTTCCAAGCGTTCGCTCCAGTGATCGAGCGTACGAGCGTAGTGCAGGCGCAAGCTCTCGACGTCGACGATCTCCAGCCCGGCCTCACTGATCTCGGCAGAGATCATCGACAGGTGCGGCAGCTCGCCATTGGGGAACACATATTTCCCGATGAAATCTCCGGCACCACGTCCTACCGGACGGCCATCAGTGTATTTGGCGGTGATCCCGTGGTTCATCACCAGGCCACCCTCTTTCACCGCGCCGAACAAGGTATTGCAGTATTCGGCCAGGTTGGCGTGGCCAACGTGTTCAAACATGCCGACGCTGACAACCTTGTCGAAACGGCCATCCTGGGGCAGATCGCGATAGTCGAGCAGTTGCAGTTCTACCAGGTCCTCCAGGCCCTCCGCTTTCACGCGTTCCCGGGCCAGGGCCAACTGCTCCTTGCTGAGGGTGATACCGAACACTCTCGCGCCAAATTCCCGCGCCGCAAAACGCGCCAATCCGCCCCACCCGCAACCCACATCCAGCAAATATTCTCCGGGCTGCAGGCGCAGCTTGCGGCACAGGTGACGGAACTTGGCTTGCTGGGCCTGCTCGAGGCTTTCGCTGCCGGTCTCGAAGTAAGCGCAGGAATACGCCATGTCGCTGTCGAGCCACAGCTGATAGAACGCGTTGGAAAGGTCGTAGTGGTAGGAAATCGCCTTGGCGTCTGTCTCTTTGTCGTGGGCGCTACGAACGGGCTGATTGTCGTCGTTTTCGTCCAGCAACGCCTGGCTCCATTCATCGCAGACACGGATCACTTCGCTGATGGAGCCTTCGAGTTCCAGTTTGCCTTCGACAAAAGCAGCACCGAGGGCGTCCAGGCTTGGATGGGTAAACTGGGTGACCATTTGTGGGTCCTTAACCACAATAGTGACGCTGGGCGCCGGTCCCAGATTGAGTTCATGGCCATCCCAGAGTCTCAGGCGAAGCGGTAATTGCAGATTCTGTAAGGCCGGTGGAAGATGCGCGAGCATGGAGAAGCCCCCTTGTTTCAGACGTCTAAACAGAGGGTAGACCATCTTTGAAAAATAGCTGGCTATCGAATTAATAGCCGATTTCAATGATTCGCGACGCCTACACCTGCCGCCGCGAACGCACAAAATGATGTGCCCTCATCTCCAATGACTACGAACCGGGCGCACAGTTCTAAAAAGTTTAAGCCCCGTGATTACCCGATTTAGAGCATTCGCCTTCAGGTTTCGTCCTTGAGCTTGAGCAACGGCTCCTGGAACCGCAGCAAACGACCGGCATTGCCCAACACCAACAAGGTGCTGAGGTTATGCAGCAGCGCCGCAATCATCGCCCCGGCAGCGCCGAGCCAGCCGAACGCGGCGAAGGCCACGATCGCCAGGGTCCAGCCCAATCCGATGATCACATTGACCTGCAACGTCTGGCGGCACTGACGACTCAGGCGCACGCAGGTGCCGAGGCGGCGCAGGTCACTGCCGATCAGCACAATGTCAGCCGATGCCAGGGCGATGTCCGCACCGCCCGCGCCCATGGCCACACCCACCACGCCAGCCTTGAGGGCCAGAGAGTCGTTGATGCCATCGCCGACCACCATCGGCCGAAAGCCGCTGTCGATTTCCTTGAGCACGCGGTTCAGTTTGTCTTCGGGCAGGGCTTGCGCTTCGACGTCACTGATTCCGACATCCCGGGCGAGCGTTTGTGCGACGCTGTGCCGGTCACCGGTGAGCAACAACTGGCGACCCAACCCGAGGTCGCGCAACTCACCCAAGGCAAATTGCGCCTCGGGTTTGACGCTGTCGGCCAACAACAGCCAGGCGAGAAATTCACCGTTGAGCGCCAGCCCGGCAATCGGACCGTCGTGATCGGGAACCGTCGTTGTGCTGATGCCCAGTTGCGCAAACAACTCCGGCCGACCGAGCGCCGCTTCGCCCTGCTCGGTCATCGCCACCACACCCAGGCCCTGGCGCTCATGAATGTCAGAAAGCAGCAGGAAATGCTCCTGGGTCACCAACCCCGCAAGCGCACGGCTTACCGGGTGACTGCTGGCCGAGCCGAGGCTGGCGGCGAGCGTCAGGACATGACTGCGATCCTCAAGCGGACTGTCGATGGATTGCAGGCGCAAGGTGCCGAAAGTCAGCGTCCCGGTCTTGTCGACTACCAGCGAAGTCAGGTCCGCCAACTCTTCAAGGAACGCAGAACTGCGGATCAGAATCCCGTGGCGTGCCGCCACCGCCACCCCGGCTATCGCCGTGGCCGGTGCCGACAACACCAACGCACAAGGACAGGCCGCCACCAATACCGCGAGCATCGCTTGAGCGTTGTTGGTGATGAACCAGGTCACGGCAGCCAACAGCAACACCAGCACCATATAGCTGCCGGCGTAACGCTCCAGCAAACGAGTGATCGGCGGTTTCGAGCGCTCGGCGTTTTGCATCAGGGCGATGACTTTGCCGAGGGTCGACTCCTGGCCGGTACGGGTCACTTCGATTCGCAGCAGACCGTCGAGGTTGATCGCGCCACCAAACACCGACATGCCGACGCCCGCCTCCATCGGTACTGATTCGCCGGTAATGGAGGCGGTGTCCAGACTGGCCTGGCCGGATAACACCCGACCATCCGCCGGCACCCGGTCCCCGGCGCGGACCTCGACCAGGTCGCCGGCCTTGAGCGTACCGTTGTCGACTTCGATGATCGTGCCGTCCGCCTGAATCTTGCGCGCATGGCTGCGGGTCAGTTTGCCGAGGGCGTGAATCGCCTCCTGGGAACCGATCACGCTGCGCTCCTCCAGCACGTGACCGAAGATCATGATGATCGGCAACAGAGCCGCCGTCAGCAGATCCCCGGTGGCCCAGGCACCCAGCATGGCCAGGGCAATCAATTGATCGGTGATGCCGTGCAGGCTTGGATATCGCAGGCTGTACCAAGCCGAACGCATGACCGGTATGGCGACCAGCAGCGAGGCAAAACCCAGCAGCAGCTGACTGACGCCAGTCTGCTCCGGCGCCAGCCAACGCCAGATCAAGCCCAGCGCGAGCAGGCCCAATGCGAGCATGGCCAGGGTCAGTTGGCGCGCGGCGCTACGTTGTTCTGCCGAAGACAACATGCTCGGCGCGGTGGCGGTTTGCGCAGTCATTGTGCAGCTCCCTGAATGATCAGGCGGGAATCGTCTTTGGGATTGACCGTCGTGACCGAACCGGCCTGCCCGAGAATTTTCGGCAACCGCTCGCGATAAATGCGCAGCAGCATTTGCGGGTCAGTGCCCTGTTGTTGCGCCTTGGCCAGGCTCAACACAGTGGCCGTGTCGGTGGATGCTTTGGCCAGTCGTTCACTGGCTTGGGCACGGGCAATTTGTAGTGTTCTGTCGCCTTGCTCGTTGGCGGTTTGCGTCAGTTTTTCGGCTTCGGTACGCGCATTGGCCACGGCTTTGTCGGCCTGCTGACTGGCTGTCAGGACTGCATTGAAGGCATTGACCGCCGGGCTTGGCAGACTCGATTGCACATCTACACGCGCCACTTCGATTCCCAGTCCCTGCCCCGTCGCGGTGAGCTCGGCAAGACGCTGGTTGATGCCCTGCACCAGATCGCCTCGCAAGCGCTCGCGTCTTTCAGCCGCCTGACTGTCAGCGCCGATCAGCTCTGGCCGGGCGACCAGGATAGTGTCCAGATCGCGAGCGGCGGTGAGCGCCACAGCGCTGCGGGTGACTAACCGATCCAGTGCGGGCAACACATGTTCGCCTTGAAGCACGAACGCGTAAGGTTCGGTGACTTTATAGAAAACCCGGACATCCAGTTGCACCACCCCGGCATCACCGGTCAGCAGATAACCTGAGCCAGCGAGGGCATCGCTGATGGGCGTGGCAAAACTGGCCACGCGATCTGCCTGTATCGCGGCACCACTGCGCAACAGGTTGTCCACTCGACGCTCAATCACCCGATCCGCCGCCGGCAACAAAATCACCTGCTCGAACGGTTGCGGCCAGGCCAATAACAGCCCGGCATTCTGAATGCGATCCAGCGCACCGAAATGCAAAACCACCGCGCGATTTTGCGGATCAATCTGCCGCACATTGGAAAACGCCCACGCCAACGCCGCCAACACTGTCACCGCGTACAGGGCGATAAACGCCAAGCGCCCGGCCTGAATCCAGGGGCTGCTCAACTCATTTGTTCCACGTGGAACCAAACTCATGGCTGCGATCCGGACTTGTTGTCGAGGCTCGGCGGACCTTCAACCAACACCCGAAACGGTGCGGCATCGGTGCGCAGAATCAGCTTGGTTCCCGGCGTTACCACCGTGCCCAAGGTGTCGAGCGAGCGCAGCAGGTTGTAGAGCTGCGGCGACTCCGCGTAGGCGCGGCCGTAAATCTGCGCCGCTTCGACGCGCGATTGCGCTTCGATATCTGCCGCTTTCACTGTGGCATCGGCCTGCACAATTCGCGCATCACGCTCGGCGGCGGAACGAATTTGCGCGGCCTCGCGCTTGCCGATCGCCGTGCGCTCAGTGGCGATGGTTTCACGCTCGGCGCGCATCCGGTCGACCGTCGCAGTGAGCGTCACCGAAGGCAGCGTCAATCGTTCGATACCGACCTGCAATACACGCACGCCATAAGTGGCGAGCAACTGCTGATCGATTTGCTTGCGCAGTTGCGCTTCAAATTCGGCGATGCGCACCTGGCTGGCATCGGTATTGACCAGGTTCGCCAAATCAAAACTGCTGGCGGTGGTTTCCAGTGCGGAGCCGACAAAGGTACGAATCTGCCGCGCGGCTTCATCGGGCTGGTTCTGCACCGCGCGCATGAAACGTTGCACATTGTCCGGATCGCCCTGCACCTGCCACGCCACGTAGGCTTGAACGATGATGCGCAAACCGTCCCGCGTGCCCACATCCTGCAAACCGCTGGACGTGGTACGCAGCCGCAGATCCACCGGGATCGCCGCTTCGAACGGTGCCGGCCAGCGCCAACCCAGTCCCGGTTCCAGCAAGACTCGCGATGGGTTGCCGAAGCGCGTGATCACAGTGGCTTCACCCGAACGCACCTGCACCAGGCTTGCGGCGGCGACCGCAAACGCCACCAGCAATGCCGCCCACCCCATCCGACGCCATGGGAATGGACCGGCCTCCTGCGGATCGCCGTGATGATGGTGATGGCCGTGGTGATGATGCCCGCCATGGCCGTGATCGTGTCCGCCGTGGTCATCGTGATTGTGCGTATGGGACTGGCTCAATTGGCAGCTCCTGGCTGAGCGGTTTTACGCGACGGCGCAGGGTCAACCGGCAGCGTGAAAGTACGGAGGTCGATGGTTGGCGCATTGCTGCTGCCACCCAGACGATGATCGAGCACCAGCAATTTGGCGTTGGCCAAACCCTGGGACAACTGACTGAAATACTGCTCCAGCACGAAGGCCTGGCCAGCGCTGGCGTAGGCTTTCTGTTCGGCGTTGAATTTCAGGTCCGCGGCCTGGGCGCCAGCGTTGATCTCACGGGCGCTGGCCGTCGCCTGATCGCGGGCGATGCTGGCCTGCAACTGCGCCTGGTTGGTGGCCTCGGCAGCGGCGCCACGTTCACGGGCGATCAAGGCTTGCGCGCCAATCTGCGCCGCTTGCACGCCGTGATAGGCGTTGGCGGCACCAGCTGGAGGGTGAATCGCCTCGACCACCGTGGCGAGAATTTCCACGCCGCTGTCGAGTTTTTGCAAGTCATCCTGGACGGCGCGGCCGATTTCTTCGGCCAGCCCTACCCTGTCCTCGCCAAGCAAACCGTCGAGGGTGCGCGAGGCGAAGTCGTGAACCAGGATTCGGCTGGCGGTGCTGCGAATCAACATCGGCACATCGGCACTGTTATAGGTCGCGGCCAACGCCGCCTCATCGCTCAGACCGATCCGATAGACGAAGCGCACGTCCATATTGACGATCTGAAAGCTCTGCTTGTCGGCTCGGCTGCTGGCGATCACCTGGGAATTGTCGTTCACATGGCTGGCGTCCCACAGACGATTGGCAATTGCCGGGGTCGGGCCTTCAGCGGGGTCGGCCTGAATGGGGGCTGTGGTTTCGCCAACACTGGTGGCCAACTCGTGTACCACGCCATTCTCGACGCTCAACACCCGGCCCAATGGCCAAGGCAAACCCATATGCAAACCTGGGCTGAACACCTCCACTGGCTTACCGAATCGTTCGTAGATGCCACGCCCTTGCAGGGCAATTTCGTGAATGCCGGTCAGCGACCAGCCAACCAGCGACACCACCGCCAGCACCGGCAGGAACGCCCGACGCATGTAAGTGAAGGCCCAGATCTGCCGCAGATCGATGCCGAAGCGGTTATGCAATTCGTGCTGCAACGCCAGCAATGGCTGTGGTGGCCAGCGCAGCATGTCAGCGACAAAACTGCGCGCCAACAACTCTGGCTCAAGGCGGTCGCGGCGTGGGCTGAACAATGACAACACCGCGCGCAGCAACAGTTCTGCCGCCACCAGCCCCGGCAGCAGTCCGATCAACACCGCCAAGCGTACAGGCCATACCGAGGTTTCATCGGCAAACAACAGACAAAAAGCACCGAGTACCAGGCTGATGATCGCCACACGGATCAATTGCGCCAACGTAGCGGCTTCAGGCCATTGCGCGGTGTTTTCCTGGGCCAGATGGCGCTCCATCACCAACAGGCCGAACGCCAACAGCAAGGAGCACGCTGCCCCGACAGTGGCCGACAGGCCCAGCGCTGCCGGGGGTAACGTGAGGTTCCAGGCTTGTTCCACGCCCAATACCGCCAACAATGTCCAGCCGCCAAGCCACAGCGTCGGCGTGCCGATTTGCCCGAGCAAGTGCTGCGATTGCCGGCCGATCCGGTCCAGCAAGCGTTCATACCACCCCGAAGGCACGACAGATTCGTCGACAACGACCTGCGTCACCACGGGATTCATGGCGCGGGCTCGCCACTGGGCTACCCACCAGGCCGATTGCGAACCCGCCATCAACACCACAGACGCCGCGCTCAGGTTCAGCAACAACGCTGGCCACAGTGTTTGCGACGAAAACAGTCCGGCAAAAAACGCCAGCAGCACACCCACCGTCGCGAATACGCCCGCGCCGATGGCGAACTGGCGCAAACGCCGCCCTTGAATGAACGCCTGCTGAAAGCGCGGCAACCCGGCTAACGGCGTTTCATCAACATCGAGATCGACTTGCATACCACCCCAGAGTGTCTTCGCTTACAGGACAATTCGTTACGATATAACGAAAATGGTGAAATTTCCGTATTCAAGCGCGCTATCTAAAGATGCCCATCCTGTCGCTTACCTGAAGCCTTGACCGAAATGCGACACAACGCACATATTACGTTCGTAATTTTATCCAGGAACTACGTTTACCCATCCTTTCCCCTTTCGATCCAGGAGTACATCCATGAGCACTTATGACGTCGTGATACTCGGCGGTGGCCCCGGCGGTTACAACGCGGCGATCCGCGCCGGACAACTGGGTCTGAAAGCCGCCTGCGTGGAAGGACGTGCCACACTCGGCGGCACTTGCCTGAACGTCGGCTGCATGCCATCCAAGGCGTTGCTGCATGCCTCCGAACTGTACGACGCGGCCATGGGTGCGGAATTCGCCAACCTGGGGATCGATGTCAAACCCAGCCTCAACCTCGCCCAGATGATGAAACAAAAGGATGAAAGCGTTACCGGGCTGACCAAGGGCATCGAGTTTCTTTTCCGCAAGAACAAAGTCGACTGGATCAAAGGCTGGGGCCACATCGACGGGCCGGGCAAAGTCACGGTGACCGATAGCGCCGGCGGCAAGACCGAACTGAGCGCCAAGGACATCATCATCGCCACAGGTTCCGAGCCCACGCCCCTGCCCGGCGTAGATATCGATAACAAACGCATCCTCGATTCCACAGGCGCCCTGGCGCTGAGCGAGGTGCCCAAGCATCTGGTGGTGATCGGCGCCGGCGTAATCGGCCTGGAACTGGGTTCGGTATGGCGACGCCTTGGGGCGCAGGTAACGGTGGTCGAGTTTCTCGACCGGATCTGCCCCGGCGTGGACATCGAAGCCGGCAAAACCCTGCAACGCTCCCTGAGCAAGCAAGGCTTGAGTTTCAAGTTGAGTTCAAAAGTGACCAGCGCCACCAGCTCCGCCAATGGCGTTCAGCTCAGCATCGAGCCAGCCGCTGGCGGTGCCGCCGAGTTGCTGGAAGCCGATTACGTGCTGGTGGCCATCGGGCGCCGACCTTATACACAGGGCCTGGGCCTGGAGAACGTCGGCCTCGCCACGGACAAGCGCGGCATGCTCGCCAACAAAGGGCATCGCACCGAAGCCGCCGGGGTCTGGGTGATTGGTGACGTAACCTCGGGTCCCATGCTCGCCCACAAGGCCGAGGACGAAGCCATGGCCTGCGTCGAGCAGATCGTAGGCAAAGCCGGCGAGGTCAACTACGACCTGATCCCCAGCGTGGTCTACACCAAGCCGGAACTGGCCAGCGTCGGCAAGACCGAAGAGCAACTCAAGGCTGAAGGCCGGGCGTACAAGGTCGGCAAGTTTCCCTTCACCGCCAACAGTCGGGCGAAGATCAACCACGAAACCGAAGGCTTCGCCAAAGTGCTGGCCGATGAGCGCACGGACGAAGTCCTCGGTGTGCATCTGGTTGGCCCGAGCGTCAGTGAAATGATTGGCGAATATTGCGTGGCCATGGAGTTCAGCGCCTCGGCCGAAGACATCGCCCTGACCTGCCACCCACACCCGACCCGCTCCGAGGCCTTGCGCCAGGCGGCGATGAATGTGGAGGGGATGGCGACGCAGATGTAAGGCAAAGGACTGGCGGTGACGGGGCCACCGCCCTCGCGAGCAAGCCCGCTCCCACATTGGTTTTGTGAACTCCACAGATCAACTGTGGGAGCGGGCTTTCTCGCGAAGGCAGGCGACTCGGTTCAGAGCGGCAAATGCTCCAGCGGCAACGACCCAGGGGCCTTCACCGTATGAATCGCAAAGTTGCTGCGAATGTCGCTCACCCCCGGCAGCTTCAGCAAACGCCCGGTGAGAAAGCGGTCATAGGCGCGCAAGTCCGGCACCACCACCTGCAGCAGAAAATCCGACTCCCCTGACACCAGAAACGCCGAAATCACTTCCGGCAATGCCGTCACCGCCTGGCGAAAGGCTTCGGCTTGTTCGTCGTTATGACGCTCGACCTTGACCCCGACAAACACCGTCAGCCCCAACCCCACTTCATCGCGATCAAGATTGGCCTGGTAGCCGCGAATAACCCCCGCCTCTTCAAGCATCCGCACCCGGCGCAAGCATGGCGATGCCGACAGGCCAATCTCGTCTGCCAGTTGCACATTGCTCAGGCGGCCATCCCGTTGCAGCGCGGCGAGAATCTTGCGGTCGTAGGCGTCGAGTTTCATGGTTTGGCAGATCCTGATGGTTCAAGCTTGATTAAGTGGCAGGTTATGCCAATACACGTCCTGATAGAAGCTGACAACGCAAGCACCTGCCCCGCCCTCCAGCCCTAGACTGGTACGACCAAATCGACAACGAACGGGGTGCAACATGCAAGGTCTCTGGCTGTTTTTCATGGCACTGGCAGTGGTCTACCTGTTGCCGGGGCCCGACATGATCCTGCTGTTGCAGACCGGTGCCCGCCAGGGCAAAGGCGCCGCGCTGGCCACGGCCGTGGGCCTGGGCATCGCCCGGGGTTGCCATGTGGCATTGGCGGCGCTGGGGCTGGCGGCACTGTTCAAGGCGGCGCCCTGGACCTTCGACGTGGTGCGCCTGGCCGGTGCCGCGTATCTGCTGTGGATCGGCATTCAGTGCCTGCGAACCACGATGCTGCCGAGCCTCACCAGCGCCGACGCAACCGGCGAAAAACCACGCTGGGGTGCAGCCATCCGACGCGGACTGCTGACCAACCTGCTCAACCCCAAGGCACTGCTGTTCTGCTCGGTGCTCCTGCCGCAATTCATCAACCCACAGGCCGGGCCGGTGCTCGGGCAATTTGCGACGTTGGGCGTGGTGCTGGTCGGTGTCGGTTTGCTGTTCGACAGCGCCTACGCTTTGATCGGCGCGGCACTCGGCCGTTGGCTGCAACGCAGCCCCTCAGCCCAGCGCCTGCAACAATGGTTGTTCGGCAGCCTGTTGATCGGTTTCGCCGTACGGCTGACCTTTGTGCAACAGGCTTGAACCTCACTGCGCCTTGCGGCGGCGACGCTTGAACATCAACAGCGCGGCTGCCGCGAACGCCACCACGCTACCGATCTGTAACGGCGTCTTGTACGGCCGCAAGGCCGAACGCGCAGCATCGGTAACTTGGGTCACGTAGCGTTTGTCGGCGTTCTCGAAGTCGGGGTACGGGCACTGGTGGCCGAAATCGGCGGCCCATTCCACGTAAGGCCCTTCTTTGACATAACGCTGATAAATCGCACTTTGCTCCTCAAGGCTGCTGTTCCACCCCGACGCCTCGCACAGCACTGCCGCAAACGCCTGGCTGGTGTGAGGCAAGTTATCCACCGCCTTGCTCGCCAGCGCCGTGGCCACGAAACGATAGTGATAACGCTGATCTGGCTGGGCAGCGCTGGCCTGCTGGCGCTTCACTTCGTCCTCGGCCACCAGCGGACCGACCTTGAGTTCGTCGTTTGCCAGGGTGAAGTTACCGCCGAGCGTGGCGTAATCCGGCGCCATTTCGTAGCCCAGGATGTCCATGCCCCACTCGCGGGCCGTCCAGGCCGCATTGAACAGCGCAGCGGCGCGACGGGTTGGCCACCAGGCTGAATCAGCCGCCAGACGTTGCTCGCCATAAAATCTCGCCTTGTGCCGCAAGCCATCATTGTCGAAGTATGCCGGTGCCTCCTCGTAATGCCCCTCGCGCAACAAACGCCGACCCAGCAGATTGCGCAGGCTCGCCGCCACCGGCAATGGCACGTAGTTGTCGCGGTCCAGCTGGCTGAGCGGCGGCGGTGCCGGTACTTGAGTGTCGACGTAGTGCTTGAGTTCTTCGAGGGTCAACACGCGCTCGGCAACGGTGGCGGCGTCGAACCAGTAAATGCTTTGGCTGCGATACAGCTGATCGAAGGCTTGCAAGTAATCCCCGCGTTGCAGGGCCAGGATCGCACTTTCACCCTCGACCCGGCATTTGGGCTGAAGCGTTTCGTAATCGTAGTCTGGGGTCCGTCGCTCGCCCCAGGATTCATTCTGCGGGAAGGCCTGGGCCGCTTTGGCGTAGGCTGCGGCGGCCGCAGTTTTATCACCGTCGCGCACCGCCAGTTTTGCCCGCAGCCACCAAGCCAAACCGCCATCGCCGGCATGTTCGAGGAAAGCCTTGGCACTGGCGTAATCGCCCTGTTGATAATTCATCGCCGCCAGGCGGTCGGCGTTTTCGAGACTGCCACGGGTACTGTTTTGCAGCAGCTTGATCATTTTTTGTTCGTTAGGCGGTTGATCGCCGAACGACCAACCCAACCGGCTGATCAGCGATGCGGTCACCAATTGCTGCACGGGCTGGCCCTTGAGCAACTCGGCCACTTGATCCTCCGGCAGTGTCATCAGGTCCGCCATCAATAGCTTCAGCGATTCGTAGCCCACCGCGGAGCCGTGCAGATTTTGCGTGGCGTACAGCTCGATGGCGCGGTTCCAGTCGCCGGCGGTGCGCACCACCCGGGCTTCTTCGCCGAGGCTGGCGACACCCAGTTCCAGTGGATCGCTGAAGCCGTCGATGCTCAGTTGCCGGGCTTGCTCGAAGGCCTTGCGGGATTGTTCGAGCAGATCCGGAGCCGCATCGGCTTCGACGCTCATGGCGAACAACGCGCGCCCCAGCGAGTAAGCCGCCCAGGTGCTGCGCGAGGCCCGTTGCTCGGCGGGCAAGGCCAGCACTTTCTTGAAATACCCGGCGGCCAAGGCAGGATCACCCGCGCCAAATGCCACAGCGCCGGCCAGGTACAACCTGAGCTCAGGCGGCAGTTGCGCCCCTTCGGTTTCAACCTGACGGGCATCCGTCAGGCTGCGCAGGTGTTTCACCAACACCTGTTGCTCAGCGGAAAGTCCCGCCTGCTCGGCTTGATCGCGCAGCGCTACAAGGTCAGGTTCATCACTGTTGTCGGCGCCAGCTGTGACGTTCTTCAAGCCGTTGATGGCGTGGCCGAGGCGGCTGATTTCGAAGCTGAAGTTGCCTTCCGGCAGTTCCGCCAGCGACTGTCCACGGTTATCCAGCAGGCGCATGGGGAAGTCCGGGCCGCAGGCCAGCGCCGAACCCAGCGGCAGGCTGAGGCTCAGGCAAAGCAAATGACGCGGCCAGTTACGGGTGAACATTCGAACCTCCTTGATCAATGTGTGCGCAGCGAGCCCAACCAATGGCACGCTGTCCGCCGGCCGGTATTCGGCCATCGCGCAGGCGGGTGAAGGTAAGCAGATCCGGACGCTGTTGCAACGCGTAACCGGCCAAGGCATCGGCCCCCTCACAGCCACTGACCGCCAACGTCAGGCGTTCGGGCCAGGGGCGATCGAGGTTGCCCTGGTTGCTGATGCCGATGTCATAGAGGCCATTGTCGGCCGAGAGTTTCAGGTTCAATTGACTGTCGAGGACATCACCACGCGCCACGGCGCGCAAGGTGGTCAAGCTCCAGGCCCGACGGTCGTTGGCCAATGGCAAACGAAACCAGATCAGGCCCGCCAGATGTGTCGGTGGATCGGCCCGCAGCTCGGTACCGAGGGTGCGCAACGACTGCGGATCGGCGAGCAACTCCCGGCGCAGGCCTTCGCGCTCCAGCGTCACTTCGCTTTCCACAACAGGCGCGCCGCCCGCCGACGGCAGCAACGCCACGCCATAGGCCGGCAGCGCCAGATAGAAAGGTTTTGTCGTGATGCGGCTCCAGGCCTTCGCCCATTGCCGGGCCTGATCGGCATCAAACAAGCCGCGACGCGGATCGCTCACCGCGTGCACCTGCAGCACGCTGCTGTCGACTGTGGATAACAACGCCGGCAATTCGCGACTGTCGAGCCAGGACGGCAACGCGGTGATGCTCAACGGCAGCGACGTCGGCAGCGCTTCACGCAAATGCGCGAGAAATTGGCGGTAGGCCGGTAGCCGAGCGTTTCCGGCGTCGTGGTCGATTTCCACGCCAGCGAGGTTCACCCCCTGCCCCTGCCAATCGATGATCACCTGCCGAATTTGCGCTGAGATCTCATCTTGATCCAGCCCCTTGAGCTGCCCATCCAGGCGAATCACCGCAATCACCGGCCGGCCATCACGCTTGAGCAACAGCGAATCCACTCGGGCTCGGCTCCAGCCCGCGTTGGGGAAAGCCTGCAAGGCCAGCACCCGCAACGTCGAAAAATCGGCGCGGCTGTCCCGGAGGGCGGCGTCGTGGGCCGGCGTCCACTGCCGCTGCCAGACGTAAAGCTGTTGATCCAGCGGCGGTGCATCCTGTCTTTCACATCCGGTGGTGAGCGCCAGCGCCATCAGCAAGACCATCGAGCGAGTGAAAAAAACCATTGAAACGCCTGTTCCTGAAATGCAGAAAGGGCCTGTGCGGCCCTTTTTCGTTCTGCTCACTACCCTACCCAGCCATCGACCGCCGAGCAATGTTCACCAGCAATCTTCCTTCAAATATCGAGTACCAACGGCTGCGCCCCCTGCGCCGGAATCGCACAGCAAATCAGCACCTGTCCGTCATCCGGCACCTCCGCTGGCGGCAGTGGGTAATGCACCTGACCGCTGATCAAGCGCGTCTTGCAGGTGCCGCAGGAGCCGCCGCGACAACTGAATTCCGGACGCAGACCACGGCTTTCTGCCAACTCCAGCAAGCTGCCGCCCTCCGGTTGCCAGCGCGCCTCCTTGGCCGAGCGCTGGAACACCACGGGCACGGACGTAGTGGCGGCTGGCGGTTGCTCGATCACCACCGCATCGGGGTCCGGTCGCCGGCGCAAGGTGGACGGGCCGAAGGTTTCCGCGTGAATCCGCGAATCGCGAATGTCCAACTCGCGCAAGCCGTCGTACAGCGCCTGGGTAAAACTCCCGGGACCACAGACGACAAAATCCAGCTGATCGTAGTCCTCGACTGTCAGCAGATCCTTGAGCAGCGCGACGTCGATCCGTCCACTGAGGTCGAAGTCCTCTCCTTGTACCGCCTCGGGTTCCGGTTGACTGAGTAAGCGCACCACCCGCACCGCGTCCCCGGCATCCTCAAGCAAGCGATCCAGCTCCCGGCGAAACGGCTGGTCGGCCAACGTGCGTGAACTCTGGATGAACCATGTCGGCCGGATACGGCGGGTGCGCAATCCCTGGTAAACCACTTCCCGCAGCATCGACAACAGCGGCGTGATGCCGACCCCGGCCGCCAGCAACACCAAAGGCCGACGCTCATGAGGCGCCACGGTGAAATGCCCTTGCGGCGCCCGCGCCTCCAACAGGTCGCCGACACGAATCTGCTCATGCAAATATGTAGACACCCGCCCGTCACGCTTCACGCTGATGCGGAAAAAATCATCGGACGGCGCGCTCGATAAACTGTAGGTGCGGATATGCACATCGCCGTCAATGTTGAAGCGCAATGGCAAATGCTGCCCGGCCTGGAACAGTGGCAACCCGGCTCCGTCGGCGGGCTCCAGGTAAATCGAGCGAATGCTGTGGCTTTGCGCTTCAATCCGCGCCACCCGCAATGGCCGCCATTGATCACCCAGGGCCTTGGCCTGCAAACGCGCCTTGGCCTGCTCCCAAGTGCCGGTGAGCAAACTGGTGGGTGAAACACCGTCGAAGCGCCAGCGCAACGCCAGGGCGGCCGGGCGACGTACCACCTGCTCGACATCGATTGTCCACAGGCGCTCGGCCCCCTGGAACGCCTCTACCTGAGGGCCTTCCAGGATGATTTCGGTGCGTCCACTGAGCTGCAGCAAATCACCGGTATTGAAATCGATGAACAACAACCCGGCCCGGGGTTTGAGCAGCAGGTTGCCCAAGGTGTTGAAATGCAGGTTGCCGGCGAAGTCCGGAATGGTCAGGCGATTGCCTTCCACCTGTACGAAACCGGCCTGACCGCCGCGGTGAGAAACATCCACCGAGCGCTCACCGTCGACATCCACATAACTGGCAACGAAGAACGTGTCCGACTCGGCGATCATGGCTTTGGCCGTGTCATCCAGTTCGCTGAAATGCTGGGCGACACGCGTCGAGGGATCAGCCAGCGGTACCGAACGAAACTTGCGCAACTGAATGTACTGCGGACAATTGCCGAAGGACTGATCCACCGTCACCCCGAAACCATCCGTGGTCATGGCACGGACATGCCCATTGATGCGGTTGCGGCGGCGGGTGTGCAGCTCGATGCCCAACAGTCCGATGGCCGAACCGTCGCTCAACTGCGCGGGATCATCAAAGGCTGGCAAGCTGCGAAATTGCAGCAGGCCCGGTTCTGGCGAGTGGGCGAAACCGGGCTGACCTTCAAGGATACTGGCCCAGGGGTGGCCGTCGGCATCCACCGCTGCGTACAGCATGAATGGCAATTGCTGATAGAACGTGCGGTGCTGGTCCGGCATCTCGCTGCGAATCACCTTACGACCGAACGCCTCCATTCGTTCGGCAACGCCCACATGCGCCTGCAGTTGTTTCTCGCCGGCATGCCAGGGTGAACGGTCCATACGGCTGCTCCCTTGCGCCACTGGCGCAGAACGGGGCGACCCGGCAACACCGGGCCGCCAGCATCAGGCGGTTTTTTGCAGACCGGCGACGGTGCGCGGCATACCGACAAACCCCGGCAAGGCTTCGACGCGGGCCAGCCAGGCACGAATGTTGGTGTACTCGTCCAGCGACACATTGCCCTCAGGCGCGTGGGCGATGTAGCTGTAGGCGGCGACGTCGGCAATCGTCGGTTCAGTGCCGGCCAGATACGGCGTATCGGCCAGTTCGTGATCGATCACTTTGAGCACGGTATGGGCGTAGGCAATCACTTCTGCAGCGTTGTAAGGCGCGCCAAACACAGTGATCAATCTTGCCCGGGCAGGGCCGAAGGCAATCGGACCGGCAGCCACCGACAACCAGCGCTGGACCTTGGCGGCCCCTACCGGATCAGCCGGTAGCCAGCGACCGTTGCCGTACTTTTGCGCCAGATAAACCAGAATCGCGTTGGAATCGGCCAACACCACGCCCTGATCATCAATCACCGGCACCTGACCGAAAGCATTGAGCGCGAGGAACGCCGGTTGCTTGTGTTCGCCCTTGGCGAGGTCAACGAAGATCAATTCAGTCGGCAGTTTCAGCAGGGACAGCATCAACTCGACACGATGAGCGTGGCCGGAACGTGGGAAGTTGTAGAGTTTGATCGCTTGCATGGTCGACGCCTCGGGTGAGTGGTGCTGTTCAGGAGAGAGATGGGTCGTATCTTCTACTCACATCCAAAACAACAGAATCACCAGCCAACGCAATCCATTATTTCAGCAGGTGAAATAATTCAACGCTTGAGCGCCGGATGCTCGCGCAGGGTCTTCACCGCGAAATCGACAAAACTACGCACACGGGCCGGCGCCTTGCGCCCGCCCTGATAGACCACATGGATGGGCAACGGCGGCAGTTCGAAGTCGGCCAGAATGATTTCCAGCTCACCGGCGGCCACCTTGCTCGCCACTTGATAAGACAGCACCCGCGTGAACCCCAACCCCAGACAGGCTGCTGTGATGGCCGCCTGATTGGCCGTCACCACCAGTCGTGGTTCAGCCCGGACACTCAGGGTTTCGCCGCCTTCAATGAATGGCCAACTCCTGAGTTGGCCGATAGCCGAGGTCGCAATAATCGGCGCCCGGGCCAGTTCCCGGGGATGCCTGGGCCGACCATGGCTAGCCAGTAACTGTGGCGAGGCGCAGATCACCCGCCGCACCTCACCCACGCGGATCGCATGCTGGTTGCTGTCGGGGAGTTCGCCGATGCGAATCGCCACATCGACGCCCTCCTCGACCACGCTCACCACCCGGTCCACCAGCAGCGCGTTGATGCAGACCTCGGGGAATTGCGTCAGATAATTCACCATCAACGGCGTGACAAACAGCTCGCCAAACAAGACCGGTGCGGTGATGGTCAGTTGCCCACGGGGATGGATATGGCTGCCCGCTGCCGAATCCTCGGCTTCCTGCACCTCGGCGAGAATTCTCCGACAGTCCTCCAGATATCGCTGACCGGCCTCGCTCAAGTACACGCTGCGCGTGGTACGTGTGAGCAATTGTGTGCCAATCCGCTTCTCCAGCGCCGCCACCGCTCGGGTCACGCTGGCCGCCGACAGACCCAAACGCCGCGCCGCCGCCGAAAAACCCTGCTCCTTGGCGACAGCAGCGAAGACCTGCATTTCCTGGAAGCGGTCCATGGGACTGTCCTCATTTCAGATAGATAAATCGCAACCAAAGGCCGGAATGTTAAGCGCAAATGTTCAACAACATAGTTGGACGCCTGACATCAGGTAAATCAATGGGCTACTGCACTCTAGCGCCTGCGCCGTAAAAACCAAGCGTGTCACAAACCTCAAAAAACGGACCGGGGATTATTGATAATTATTGAGGATTATTTTCTTGCGACGGGTGCGACTGTTCGCAATTATCCGGATCAGCCCGCTGCAACGGCTAATGCCCGGTAGAGAAAAAGAGCCATTGGCTCAGCTTCCAAACCGTTTCCAGGCAAGGGCTCGTCAGCGGTATCTATCAACTGCGGCAGAATTCCAGCCTGCATAAACAGGCGGAATATACGACTGCTCCTATACTACAAACCACCCTGTTACCTATTGAGTATTTGGTAGGTACCTCGTTGAAATTTTCCCTACTTGAAGTAAGGCGTTATTGGGTTGTTAACGCTTGGACGGCTGTCCGTGGATCTTGCTTCAAGGATTCACTTAGTAGGGAAGAGTTGAACTTGAACTGGCTGGCCAACCTGTGTGACACAGCAAGGAGTTCGATAATGTTGCGCACTAACATTTCCGCTAGAGCACTGTCCGGTGGTTTGCTCGACGTACTGATTCGCGCCGGGCTGATTACGGTGCTGGTACTGTTCTGCTTCCAGATCTTCCACCCCTTCCTCAACCTCATGCTCTGGGCAATGATTCTGGCCATCACCCTGTATCCGCTGCATGCGCTCATCAAACGCAAGCTGGTCAACAAGGACGGTCGCGCCGCCACCCTGATCGTGGTGGTCTCCCTGGCCTTGCTGATGGTGCCGATCTACTTGCTGGGCACCTCGATCAGTGAATCGGTCCAGGGCACCCTGGCGATCCTCAAGTCCGATACTATGCAGATTCCGCTCCCCAGCGAAAAAATCGCTTCCCTGCCGCTCATTGGCAAGCCGCTCTACGGCTACTGGATGCAGGCTGCCACCGACATGAGCAGCGTGGTGATGAAGGTGATGCCCTATATCAAGTCCGTCGGCCTGACCTTGTTGGGCAAAATGGCCGACGTTGGCGTGGGCTTTCTGTTGTTCATCGGCGCCCTGATCATTGCCGGCGTGCTCATGGCCTATGGCGAAAACGGCGAAAGAAGCGCCATGGCCATCACCTCGCGCCTTTCCGGTCCAGAGCGTGGCCCTCGCATTACCGAACTCTGCACTGCAACCATCCGCGCGGTCGCCCAGGGCGTGGTGGGCATCGCGTTCATTCAGATGTTGCTGGTTGGCGTGGGCTTCGTGCTCATGGGCGTCCCCGGTGCCGGGCTGCTGGCCATGGTGGCGCTGCTGATGGGGATCATGCAATTGCCGGTGCTGCTGGTGACTCTTCCGGTGATAGCGTATGTCTTCGCCACCGACGGCACCACCTTGGGCACCGTCGTGTTTGGCATCTACAGCCTGATCGCCGGGATGGCCGACAACGTCCTCAAGCCGTTGATGCTGGGTCGTGGCGTCGATGTACCCATGCCGGTGATTCTGATTGGCGCCCTCGGCGGCATGGTAAGCGGCGGCTTCATCGGTTTGTTCATCGGGCCGGTTGCGCTGGCGGTGGGCTACCAGCTGTTCTGGCAGTGGGTCCAGGACCAACCGACTGTCGAGGCAATGAACGAGACACCCGAGATCGAGGCGTTGAACGAGACACCGAAGACAGAGGCAATGAACGACCAGCGTCCTGTTTGAGGAGTTTGCGCTTGATGCCACGCCCTGCTCGCATCAGCCGGCTTCTGCTCTGTGGCACCGTCGTTCTGGGGGGCTGCGTGCAACTGGGCCCGGATTTCCAGTCGCCGGCCCAGCCCTGGGTCGATCACTGGAACAGCCCGGCCCTGGAGATCGCCGGCCAACAACACGCGCAACCTGACAGCCGCCAATGGTGGCGCGTATTCAACGACCCGGTGCTGGACCATTTGATGGCCGAAGCTGACGCCCACAACCCCGACCTGCACGTCGCTGGCCTGCGGGTCATGGAGTCCCGCGCACAATTGGGCATCGCACTGGCCGGCCGCTACCCGCAATTGCAACAGGCCAGCGCCGACAGCCTGTACCTGAACCGTAAGCAATCGGGCGGCAGCAACCCCCAGGACACGCATTTCTGGCAACACAGCGTCGGCTTCGATATCGGCTGGGAGCTGGATTTCTGGGGGCGTTTCAGCCGTGCCATCGAGTCAGCCGACGCCTCCTGGTTTGCCGCCCAGGCCAACTATGAAAATGCCTTGGTGCTGTTGCACGCGCAACTGGCGCAAAACTACTACGCCTTGCGCACCGCCGAGGCGCGCCTGGCCATCGCCCGCAGTAACGCCAAATTGCAAAAGCGCAGCTACGAGATCACCGAGCGCCTGTTCAACAGTGGGGCCGAAGCAGAACTCGACCTGCAACAAGCCAAGACCCAGTACCTGGGCACCCTGAGTACCATCCCGGATTTCGAGAGCCAGGTGGCGAGCTTGCGCAATGCGCTGTCTACCCTGATCGGCCAGCCACCCGGCTCGATCCCTGACCTCAATCGCAACACCGGCTTAGTGCCGCTGCTCGATACCGCGGTCTTGCAGGATGTGCCGGCCAACCTGCTGGTGCGGCGTCCCGATGTTCGTGCTGCCGAACTGCAAGTGGCGGCGCAATCGGCATTGATCGGTGTGGCGGAGTCCGACCTGTACCCCTCCATCAGCCTGCTGGGCAGCATCGTCTGGTCCGCCAACTCGCTCAACGCTGCACCCAATACCCTCGACTTCGTGGCCGGCCCCAGCCTGCGCTGGGATATCTTCGACCACGGCCGGATCACCAACAACGTTCGCGTGCAGGATGCGCGCTTGCAGCAATTGATCGTTATCTACCAGGACAGCGTGCGCCAGGCGGCGCGTGAGGCCGACGATGCCGCGACCGGCTTGATCAAGGCGCTGGAGCGCGACCAAATCCTCAGCGAAGCCTCGGTGGCCGCCGAACGTTCGGTAACCCTGGCCAATGCCCAGTACCGCGAAGGCTATTCCGACTTCCAGCGCGTGTTGGATGCCCAGCGGGCCCTGTTTGCCCAGCAGGATATCTACCTGGTCAACCGTGGCACCGCGGTCAACAGCCTGATCGCCCTGTACAAGGCCCTGGGCGGTGGCTGGTACAGCGACCAGCCGATGATCGACCCGGCCACCCGCCAACAGATGCAACAACGGACCGATTGGGGCGATCTGCTCGACGAACCGAAGGAAAGTGCCCATGACTGACAGCCAACAACCGGTCGACGAGAAAGCCCCGGCACCCGCCGCCGACCCTGCGAAAAAAGCGATCAACTGGGTGGTGCTGCTGATCATCCTGAGCCTGGTCTGGTACCTGATGGCCGACCGTTACACCCCCTACACGCAACAGGCACGGGTGCAGGCCTTCATTGTGCCGGTGGCCGCTGAGGTATCCGGCCGGGTGATCAAGGTGCATGTACGCAACAACCAGGACGTCAAGACCGGCGAGTTGCTGTTTGAAGTCAATCCGGAGCAGTACCAGATTGCCGTCGATCGCGCCCGCGCCGACCTTGAGTCGACCCGTCGCCAGGTGGGCGCCAACACCGCCGGCGTCGACTCCAAGCAAGCGTCCCTGCGTGCATCCCAGGCCAACGAGCTCAAGGCACGCCAAGACATCCAGCGGCTTGAACGCCTGTACAGCGAAGACCCGGGCACCATCTCGCTGCGACGCCTGGAAATATCCCGCGCCACCCTGGAAGAATCCATCAGCCAGGTCGCCGCGGCCAAGGCCGAAGTGCAACGTGCACGCGAACAACAGGGCGGTAACGAAGGCGAAAACGCCCAGTTGCTCAGCGCCGCGAGCAACCTTGAAAAGGCCGAGCTGGACTTGAGCAATACCAAGGTCCACGCGCGCTCCGCCGGCCTGATCACCGATCTGCGCACCGATGTCGGCCAGTTCGCCGCCGCCGGTGCTCCGGTGATGACCCTGATCGCCATCCACGATGTGTGGATCAGCGCCGACATGACCGAAAACAATCTGGGCGACGTCAAGCCAGGTACACCGGTGTCGATCGTTCTCGACGCGTTGCCGGGGGAGATTTTCAAAGGCCATGTGCGCAGCGTTGGCTATGGCGTCGACATCGGCCAGACCACACAGCCGGGCAGCCTGCCGAAAGTGGAGAACAGCCGCGATTGGTTGCGCCCTGCCCAGCGCTTTCCGGTCATCATCGAGTTCGAGCCCGGAGAGTTGACCGGCCCGCAAGGCATCCGGTCCGGCGGTCAGGCTGAAGTCATGGCGTTCCCGAGTGAAAGTAATCCGCTGAATATTCTGGGTCGCCTGTTCCTGCGCGTTATGAGCTGGATGTCCTATGCGTATTGAGCGTCCGGCCCGGGTTCAGCGCGCCCTGCGCCTGAGCTTCGGTACGGCGCTGTGCCTGGCGGCAAGCTTCGGCCTGGCCCTGCCCATCCCGTTCCTCTCGCCGATGCTGGCGCTGATGATGCTGGCAGCGATGAACCGGCCATTGCCGTTCAAGGCCAGCCTGGGCCTGATCCTGATCCTTATGCTGACCACCGGGACCGGCCTGCTGCTCATTCCCCTACTGCGTTACTACCCGTTCAGTGGCGTGTTGCTGGTCGGACTGTGCCTGTTCCTGGCCTTCGGTTATGGCCTGCGCGGCGGCAACCCGCTGGTGGCGACTTTCCTGGTGGTGGGCCTGACCTTGATCAGTTCGGCGGGAACCACCGAATTCGCCCTGGCGCTTGAGGTGATCGTGGCCCTGGTCAAGGGCCTGTTCCTCGCCGTCACGACGCTGACCATCAGCCATTGGCTATTTCCCGACCCCGCCAGCGCCCCTGCGGCCAAACCCGGCCCGAGCCTTACGCCAACCGAAAGCGGTTGGCTGGCGCTACGTGCCACGCTGGTGGTGCTGCCGACTTTCCTGCTGGCCATGATCGACCCGGCCAGTTACCTGCCGATCATCATGAAAGCCGTCAGCCTCGGCCAACAAAGCTGCGCGACCAGCGCCCGCACCGCCGGCCAGGAATTGCTCGGCTCGACCCTGCTCGGTGGCCTGATGGCGATTCTTTTCTGGTGTGCGCTGAGCCTGTTCGTCAACCTGTGGATGTTCTTTCTGTGGATGTTGCTGTTCGGTTTACTGGCGGCCAGAAAGCTCTATGGCCTGGCCCGGACCCGACAACCACCGAGTTTCTGGCTCAACAGCCTGGCGACCCTGATCATTCTGCTCGGCCAGTCGGTACAGGACAGTGCCGCGGGCAAGGATGTCTACACCGCCTTTGCCATCCGCATGGGCCTGTTCATTCTGGTGACCTTGTACGCCTGCGTCATGGTCCATCTGCTGGACACGCGGCGCCAGCGTCGCCATGTCGCCAAGCCGACACCTGAAGGAGGTCAGCCCGGTTAATAACACGGTACGAACCAGGAAAGTGTCTTGAATATGCTAGAAAAGCCCCCCCTCACATTCCTCGGGCCCATCCAGTTACTGTAAGAAAACTCTCTAGTCAGTGAAGGCTGCATCCGTAAAAAAAAGATTCTTGAACATCCTGCTTGTGCCGTCGCCCCTATCTGGATCAAAGATACATCCATGAATGGAAATTTTTCAGGTACTACTTGGGGTCTTCCCGATATCGACCGGCGCCTGCTGAAACTGCAATTCAGCTATTTGCTGATCACTCTGGGTGGACGGTGCAATCAACTGGCGGTGGCTTGGTGGGCCCTGCAGGTAACAGGCTCTGCGACCTACTTCGCCAACATGATTGCCTGTTCCATCGCGGCGGAAGTGTTAGCCAAACCCCTGCTGGGATGGCTGGGCGACAAGTACAACAAAATCCTCATCATCAAACTGACCTCATGGATCAGCCTGCTGACCGCGTTATTGATGGCGGTACTGTCCGCCACGGAGTCTTTCAACCCTTGGGCGGTTGGCGTGCTGATGATGCTCAGCAGTGCGATCGTCGGCGTTCGTGACCCTCTCCAGGCGTCGATCATTCCTTTGTTTGCAGACGACGATAAAGTCTCCTTGGCCTTTCGGACCAAAAGTGTGATGTCGTCTTTTTCTATTCTTCTGGGACCGGTACTGGCCAGTGGGTTGATTTACGGGGTCGGTATCACTATGGCCTTTGCCACCGATTTTTTTGCAATTCTCATCGCCGGGGCATTGATTGCAACCATCCCGAGCCACATCGGTGCAGTTGACCCATGCGAAAAAACACCACGTGCAAGTGGCTTCAGCATGATCTTTTCAGGTTTCAAAGTGGTTTATGGCGTGAAAGTCGAATTTTACCTGGCCATCATTGCGATGCTGATCAATTTCGCGCTGTTTCCATTTTTCACTATCTTGATCCCACTGTACGTAAAGGACGTCATCCAGTATCCGGTCACTTACATTGGTCTTCTGGATTCGTGCTTCGGGCTGGGCATTTTGGCGGGAAGTTACAAAATCATCGGGTGGTTATCCGAACGGGTCCCTCGTGACATGTGCGTCTCCGCAGGTTTTGCACTACTGGGAGGCAACCTAGTGGTGGTTGGCACTATTTCATCGTCGTTGATCGTACCAGCGGCCTTTTTCTGCGGCGGCATCGGCCTGATGTTGATCAATACTCCTACCTCTGCGGTGAGATTGCTGGCGACGCCCACGCTCCATCGCAACCGGATTTTTGCCACGGTTTCATTTCTGTCTGCAGCGGCTAGCCCCCTCGGCAGTTTCGCGATGACCGCCCTGATCTCTTATCTGGGAATCACACTGACAATTACGCTGCTGGGCATCATGGTGCTGCTGTTATCACTGCTGGTCCTATTGGTACCGGACTTTAGACTTTTCATGCGCTCCCAAGATACGCAACTCAATGATGCCTACCTGGATAAATACCCTAAAGCGTTTGCGCACTAATGTGCCTCGTTGTACTTACAAACGGAGTGGCCTTTCATGATGCCGGAGTCCAAGGATCGACCCGAATCTGCTCGACATGAACAGATCTGCTCAGGCCAATACTTTGATAACAGGGGCTGTACCGGTTTCCTGTGTGATCCGGCTAAGGATCGGACCTCGGTTCTGATGTCAGGGCTTTCGGACGGTGTAGCGCTGGCACCGATCGCAGCCAGCACCAGAGTAGTCCGTCTAATCGCCGACGGAGGCGAACTTTGCCGCCCCTCAACCGTGTTGAGCTGATGGTCTCAAATAGTTCTTAAGCACAAACAGCTCAACTCACCTGTGGATAACTTATTCCACAGTGACCGATTTCGCCAGGTTGCGCGGCTGGTCAACGTCGGTGCCTTTGAGCACGGCGACGTAGTACGACAGCAGTTGCAGCGGGATGGTGTAGAGAATCGGCGACAGGATGTCGTGGATGTGCGGCATGTGCACCACGTGGGTGCCTTCACCGTTGGTCATGCCGGCCTTCTCGTCAGCGAAGACGATCAACTGGCCACCGCGGGCGCGGACTTCCTGAAGGTTGGACTTCAGCTTCTCCAGCAGTTCGTTGTTTGGCGCCACGGTCACCACTGGCATGTCGTTATCCACAAGCGCCAACGGGCCGTGTTTCAGCTCGCCGGCCGGATAGGCTTCAGCGTGGATGTAGGAAATTTCCTTGAGCTTGAGTGCCCCTTCCATCGCCACCGGGAACTGCGCGCCACGGCCGAGGAACAGCGTGTGGTGTTTCTCGGCGAACAGCTCGGAGATTTTTTCCACGGTGCTGTCCATGGCCAGCGCTTCGCCCAGACGGGTCGGCAAACGACGCAGTTCTTCGACCAGCGTTGCTTCGACACCTTCGGCCAAGGTGCCACGAACCTGGCCCAGGGAAAGCGTCAGCAACAACAGGCCAACCAATTGCGTGGTGAAGGCTTTGGTCGATGCCACACCGATTTCGCGACCGGCCTGGGTCAACAGGGTCAGATCGGATTCACGCACCAGCGAGCTGATGCCGACGTTGCAGATCGCCAGGCTGGCGAGGTAGCCCAGTTCCTTGGCGTTGCGCAACGCGGCCAGGGTGTCGGCGGTTTCGCCGGACTGGGAAATGGTCACGAACAGGGTGTCCGGCTGCACCACTACCTTGCGGTAGCGGAATTCGCTGGCGACTTCGACCTGGCAAGGAATCCCGGCCAGCTCTTCGAGCCAGTAACGCGCGACCATGCCGGCGTGGTAACTGGTGCCGCACGCGACGATCTGTACATTGCGTACTTTGGCGAACAGCTCGGCAGCCTGTGGGCCGAATGCCTGTACCAGTACCTGGTTCTGGCTCAGGCGACCTTCCAGGGTGCGCTGCACCACGGATGGTTGCTCGTGGATTTCCTTGAGCATGAAGTGGCGGAACTCGCCCTTTTCAGCGGCTTCGGCACCATCGCGATACTGCACGGCTTCGCGCTCGACAGCCTTGCCGTCAACGTCCCAGATCTGCACGCTGTCGCGGCGGATTTCAGCGATATCGCCTTCTTCCAGGTACATGAAGCGGTCAGTGACCTGACGCAGGGCCAACTGGTCGGACGCCAGGAAGTTTTCCCCCAGACCCAGGCCGATCACCAGCGGGCTGCCGCTGCGGGCTGCGACCAGACGATCCGGTTGCTTCGAGCTGATCACTGCCAGGCCGTAAGCACCGTGCAACTCTTTGACGGTCGCCTTGAGGGCTACGGTCAGGTCGCGCAGATCCTTGAGTTTGTGGTTCAGCAGGTGGGCGATGACTTCGGTGTCGGTGTCCGAGGTGAACACGTAGCCCAAAGCCTTGAGTTGTTCACGCAGGGCTTCGTGGTTTTCGATGATGCCGTTGTGCACTACTGCCAAGTCACCGGAGAAATGCGGGTGAGCATTGCGCTCGCACGGTGCGCCATGGGTGGCCCAGCGCGTGTGGGCGATGCCCAGACGACCGACCAGCGGCTCGGTGGTCAGTGCCTGCTCCAACTCACTGACCTTGCCCGGACGACGCAGGCGCTCGAGTTTTTCATCGTTGGTGTAGACCGCCACACCAGCGCTGTCATACCCACGGTATTCCAGACGCTTCAGGCCTTCGACGAGGATGGCGGTGATGTTACGTTCTGCGACTGCGCCGACAATTCCACACATGCTATTTCTCCTGACTGACAGCCGCGCAAATCAAATTGATGCCGCGGGCCTGAATCTGATCGCGAGCCTCAAGCGGCAGGCGTTCATCGGTAATAAGGGTATGGACACTGCTCCAGGGCAGCTCCAGGTTGGGAATCTTGCGGCCGATCTTGTCGGCCTCCACCATCACGACCACTTCGCGGGCGACTTCGGCCATGACCCGGCTCAGCCCGAGCAGTTCGTTGAAGGTGGTTGTACCGCGAACCAGATCGATGCCATCGGCGCCGATAAACAGCTGGTCGAAGTCGTAGGAGCGTAGTACCTGCTCGGCAACCTGCCCCTGAAAGGACTCGGAATGCGGGTCCCAGGTACCACCGGTCATCAACAGCACCGGTTCGTGCTCAAGCTCGCTCAGGGCATTGGCGACATACAGCGAGTTGGTCATCACCACCAGGCCGGGTTGCTGCCCGAGTTCCGGGATCATGGAAGCGGTGGTACTACCACTGTCGATAATGATCCGCGCATGCTCGCGAATCCGCGCGACGGCGGCACGGGCGATGGCTTGTTTGTATTTTGAAACCGGCTGACCAAGGTCCGCGACCAGCTCTTGAGGCATGGTGATCGCTCCGCCGTAACGACGCAGCAACAGACCATTGCTTTCAAGCGCCGCCAGATCCTTGCGAATCGTAACCTCCGACGTTTCGAAGCGCTTGGCCAACTCATCCACACTGACTTCGCCCTGCTCATTGAGCAAGGCGAGGATGTTGTGACGACGCTGAGGTGTGTTGCGCTTCGACATGAGCTGGTAAGTTTCGTTTCGAAAGATAACGGAAGCAATCAAAACCTATCAGCGAAACTTCGTCAAGCGCCATGCGATAAAAAGAGCTGTGGATAAAAGCATCGCGGGCAAGTTGGATCGGCGATCCGACTTGCCCGCGAATACGATAGATCAGCCTGTGAATAACTTCAGACGATCACCCATATGTGGATAACTTAGCTCTTGTTGATCTTCTCCGGCCGCTTCCAGCCGTCGATGTTCTTCTGACGAGCACGCCCGATGGCCAACTGGGATTTATCCACAGCCGAGGTAATGGTCGAACCGGCCGCCGTGGTCGCACCGTCCAAGATATCCACAGGTGCTACCAACGAGTTGTTGGAACCAATGAACACATCTTCGCCCAACACGGTTTTCCACTTATTGGCGCCGTCATAGTTGCAGGTGATGGTACCGGCACCGATGTTGGTACGCGCGCCCACTTCGGCATCGCCCAGATAAGCCAGGTGACCGGCCTTGGCGCCTTCGCCCAAGTGCGCGTTTTTCAACTCGACGAAGTTACCCACATGCGCCCGGGCCTCCAGCACGGTACCTGGACGCAGACGCGCGAACGGGCCGGCATCGCTGCCTTCACCCAGAATGGCACCTTCAATATGGCTGTTGGCCTTGATGACCACGCCTTTGCGCAGGGTGCTGTCCTTGATCACGCAGTTCGGGCCGATCACCACGTCATCTTCGATTACCACCTTGCCTTCGAGGATCACGTTGATATCAATCAATACATCGCGGCCTACGGTCACGTCTCCACGCACGTCGAAACGAGCCGGGTCGCGCAGCGTCACACCTTGAGCCATCAAACGACGACCGGCGCGCAATTGATAATGCCGTTCCAGTTCGGAAAGCTGCTTGCGGTCGTTGGCACCCTGCACTTCCATGGCGTCGTGCGGTTGCTCGGTGGCCACCACCAGACCATCGCTCACTGCCATGGCAATGATGTCGGTCAGGTAGTACTCGCCCTGGGCGTTGTTATTGGAGAGACGGCTCATCCATTCGCCAAGACGGGCAAAAGGCAGCGCCAGAATGCCGGTATTACCTTCGGTGATTTTGCGTTCGGCTTCATTGGCATCTTTCTGTTCGACGATGGCCGCAACCTTGCCGGCAGCATCACGAACAATGCGGCCGTAACCGGTCGGGTCATCCAGTTCGACAGTCAGCAAGCCCAACTGCTGCGGACCCACCTGCTTGAGCAGGCGCTGCAGGGTTTCGACCTCGATCAACGGCACATCACCGTAGAGCACCAGCACGGTGTCGGACTGAATGAACGGCACTGCTTGAGCAACGGCGTGACCGGTACCCAACTGTTTATCCTGCAGGACGAAATTCAGATCATCCGCCGCCAAGCGTTCGCGCACGGCGTCGGCACCATGACCGATCACGACGTGAATGCGCTGTGGATCAAGTTGCCGGGCGCTGTGGATAACATGACCGAGCATGGAGTTGCCGGCAATCGGGTGCAAAACCTTCGGCAAAGCGGAACGCATACGCGTGCCTTGGCCTGCAGCGAGAATAACGATTTCAAGAGACATGACTGGCTACCAATCCTGGGTGGTCAGCGGCTGCGACCGGGTTGTAAAAATCGGAAAAGAAAAAAGGGTAGCCGAGGCTACCCTTTTTAATCAATCACACAATAAGTGCAGCCTTAGTGGCCGAACTTCTTGCGGATCTGCTGGACGGTGCGCAGCTGAGCTGCAGCCTCGGCCAGACGTGCGGCAGCAGCACCGTAGTCGAACTCACCGCCTCTGTCGTGCAGAGCCTTCTCGGCAGCCTTGACGGCTTCCAAAGCTGCGGCTTCGTCCAGGTCGGCAGCACGTTGCACAGTGTCGGCAAGCACCTTGACCATGTTCGGCTGAACCTCGAGGAAACCGCCGGAGATGTAATACACCTCCTCTTCCCCGCCCTGCTTGATCAGGCGGATCGGGCCCGGCTTGAGATTAGTGATCAGCGGCGCGTGACCCAGGGCGATACCAAGATCACCCAGTGCACCGTGCGCAACCACCATCTCGACCAGGCCGGAAAAGATTTCTCCTTCCGCACTGACGATGTCGCAATGGACTGTCATAGCCATCTGATTGCCTCAACCTAAATTAGCGCCCGTTGCCGGGCGCCGGGATTACAGTTTCTTGGCTTTCTCGATCGCTTCTTCGATGCCGCCAACCATGTAGAACGCTTGTTCTGGCAGGTGGTCGTAGTCACCGTTGAGGATGCCTTTGAAGCCAGCAATGGTGTCTTTCAGGGAAACGTATTTACCCGATGCACCGGTGAAGACTTCAGCCACGAAGAACGGCTGCGACAAGAAGCGCTGGATCTTACGAGCACGGTTTACCAACTGCTTGTCGGCTTCCGACAGCTCGTCCATACCCAGGATCGCAATGATGTCCTTCAGTTCTTTGTAACGCTGCAGAACGTACTGAACGCCGCGAGCGGTGTCGTAGTGGTCCTGGCCGATCACGTTCGGGTCCAGCTGGCGCGAAGTCGAATCCAGTGGGTCTACCGCTGGGTAGATACCCAGGGAAGCGATGTCACGGGACAGAACGACGGTAGCGTCCAAGTGGGCGAAGGTGGTCGCTGGCGACGGGTCGGTCAAGTCATCCGCAGGTACGTATACCGCTTGGATCGAAGTGATCGAACCTTCCTTGGTCGAAGTGATACGTTCTTGCAGAACGCCCATCTCTTCAGCCAGGGTCGGCTGGTAACCTACTGCCGAAGGCATACGGCCCAGCAGTGCGGATACTTCAGTACCGGCCAAGGTGTAACGATAGATGTTGTCGACGAACAGCAGAACGTCGTTACCTTCGTCACGGAACTTCTCGGCCATGGTCAGGCCGGTCAGTGCTACGCGCAGACGGTTACCCGGCGGCTCGTTCATCTGACCGTAAACCAGTGCCACTTTGTCCAGAACGTTGGAATCCTTCATCTCGTGGTAGAAGTCGTTACCCTCACGAGTACGCTCACCCACACCGGCGAACACGGAATAACCGCTGTGCTCGATGGCGATGTTACGGATCAGTTCCATCATGTTTACGGTTTTGCCTACACCGGCACCACCGAACAGACCGACTTTACCGCCTTTGGCGAACGGGCAAACCAGGTCGATAACCTTGATGCCGGTTTCCAGCAGGTCGTTGCCGCCTGCTTGTTCAGCGAACGAAGGCGCTGGACGGTGAATGCCCCAACGCTCTTCAGTAGCGATTGGACCAGCTTCGTCGATCGGGTTGCCCAGAACGTCCATGATCCGGCCCAGAGTCGCTTTACCGACCGGTACGGAGATGGCTGCGCCGGAGTCGATAACGTCCAGACCGCGCTTCAAGCCTTCGGTGGAACCCATCGCAATGGTACGAACCACGCCGTCGCCCAGCTGCTGCTGAACTTCCAGAGTGGTCCCGGCCGCGCTTTGAACTGTCAGCGCGTTGTAGATGCTCGGTACGCTGTCGCGTGGAAATTCCACGTCGATAACGGCGCCGATGATTTGAACGATACGTCCGCTACTCATAGCTGGATCCTCTGAATATTTGAACCGTTAAACCGCGGCAGCGCCGCCGACGATTTCCGAGATCTCTTGGGTGATCGCAGCCTGACGCGCCTTGTTGTAGACCAGCTGCAAATCGCTGATCAAATCACCGGCGTTGTCGGTAGCGTTCTTCATCGCGATCATCCGCGCAGCTTGTTCAGCCGCGTTGTTCTCGACCACCGCCTGGTAGACCTGTGACTCCACGTAACGGACCATCAAGCCGTCCAGCAGCTCCTTGGCATCCGGTTCGTAGAGATAGTCCCAGTGGTGCTTGAGGTCTTGATCCGGGGTTGCCACCAGTGGAATCAACTGCTCCACGGTAGGCTGTTGCGTCATGGTGTTGATGAACTTGTTGGACACCACGGACAGGCGGTCAATACGGCCGTCCAGGTAGGCATCCAGCATCACCTTGACGCTGCCGATCAGATCATTGATCGACGGCTCTTCACCCAGGTGGCTGATAGCTGCAACGACGTTACCGCCGAAGTTGCGGAAAAAGGCCGCACCCTTGCTACCAACGACACACAGATCGATCTCGACGCCGTTTTCGCGGTTTACCGCCATGTCCTTGACCAGGGCCTTGAACAGGTTGGTGTTCAAGCCGCCGCACAGACCACGGTCACTGCTCACTACGACATAACCAACACGCTTGATTTCGCGGTCGATCATGAACGGGTGGCGGTATTCCGGGTTGGCGTTGGCCAGATGCCCAATTACCTGGCGGATACGCTCCGCATAAGGACGGCTAGCAGCCATGCGCATTTGTGCCTTGCGCATTTTGCTGACCGCCACTTTTTCCATGGCGCTGGTAATCTTTTGCGTGCTTTTGATGCTCGCAATCTTACTGCGAATCTCTTTTGCGCCTGCCATGTAACACCTATCAGGTTAGCAAGCGGGAGCCTTGCGGCTCCCGCTGCGGCTTACCAGGTTTGGGTGGCCTTGAACTTCTCGATACCGGCTTTCATGCCAGCGTCGATTTCGTCATTGAAGTCACCTTTCACGTTGATCTTCGCCATCAAATCGGCGTGATCGCGGTTGAAGAAAGCAATCAGCGCTTGCTCGAAGCTGCCGATCTTGGCGATTTCAACGTCAGTCAGGAACCCACGCTCAGCGGCATACAGCGACAGCGCCATGTCAGCGATCGACATTGGTGCGTATTGCTTCTGCTTCATCAGCTCGGTAACGCGCTGACCATGCTCAAGTTGCTTACGGGTCGCTTCGTCCAGGTCAGAAGCGAACTGGGCGAATGCCGCCAGTTCACGGTACTGAGCCAGAGCGGTACGGATACCACCGGACAGCTTCTTGATGATCTTGGTCTGAGCGGCACCACCCACACGGGATACCGAAACACCGGCGTTCACTGCAGGGCGGATGCCCGAGTTGAACATGGCCGATTCCAGGAAGATCTGACCGTCGGTGATGGAAATCACGTTGGTCGGAACGAACGCGGAAACGTCGCCAGCCTGGGTTTCGATGATCGGCAGTGCGGTCAGGGAACCGGTTTTGCCGGTCACTGCGCCGTTGGTGAACTTCTCTACATATTCTTCCGAAACGCGGGATGCGCGCTCCAGCAGACGGGAGTGGAGATAGAACACGTCGCCTGGGTAAGCTTCGCGGCCTGGTGGACGGCGCAGCAGCAGGGAAATCTGGCGGTACGCCACTGCTTGCTTGGACAGATCGTCATAAACGATCAGCGCGTCTTCACCGCGGTCGCGGAAGAATTCACCCATGGTGCAACCGGAGTACGGTGCCAGGAATTGCAGCGCAGGAGATTCCGAAGCACTGGCAGCCACGATGATCGTGTTGGCCAGGGCGCCGTTTTCTTCCAGCTTGCGAACCACGTTGGCGATGGTCGATTGTTTCTGACCGATCGCTACGTAGACGCAGAAAATGCCGCTGTTCTTCTGGTTGATGATCGCGTCGATCGCCAGAGCGGTTTTACCGATCTGACGGTCACCGATGATCAGCTCACGCTGGCCACGGCCGACAGGGATCATGGCATCGACAGCCTTGTAGCCAGTCTGTACAGGCTGGTCTACCGACTTACGCCAGATCACGCCTGGAGCAACTTTCTCGACCGCGTCGGTCTCGGTGTTGCCCAGTGGACCTTTGCCGTCAACAGGGTTACCCAGTGCGTCGACTACGCGACCCAGCAGTTCCTTACCAACCGGAACTTCCAGGATGCGGCCAGTGCACTTGGCGCTCATGCCTTCAGCCAGAGACTGGTATGCGCCCAATACAACGGCACCTACGGAGTCTTGCTCCAGGTTGAGGGCCATACCGAAGACGCCGCCCGGAAACTCGATCATCTCGCCGTACATGACGTCGGCCAGACCGTGAATCCGCACGATACCGTCAGATACGCTGACGACAGTGCCTTCGTTACGGGCTTGGGAGGTCACATCGAGCTTGTCGATGCGGCCCTTGATAATTTCACTTATTTCGGAAGGATTGAGTTGCTGCATTGCTCTGCTGCCCCTTCAAACTCAAGATTTCAATGCTTCGGCAAGTTTCGCGATTTTGCCGCGAATCGAGCCATCGATAACCAGGTCGCCGGCGCGGATGACGACACCACCAATAAGGGCAGCGTCCTCCGCAACTTGCAGGCGCACTTCCCGGTTGAGTCGTGCACTGAGAACCTTGGCGAGTTTGTCTTGCTGTTCTTGGTTCAATGCGAAAGCACTGGTCACTTCAACGTCTACCGACTTCTCTTGTTCGGCCTTGTACAGGTCGAACAGAGCGGCGATCTCCGGCAACAGCGGGAGACGGTCGTTTTCGGCAACGACGTGGATGAAGTTCTGTGCCTTGGCATCAAACTTGTCGCCGCACACGTCAATAAACGTGGCGGCCTTTTCTGCGCTCGTCAGTCGCGGGGCCTTGAGCACGCGCTGCATGGTGTCGTCTTCCGACACCGCTGCAGCCAGGCCGAGCATGGCTGACCAATTGGCCAGTTGCTGGTGGGCCTGAGCGTGCTCGAAGGCCGCCTTAGCGTAAGGTCGGGCCAACGTGGTCAGTTCTGCCATGATCGCCCTCGCTTAGATTTCAGCAGCCAGTTGGTTAACCAGCTCTGCGTGCGCGTTTTGATCGATTGTGGCACCCAGGATCTTCTCGGCGCCGCCGACTGCCAGCAAGCCCACTTGGGCACGCAGCGCGTCTTTGACACTGTTCAGTTCCTGTTCGATCTCGGCCTGAGCCTGAACCTTCACACGGTCAGCGTCGATACGGGCTTTTTCAACAGCCTCTTCGACAATCTGATTACCGCGTTTCTTGGCTTGCTCGATGATTTCAGCTGCCTGAGCTTTCGCTTCGCGCAGTTGCTGACCCGCTTTCTCTTGGGCCAACTCCAGGTCGCGAGCTGCTCGGCTGGCAGCGTCCAGACCATCAGCGATCTTCTTTTGACGTTCGTGCAATGCCGCAATGACCGGAGGCCATACGAACTTCATGCAGAACAGTACAAAAATCAGGAACGCAACGGACTGGCCAATCAGGGTCGCATTAATGTTCACGCCAACACCTCGCAGTTACGTTGTCCATCACACCAAATTACCCGGAAGATCCGAGTAATTAGCCAGCGATTTGACCAACGAACGGGTTCGCAAAGGTGAAGAACAGAGCGATACCAACACCGATCATGGTTACGGCGTCGAGCAGACCGGCAACGATGAACATTTTAACTTGCAGCATTGGAACCATTTCTGGCTGACGCGCTGCGCCTTCCAGGAACTTGCCGCCCAGCAGGCCGAAACCAATTGCGGTACCCAGTGCGCCCAGGCCGATCAACAGTGCAACAGCGATAGCGGTTAGACCAACTACAGTTTCCATCTTTCCTCCCGACTTTTACGTCGTATGGTTTAGGTTTTTTAGATTAAAGCGGTAAAACAAATCGTTTCAGATGCCCCGTAAGGAGCCCCTTCCCGTTTTACCGGGAAGGACATCAGACTAGTCGAGACTGGTCTTAATGGTTTTCTTCGTGCGCCATCGACAGGTAGATGATGGTCAGAATCATGAAGATGAACGCTTGCAGGGTGATGATCAGGATGTGGAATACAGCCCACGCCCATTGCAACACCACAGCCAGACCGCTGAGCCACAGCAGGCCGCTGCCGAACATCACCGCGATCAGGATGAACACCAGCTCGCCGGCATACATGTTGCCGAACAGACGCAGTGCCAGCGAGATCGGCTTGGCGATCAGGGTCACAAATTCGAGCAGGAAGTTAACCGGGATCAGCAGGATCTGCAGGAAAATGTTCTTGCTGCCAAACGGATGCAGGGTCAGTTCACCGAGGAAGCCACCGAGCCCCTTGATCTTGATGCTATAGAAAATGATCAGAGCGAAAACAGAGAAGGCCATGGCCAGCGTCGCGTTCGGGTCGGTCGTGGACACTGCACGGAACGGGATGTGCTTATCGCCGGAAATCAGCATGGCCAGTTGAGGAATCCAGTCGACCGGAATCAGGTCGATGGCGTTCATCATGAACACCCAGACGAAAACCGTCAGTGCCAGTGGAGCAACTACCTGGCTACGGCCGTGGAAGCTGTCCTTCACGGCGCTATCGACGAATTCAACCATCACTTCGACGAAGTTCTGCAGACCGCCAGGCTGACCGGAGGTCGCCTTCTTGGCCGCCATGCGGAAAAGCAGTACGAAAATCAGACCCAGCGCAACCGACCACCCGAGAGTATCGACGTGGAATGCCCAGAAGCCCATTGCTTTGGCTTCTGCTGCGGTGTGGGCAAAGCCCCAGCCGCCGGTAGGTAACTGACCGAAAGTCAGGTTCTGCAAGTGGTGCTGGATATAGCCCGAAGCGGATTCTGCTGCCATGGTTGCCTCAAACGCCCTAAGGTCTCGAAAGTCTTGTTTTCATAAGCAGGGGTGCGAACCAGCTGACCAGTTGGGTCAGCACGAAGACGCCGAATACAGCCAGCGGCGCCAACGGCTTCACACCTGCAAACGTCAGTGCAAACAGCACTGCCGTCAAAATCAGTTTGCCCGCCTCGCCGGCATAAAAAGACCGGACGATGGCTTGAGCTGCCCGGGCGCCGGAAAACCGAAATGCCCTGTGAGCGAAATACACATTGGGCAGCAAGGCTATCAGGCCTCCGCAAAGTCCCGAGTACCCGGCAACGACTCCATACCGTTGCCAGAGCGCCAAAGCGGCAATGAGCAGAACGACAAATTGAGCCATTAACACCGGAAAAACTGCCAGGCGATGGAACGGCAGGCGGTTTGGCGTGCGGGTTTCCATCACGTTTGCTCTCCAATGGTCGGCTGCCGAAATTCAATAACTTGGCATAATTTGTGCCGACAAAATGCGCGCAGAGTATAGGGGCGGTTCTGCCCCTATTCAACTGTCAGGTAGTGATTTCCGTCTGCGCGCTACATGTGGAAATGTTTCAGCGGATATGTGCGAGTACGCCTTGAAGCTCATCCAGGGAGTTGTAACCAATCACCAACTGCCCTTTACCCTTCTTACTGTGGCGAATCTGCACCGCAGAGCCTAGGCGCTCGGCCAGGCGCTGTTCGAGACGGGCGATATCCGGGTCCGGTTTTGCCGGTTCAACAGGCTCCGGTTTGCCACTCAACCACTGGCGAACCAGTGCCTCAGTCTGGCGCACGGTCAGTCCGCGTGCGACAACGTGTCGCGCCCCTTCAACCTGTTGAATTTCCGGCAAACCAAGCAAAGCACGGGCATGACCCATTTCCAGGTCGCCGTGGGACAACATGGTCTTGATGACTTCCGGCAAGGAAATCAGGCGCAACAGGTTGGCCACGGTCACCCGGGACTTGCCCACAGCTTCCGCCACCTGTTGCTGGGTCAGCTGGAACTCCTGCTGCAAACGCTGCAAGGCCACCGCTTCTTCAATCGGGTTCAGGTCTTCGCGCTGGATGTTCTCGATCAGCGCAATGGCAATGGCGGTTTCATCGGGTACATCGCGAACCATCGCCGGGATGGTTTCCTTCCCGGCTTGCTGGCTGGCGCGCCAGCGGCGTTCGCCGGCAATGATTTCAAAACGGCCGCTGCCGATCGGGCGAACCACGATGGGCTGCATGACGCCCTGGGCCTTGATCGACTGCGCCAACTCTTCGAGCGCTTGCGGATCCATGTCACGACGCGGCTGGTACTTGCCGCGCTGGAGCAGATCCAGGGGAAGGTGCTGCAGCTCACGCTGATCGGCTTGCGCCGCTTGATCTTCCAGCGAGCTGACAGTCGGACCACTCAACAGAGCATCCAGTCCACGTCCGAGACCTCGTTTCTTGACGGCCATGGGGATTCCTTAAGTTGCCTGAGCAGCGGCGATGCGTGAGTTTTTGCGTTGACGACGAACCATTTCGCCCGCCAATGCCAGGTAGGCAACGGCGCCTCGCGATGCTTTGTCGTACGCCAGCGCCGGCATGCCGTAGCTTGGCGCTTCGGCCAGTCGGATGTTGCGCGGAATGACGGTGTCGTAGAGCTGCTCGCCGAAGTGTTCCTTGAGCTGCGCCGAGACATCGTTCATCAGGCTCAGGCGCGGGTCGTACATCGTACGCAGCAGGCCTTCGACCTTGAGGTTCGGGTTCAGCAGTTCCGCGATACGCTTGATGTTATCCACAAGATCGCTCAAGCCTTCGAGTGCGAAGTACTCGCACTGCATGGGGATAATGACCCCGTCGGCGGCAACCAGTGCGTTCAAGGTCAGCATCGACAGCGACGGCGGGCAATCGATCAAAATGTAATCGTAGTTTTCCCGGATTGGCGCCAGCGCACTGCGCAAACGGCTTTCCTTCATCTGCATTTCCAGCAGAACCACTTCGGCCGCGGTGAGGTCGCGGTTGGCCGGCAACAACTGGTAACCACCGTGTTCGGAGAAGTGCATGGCCTGGGCCAGATCACATTCTCCGATCAACAGGTCGTAGACCGAGTTTTCCAGGCCATGTTTATCCACACCGCTACCCATGGTGGCGTTGCCCTGTGGATCAAGATCGATCAACAGCACCCGGCGCTTGGTCGCGACCAGGGATGCTGCGAGGTTGATGCAGGTGGTGGTTTTGCCCACGCCACCTTTTTGGTTCGCAATCGCGAATACCTTAGCCATTCTTGCTTGTGTTCCCAATCATGCCGTGCGGCGCAGTATCAGCAGATGGCGTTGGCCTTGGCAACCAGGTACGGCCAGGGCGTGTTCGCTATCGAGGTGGAAGTCTTCCGGCAATGCTACCAGCTCATCGGCCGGATGAACGCCCTTCATTGCCAGCCAGCGTGTTTCGCTATCGCCAAGGTGGCGAGTCCAGTTGCTGAAGTTCTCCATGCTGCTGAACGCCCGGGAAATGATCCCGTTGAACGGCTGGGCAGGCTGGAACGCTTCGACGCGACTGTGGATAACTTGCAGGTTATCCAGTTTGAGTTCGAGTTTTACCTGGGTCAGGAAGCGGGTTTTCTTGCCATTGCTGTCCAGGCAGGTCACCTGGGACTCGGGAAACAGGATCGCCAGCGGAATGCCTGGCATGCCGCCGCCACTGCCGACGTCGAGCCAGCGACCGTTTTCGATGAACGACATCACACTCAGGCTATCGAGCAAGTGACGGGAAACCATTTCGTCCGGATCACGCACGGCGGTGAGGTTGTAAGCCTTGTTCCATTTGATCAACAGGGCCAGGTAACCCAGCAGTTGTGCGTGCTGGGTTTCTGTCAGCGTGACGCCAAGCTGGCGGGCACCTGTGGATAACTCTTCTGCGTGTTGCGAAGTGACCAACGAACTCAAGCGCTTTGCTCCAACTGACGGCCCGCGCCGCGTTTTTTCAAATGAATCATCAACAGCGAAATGGCTGCCGGCGTAACGCCCGGGATACGCGAGGCCTGGCCCAAGGTTTCTGGACGGGTCGCGCCGAGCTTGCTCTGGATCTCCTTGGAGAGACCGGAAATGTTCGTGTAATCGATATCCACAGGCAATTTGGTGTCTTCGCTGGCGCGCAAGCGGGCGATTTCATCCTGTTGACGATCGATGTAGCCGGCGTACTTGGTCTTGATTTCGACCTGCTCGGCGACCTGTGGATCTTCTGCCCCCCCACCGGTCACGGCGATCAGACCAGCGTAGTCGATTTCCGGACGACTCAAGAGATTGAGCAGGTTGTATTCGTGGGTCAGTGGCGTGCCGAATTTTTCGGCAATGGCATCGCCCTGTTCGGTGCCCGGGCGTACCCAGGTGCTTTTCAGGCGCTGCTCTTCCAGTTCGATGCTTTCGCGTTTTTTGCAGAAAGCCGCCCAGCGCACGTCATCCACCAGGCCCAGCTCGCGACCTTTTTCGGTCAAGCGCAGGTCGGCGTTGTCTTCGCGCAGGATCAAGCGATATTCGGCACGGGACGTGAACATCCGGTACGGCTCTTGGGTACCGAGGGTAATCAGGTCGTCGACCAACACGCCGATATAGGCCTCGTCGCGACGCGGGCACCAGGCGTCTTTGCCTTGCGCACGCAATGCAGCGTTGGTCCCAGCGAGCAAACCCTGGGCACCGGCTTCTTCGTAACCGGTGGTGCCGTTGATCTGCCCGGCGAAGAACAGGCCGCCGATGACTTTGGTTTCCAAGCTGTATTTCAAATCGCGTGGATCGAAGTAGTCGTACTCGATCGCGTAGCCCGGCCGCACGATGTGCGCGTTTTCCATGCCGCGGATCGATTGCACGATCTGCAATTGCACGTCGAACGGCAAGCTTGTGGATATCCCGTTCGGATACAGCTCATGGGTGGTCAAACCTTCCGGTTCGATGAACACCTGATGGCTTTCCTTGTCGGCGAAGCGATGGATCTTGTCTTCGATCGACGGGCAATAACGCGGGCCGATGCCTTCGATCTCACCGGCAGCGGAATACATCGGCGAACGGTCGAGGTTCGCGGCAATGATTTCGTGGGTGCGGGCGTTGGTGTGGGTAATCCAGCAGCTGACTTGCTTCGGATGCTGCTCTTTGGACCCCATGAACGACATCACCGGGATCGGCGTATCACCCGGTTGCTCGGACATCACCGAGAAATCCACAGACCGGCCGTCGATACGTGGCGGAGTACCGGTTTTCAAACGACCCACACGCAATGGCAGTTCACGCAGACGGTGAGCCAGCGCGATCGATGGCGGATCACCGGCGCGACCGCCGGAAAAATTCTGCAACCCGATGTGGATAAGTCCACCGAGGAACGTGCCGGTGGTCAACACCACGGAATCGGCGAGGAAACGCAGGCCCATTTGCGTGACAACACCACGGACTTGTTCCTGCTCGACGATCAGGTCGTCAGCGGCCTGTTGAAATATCCACAGGTTCGGCTGGTTCTCCAGGATTTCGCGGACAGCTGCCTTGTACAGAACCCGGTCTGCCTGTGCGCGGGTTGCTCGCACGGCCGGGCCTTTGCGGCTGTTCAACACGCGAAACTGGATACCGCCTTTATCGGTAGCCATGGCCATCGCACCGCCAAGGGCGTCGATTTCCTTGACCAGGTGGCTTTTGCCGATCCCGCCGATGGCCGGGTTGCAACTCATGGCACCGAGGGTTTCCACGTTATGCGTCAGCAACAGGGTTTTAACCCCCATACGTGCTGAGGCCAGTGCTGCCTCGGTACCGGCATGACCGCCGCCGATGACGATCACTTCAAAACGGGAAGGGAAATCCACCACGCACCTCGTGCCTGCTTAAGTAGGTAATTCAGGAATAGTTTGAGCTCAGGTTTTTGGACCTGGTCGACAAGTATAGGGACTTCGCCCTTCCTAAAGAACCCTTTGCACAAAATTTAACCAGCTGTGGAAAAGTCGGAGTTATAGAAATTAAAAAGAAAGAAATTTATTAAATCTTTGTTTTTATGTTTATTTCTATGCACACGCCTTTCTGTGGACAGATTGATACAGCCCTTTGTTTTCAATATGTACAGAGATTCAAAACCCTGTGGTCATGTGCCAATGAGGCCCTTGGATAACCGGTGTAAGCCTGTGGATGAAAGGGGTGGTTATCCACAGAGGCGGTTATCTTCAGTTTTCAGGCCCTGTTATCAACTGCCCTTAGCTGCGGTTATTCACAGGGCTTAATCCACAGAAAAATGCCGTTTGCTCGAAATTCGGGTACAGGAATTCCGCTCAAGCAGACGAAGTCCGCTCGGCACTGGAGGTTTTTTTCAGAAAAGGAGAGAGCAGACAGGCACGGATGGCCTGTCTGTGAATAACAGGAGGGCTACTTACCGATACAGAAGCTGGAAAAAATCCGCCCCAGCAGGTCATCGGAACTGAAAGCACCGGTGATTTCACCCAGCGACTGCTGAGCCTGGCGCAAATCCTCGGCCAACAACTCGCCAGCACCGGCCAGGGTCAATTGCGCGCGGCCATGCTCGAGGGCAGCACTGGCATGACGTAGCGCCTCAAGGTGTCGCCGGCGAGCGCTGAAGCTGCTTTCGGACGTTTGTTCATAGCCCATGCAGGCCTTGAGGTGTTCACGCAGCAGCTCCAGCCCGACACCACCAGACTTGGCGCTCAGGCTGATGGTGACATGGCCGTCCTTGCTGACCTCCAGGGCAATGGCTTCGCCCGTAAGGTCGGCCTTGTTGCGAATCAGGGTGACTTTCGCAGGATCGGGACGGATTTCGAGAAACTCTGGCCAGAGTGCGAAAGGATCGAGGGCTTCAGGCGCCGTGGCATCGACCACCAGCAATACCCGATCCGCTTCGCCGATGGCTTTCAAAGCACGCTCGACGCCGATTTTTTCCACATGATCATCGGTATCGCGCAGACCGGCGGTATCCACTACGTGCAGCGGCATGCCATCGATGTGGATATGTTCACGAAGCACGTCACGGGTGGTGCCGGCAATTTCGGTCACGATCGCCGCTTCACGCCCGGCCAGGGCATTGAGCAGGCTGGATTTACCGGCATTCGGACGACCGGCAATGACCACGGTCATGCCGTCTCGCAGCAAGGCGCCCTGCCCGGCTTCGCGCATGACGGTGGATAACTCGTCGCGCACCTTGTCGAGCATGCTCAAGACGTGGCCATCGGCGAGGAAGTCGATTTCCTCCTCAGGAAAATCGATGGCCGCTTCGACATAGATTCGCAGGCCGATCAGTTGTTCGGTGAGGTTATGCACACGTGACGAGAAGGCACCCTGCAGGGAGCGCAACGCGTTTCGCGCAGCCTGGGCGGAACTGGCTTCAATCAGGTCGGCAATGGCTTCGGCCTGGGCGAGGTCCAGTTTGTCGTTGAGGAAGGCGCGCTCGCTGAATTCCCCCGGTCGGGCGAGACGGCAACCCAGTTCCAGGCAGCGCTTGAGCAGCATATCCAGAACGATCGGACCGCCATGACCTTGCAGCTCCAGCACATCTTCGCCAGTGAACGAGTTCGGGCCGGGGAAATACAAGGCAATTCCCTGGTCCAGCACCTCGTCGTTTTCACTGAAAAACGGACCGTAGTGAGCAAATCGCGGCTTGAGCTCGCGACCGCTGAAGGCCTTGGCCGCAACGCTGGCCAACGGCCCGGAAATACGCACGATGCCTACACCGCCGCGACCTTGAGCGGTGGCGACGGCTGCGATGGTTTCGCGAGGAACGCTCATAAACCGGTATCCAGACAAAAGTGACAGATAGCAAAACGCCCCACTAGGGGGCGTTTTGAGTGGTTATCCACAGTGTAAATCAGGCAGCTGCTTTAGCGGCCGCTTCGATCTTACGTGTGATGTACCACTGTTGGGCGATCGACAGGCAGTTGTTCACTACCCAGTACAGCACCAGACCAGCCGGGAACCACAGGAAGAAGAAGGTGAAGATGATTGGCATCAGCTTCATCACCTTGGCCTGCATCGGATCCGGAGGAGTCGGGTTCAACTGCTGCTGGATGAACATGGTTGCACCCATGATGATCGGCAGAATGAAGAACGGATCCTTGATCGACAGGTCAGTAATCCACAGCATGAACGGTGCCTGACGCATCTCGACGCTTTCCAGCAGAACCCAGTACAGCGAGAGGAAAACCGGCATCTGCACGAGGATTGGCAAGCAACCACCCAGCGGATTGATCTTCTCTTTCTTGTACAGCTCCATCATGGATTGCGACATTTTCTGCCGGTCATCGCCATGTTGCTCTTTCAGCGCAGCCAGTTTCGGTGCCACTGCACGCATGCGCGCCATGGATTTGTAGCTGGCAGCCGACAGCGGGAAGAATATCCCTTTGATCAGCATGGTCAGGAAGATGATCGACCAGCCCCAGTTACCCACAATGGCGTGGATATGTTGCAGCAACCAGAAGATCGGTTGGGCGATGAACCACAGAATGCCGTAGTCGACCGTCAATTCCAGACCTGGGGACAACTCTTTGAGCACAGCCTGGCTTTTCGGACCTGCATACAGAACAGCACTGGTCTCAGCCTTGGCACCCGGTGCAACACTCATCGATGGGCCGGTGTAGCCGATGATGTAGTTGCCCTTGCTGTCTTTACGGGTCTGGACGACGTTGTTTTCGCCCTTGGCCGGAATCCATGCGGTCACGAAGTAGTGTTGCAACCAGGCAACCCAACCGCCGGTGACGGTTTCTTTCAACGGCGCCTTGTCCATGTCCTTCATGGACACTTTCTTGTACGGCTCCGAACTTGTCCACAGGGCGGCGCCCAGGTAAGTCGCGGTGCCGGTAGCCGTGGTCGACGAAGGATCGGCGCTGGCGTCGCGCTTCAACTGGGCGAACATTGCACCGGTCCAGGGCTGGGCGCTCTGGTTGTCGATCAGGTAGGAAACGGTTACGTCATACAGGCCGCGTTTCAGGGTGAAACGCTTGATGTAGTTGACGCCGTCCTTGCTGAACTTCAGGTCCACGACCAATTGGTCCTGACCTTCAGCCAGTTGATAAACCTTCTTCTCCGAGGAATAAACCGGACGACCGGCCGGATTGGCATCCGGACCGTTGCTGCCGATCAGACCGCTTTGCGCCAGATAAGTACGTTCGCCGCCGTTATCGAACAGCTGGAACGGAATTTCCGGGTGATCCTGGCGACGTGGATACTTAGGTAACGTCAGCTGGGCAACATCGCCACCTTGTGGGTCGACAGCCAGGTCCAGTACATCCGTTTTGATCTGGATGAGGTCCTTGCTCACAGCCACCGGCGTTTCGGCAGGTGCACTGGTGTCGCTTGCAGCACGTGGAATGTCGTCACTGGCAGAAGCGTTGGAGCCAGATGCCGTATCCGGCAGGCCCGATGCAGTCGTATTGGTGGCAACATTCTGAGTCGGCAGGGCAGCCTGGCCATAGTCCTGGTTCCATTTAAGAACCATAACGTAGGACACGATTGCCAGGGCGACGATCAGGATCGTGCGTTTGATATCCATGATTACTCGGCCATCGAAGAAGAACGGGAGGTAGGGATAGGTGGAACCGGGTCATAACCACCGGGATTCCACGGATGACAGCGACCTAAACGACGAAAGGTCAGCCAGCCACCGCGAAGAAGGCCATGATTTTCGATGGCTTCTAACGCGTAGCAGGAACAACTGGGGTAGAAACGACAGTGATCGGCCATCAGGGGACTAATGGCATAGCGATAAAACTGGATCGGAACGAGTGCCAGTTTACGCATCCGGACTGTCTACCCCTACAGGTTCGGTTTTGACTGCTGGTACCGGCGAACTGCGAGCCAGACGTTTCCAGAGTTTGCCGAAATGCTGAATCAATTCGGGGTTTTCTACATCACCCAAACCTTTGCGCGCGACGATAACTATGTCCCAGCCGACCAGAGAATCCTGGTTCAGGCGAAACGATTCGCGCATCAGACGTTTGAGGCGATTGCGCTCGACGGAGAGCTTTACGCTCTTTTTCCCGATAACCAACCCGAGACGGGGGTGATCAAGATCGTTGTTGCGCGCAAGGAGCAGGAGATTTTTCCCCGGAACCTTGCCGGTAGGGGAGTCAAAGACTGCCTTGAATTGCCGGGGGGTAAGCAGACGCTTTTCCCGACTGAAGTCCTGACTCACCTCCAGTGCCGGATTATCAAACTGCCAGACGCGCACGACCTTTGGCGCGACGACGCGACAGGACGGCACGACCGTTCTTGGTAGCCATGCGAGCACGGAAACCGTGGGTACGAGCGCGTTTGATAGTGCTTGGTTGGAAAGTACGTTTCATTGTCGTGTTACCTGGTTCGTCCACAACGGGCCGGAATGGCCCCCGTTTTAAGAGACCGGGGATTCTAGAGAAAGCAAGCCTTCAGGTCAATTTCCAACCAACGTTTCCTTATAAATAGATCTCCAGAGGCTTTTCGGCGTTTGCACCTTGCGTAGATATAAAAATAAGAAAGGAAAGTATTTAAAGCTTTTCTGTAAAGCTTATAAAAGCTAGGCCCGCATCCTTCTGTGGATAACTCTATTCAGCCCTTGTTTTACCTGATGTACAGAGAATGACAACTACAGTGGAAAACAGTGTTCAGCCTGTGCTGCGCTGTCGGATAACCTGTGTGTGAAAGCACGCCTTATCCACAGGCCGGTTATCCACCGAGTTTCGCCCCCACTTGTGCAATGACCTTAACCCCGGTTATCCACAGAGCTTATGCACAGACCACTGGTCGCCTTTTTTGCGTAAGAAACGGTGATTCTTCTTGGTCGATGAACTACCTACGTGTGGATAAGTCGGCGTCTGGTCGCTACAATGGCCGCTTGTTTTTGCCTCACCGGCTTTCAACTTAGGGGATATCCGTGTCAGTGGAACTTTGGCAGCAATGCGTGGAGCTTTTGCGCGATGAGCTGCCTGCCCAACAATTCAACACTTGGATCCGCCCACTACAGGTCGAAGCCGAAGGCGACGAGTTGCGTGTCTATGCGCCCAATCGTTTTGTTCTGGACTGGGTCAACGAAAAATACCTGGGGCGTGTTCTCGAATTGCTCGATGAACACGGCAATGGCATGGCGCCTGCGCTTTCCCTATTAATAGGCAGCAAACGCAGTTCGGCACCCCGTGCCGCGCCCAATGCTCCCCTGGCTGCCGCGGCTTCCCAGGCCCAGGCTGCTCAAGCGCCCGCCAGTCCGCCGCCAGCACCTGCCGCAGCGTCGACCAAACGTGCGACGCAAAAAGTGGCTGAGGTCACCGAGGAAGAACCTTCCCGTGACAGCTTCGACCCAATGGCCGGTGCCAGTTCGCAACAGGCCCCGGTTCGCGCCGAGCAACGTACCGTGCAGGTCGAAGGTGCGCTCAAACACACCAGTTACCTGAACCGTACATTTACCTTTGAGAATTTCGTTGAAGGTAAATCCAACCAGCTGGCGCGCGCCGCCGCCTGGCAGGTGGCAGATAACCCCAAGCACGGATACAACCCGCTCTTCCTTTATGGTGGCGTCGGCCTGGGTAAAACCCACTTGATGCATGCTGTGGGTAACCACCTATTAAAGAAGAACCCGAATGCCAAGGTGGTGTACCTGCATTCCGAGCGTTTCGTGGCGGATATGGTCAAGGCCCTGCAACTGAACGCGATCAACGAGTTCAAACGCTTCTACCGTTCGGTGGACGCGTTGCTGATCGATGACATCCAGTTCTTCGCCCGCAAGGAGCGTTCCCAGGAAGAGTTTTTCCACACCTTCAACGCCCTGCTCGAAGGTGGCCAGCAGGTCATTCTCACCAGTGACCGCTACCCGAAGGAAATCGAAGGCCTTGAAGAACGCCTCAAGTCCCGCTTTGGCTGGGGCCTGACCGTAGCGGTCGAGCCGCCGGAGCTGGAAACCCGCGTGGCGATCCTGATGAAGAAGGCCGATCAGGCCAAAGTCGAGCTGCCTCACGACGCTGCGTTCTTCATTGCCCAACGCATTCGCTCCAACGTCCGTGAGCTGGAAGGCGCGCTCAAACGCGTGATCGCCCACTCGCACTTCATGGGCCGCGATATCACCATCGAGCTGATTCGCGAATCCCTTAAGGACTTGTTGGCGTTGCAGGATAAACTGGTATCTGTGGATAACATTCAGCGCACTGTCGCCGAGTACTACAAGATCAAGATCTCCGACTTGCTGTCCAAACGCCGTTCGCGTTCGGTCGCTCGTCCGCGTCAGGTCGCTATGGCGTTGTCCAAGGAACTGACCAACCACAGCCTGCCGGAAATCGGCGATGTGTTTGGCGGTCGCGACCATACAACGGTCTTGCACGCGTGCCGCAAGATCAACGAACTTAAGGAATCCGACGCGGACATCCGCGAGGACTACAAGAACCTGCTGCGTACGCTGACCACTTGATGAACACCAGCGCAGCTTATTAAGGCAAGGGACTAGACCATGCATTTCACCATTCAACGCGAAGCCCTGTTGAAACCCCTGCAACTGGTCGCAGGCGTCGTCGAACGCCGACAGACCTTGCCGGTACTTTCCAACGTGCTGCTGGTTGTCGAAGGCCAGCAATTGTCGCTGACCGGTACCGACCTGGAAGTCGAACTGGTCGGTCGTGTTCAACTCGAAGAGCCGGCGGATCCGGGTTCCATCACCGTGCCGGCGCGCAAGTTGATGGACATCTGCAAAAGCCTGCCGAACGATGCGCTGATCGACATCAAGGTCGACGAGCAGAAGCTTGTGGTCAAGGCCGGCCGTAGCCGCTTCACCCTGTCGACACTGCCGGCCAACGACTTCCCTACCGTGGAAGAAGGCCCGGGTTCGCTGACCTGCAGCCTGGAGCAAAGCAAACTGCGTCGTCTGATCGAACGCACCAGCTTCGCCATGGCCCAGCAGGACGTGCGTTACTACCTCAACGGCATGCTGCTGGAAGTTTCCGCTGGCGTGATCCGCGCCGTGGCTACCGACGGTCACCGTCTGGCCATGTGCTCGATGCAGGCCGATATCGGTCAGCCGGATCGTCACCAGGTCATCGTGCCGCGCAAAGGTATCCTCGAACTGGCGCGGCTGCTCACCGAGCCGGACGGCAATGTCAGCATCGTGCTGGGTCAGCACCACATCCGCGCCACCACCGGTGAGTTCACCTTCACTTCGAAACTGGTCGACGGCAAATTCCCGGACTACGAACGTGTTCTGCCTAAAGGCGGCGACAAGCTGGTACTTGGCGATCGCCAGGCTCTGCGCGAAGCGTTCAGCCGTACCGCCATTCTGTCCAACGAGAAGTACCGTGGTATCCGTCTGCAACTGGCCAGCGGTCAGCTGAAGATCCAGGCGAACAACCCGGAGCAGGAAGAAGCGGAAGAAGAAGTGGGCGTTGAATACAACGGCGGCTCTCTGGAAATCGGCTTCAACGTGAGCTACCTGCTCGACGTACTGGGCGTGATGACCACCGAGCAGGTTCGTCTGATCCTGTCCGACTCCAACAGCAGCGCACTGGTGCAGGAATCGGATAACGACGACTCGGCCTACGTTGTCATGCCGATGCGTCTGTAATCATGCTCAGCAGAAGCTAGATGTCCTTAAGTCGCGTCTCGGTCACCGCGGTGCGCAATCTGCACCCGGTGACCATCTCCCCCTCCCCCCGCATCAATATTCTTTACGGCGCCAACGGCAGCGGCAAAACCAGTGTTCTGGAAGCCATCCATCTGCTGGGGCTTGCCCGTTCATTTCGCAGCACCCGTCTGTTGCCGGTCATTCAATACGAACAACTGGCGTGCACAGTCTTTGGCCAGGTTGAACTGGCGGAGGGTGGGCATAGCGCCTTGGGCATTTCTCGGGATCGCCAAGGCGAATTCCAGATCCGTATCGATGGGCAGAATGCGCGCAGCGCCGCGCAACTGGCCGAGATCTTGCCACTGCAACTGATCAATCCGGACAGCTTTCGATTGCTGGAAGGTGCGCCGAAGATTCGTCGGCAGTTTCTCGACTGGGGTGTGTTCCACGTGGAACCGCGCTTCATGTCAACCTGGCAACGCTTGCAGAAGGCCCTGCGCCAGAGAAACTCTTGGCTGCGGCATGGTACACTTGACGCCGTTTCGCAAGCGGTTTGGGACAGGGAACTGTGCCAGGCCAGCGCTGAAATTGATGAATACCGCCGCGCTTATATCAAAGCCTTGAAACCAGTCTTTGAACAAACCTTGAGCGAACTGGTTGAGCTTGAAGGCTTGACGCTCAGCTATTACCGCGGCTGGGACAAGGACCGTGAACTGAGTGCTGTGCTCGCCGGGTCTCTTCAGCGGGACCAGCAAATGGGGCATACCCAGGCCGGACCACAACGTGCTGATTTGCGGCTCAGACTGGGCGCGCATAACGCTGCGGACATCTTGTCCCGTGGCCAGCAGAAGTTGGTGGTTTGCGCGTTGCGGATTGCCCAAGGGCACTTGGTCAGCCAGGCTCGACGCGGTCAGTGTATTTATCTGGTGGATGACTTGCCGTCCGAACTGGACGAGCAACACCGTCGCGCCCTTTGCCGCTTGTTGGAAGACTTACGCTGCCAGGTATTTATCACCTGTGTAGATCACGAATTATTGAGGGAAGGCTGGCAGACGGAAACGCCAGTCGCTCTGTTCCACGTGGAACAGGGCCGTATCACCCAGACCCACGACCATCGGGAGTGAAGGCATTGAGCGAAGAAAATACGTACGACTCAACGAGCATTAAAGTGCTGAAAGGCCTGGATGCCGTACGCAAACGTCCCGGTATGTACATTGGTGACACCGACGATGGCAGCGGTCTGCACCACATGGTGTTCGAAGTGGTCGATAACTCGATCGACGAAGCTCTCGCCGGCCACTGCGACGACATCAGCATCATCATTCACCCGGATGAGTCAATCACCGTTCGCGACAACGGTCGTGGCATCCCGGTAGACGTGCACAAAGAAGAAGGTGTTTCGGCAGCCGAGGTCATCATGACCGTACTGCATGCCGGCGGTAAGTTCGACGACAACTCCTACAAAGTATCCGGTGGCCTGCACGGTGTAGGTGTGTCGGTGGTGAACGCACTGTCCAAAGAACTGGTCCTGACCGTTCGCCGCAGCGGCAAAATCTGGGAACAGACTTACGTCCACGGTGTTCCACAAGAGCCGATGAAAATCGTTGGTGAGAGTGAAACCACCGGCACCCAGATTCACTTCAAGCCATCGGCCGAGACGTTCAAGAACATCCACTTCAGCTGGGACATCCTGGCCAAGCGGATTCGTGAACTGTCCTTCCTCAACTCCGGTGTCGGCATCGTCCTCAAGGATGAGCGCAGTGGCAAGGAAGAGTTGTTCAAGTACGAAGGCGGCCTGCGAGCGTTTGTTGAATACCTGAACACCAACAAGACTGCGGTCAATCAGGTGTTTCACTTCAACATTCAGCGCGAAGACGGCATCGGCGTGGAAATCGCCCTGCAGTGGAACGACAGCTTCAACGAGAACCTGTTGTGTTTCACCAACAACATTCCACAGCGCGATGGCGGTACTCACCTGGTGGGTTTCCGTTCCGCACTGACGCGTAACCTGAATACCTACATCGAAGCCGAAGGTCTGGCGAAGAAGCACAAAGTCGCGACCACCGGTGACGATGCCCGTGAAGGCCTGACCGCGATCATTTCGGTGAAAGTACCGGATCCGAAGTTCAGCTCCCAGACCAAAGACAAGCTGGTGTCTTCCGAAGTGAAGACCGCGGTCGAACAGGAAATGGGCAAGTACTTCTCCGACTTCCTGCTGGAAAACCCGAACGAAGCCAAGCTGGTCGTCGGCAAGATGATCGATGCGGCGCGTGCTCGTGAAGCGGCGCGTAAAGCCCGTGAAATGACCCGTCGTAAAGGCGCGCTGGATATCGCCGGGCTGCCGGGCAAACTGGCTGACTGCCAGGAAAAAGACCCTGCCCTTTCCGAACTGTATCTCGTGGAAGGTGACTCTGCTGGCGGTTCCGCCAAGCAGGGGCGTAACCGTCGGACCCAGGCCATCCTGCCGCTGAAGGGCAAGATCCTGAACGTCGAGAAGGCGCGCTTCGACAAGATGATCTCTTCGCAAGAAGTGGGCACCTTGATCACCGCGCTGGGCTGCGGCATCGGCCGCGACGAGTACAACATCGACAAGCTGCGTTACCACAACATCATCATCATGACCGATGCTGACGTCGACGGTTCGCACATCCGTACCCTGCTGCTGACCTTCTTCTTCCGTCAGTTGCCGGAGCTGATCGAACGCGGCTACATCTACATCGCTCAGCCACCGCTTTACAAGGTCAAGAAAGGTAAGCAAGAGCAATACATCAAAGACGACGAGGCCATGGAAGAGTACATGACGCAGTCGGCCCTGGAAGATGCGAGCCTGCACCTGAACGAAGAAGCACCTGGCATCTCCGGTGAAGCGCTTGAGCGTCTGGTGAATGACTTCCGTCTGGTGATGAAGACCCTCAAGCGTCTGTCGCGCCTGTACCCACAGGAGCTGACCGAGCACTTCATCTACCTGCCAGCGGTGAGCATGGAGCAACTGTCCGATCATGCAGCAATGCAAGATTGGCTGGCTCAGTACGAAGTTCGCTTGCGCACCGTAGAGAAGTCCGGCCTGGTTTACAAAGCCAGCCTGCGTGAAGATCGTGAACGTAACGTCTGGCTGCCAGAGGTCGAACTGATCTCCCACGGCCTGTCGAACTACGTCACCTTCAACCGCGACTTCTTCGGCAGTAACGATTACAAGACTGTCGTTTCGCTAGGCGCTCAACTGAGCACCCTGCTGGACGACGGCGCGTACATCCAGCGTGGCGAGCGCAAGAAGCCGGTGACCGAGTTCAAGGAAGCCCTTGAATGGCTGATGGCTGAAAGCACCAAGCGTCACACCATCCAGCGATACAAAGGTCTGGGCGAAATGAACCCGGATCAGCTGTGGGAAACCACCATGGACCCAAGCCAGCGCCGGATGCTCAAAGTGACCATCGAAGACGCCATTGGCGCGGACCAGATCTTCAACACCCTGATGGGTGATGCGGTCGAACCACGTCGTGACTTCATCGAGAGCAACGCCCTGGCGGTGTCCAACCTGGACTTCTGATCGAATGGGTTGTAGCTGTCTGTGAAGCAAAATCAAGCCCGGAGGATTTCTGATTCGCCGGGCTTTTTATTTTTGGATAATTGCTTTGGCGTGATGGCGCTGTCTGCGACTACGCGGTAACTATGTTTGCATTTGTTAATACACCATTGATTAGTTTTGGTGTCGATGCAACGCTCAACCGGGTTATCGAATCGAACCGGTTCTGGATATCCAATCCTGTGGAGGGATTACCTTTGAGCGAGCAGCATCAGTCTTTTGAGGGCCTGAAGCACCTATCGAACGATGGTTTTGAATACTGGTCTGCCCGAGAGCTTGCGCCTCTGTTGGAGTACCGAGAGTGGCGGAACTTCGAGAATGTCATTGGCAAGGCTATACAGGCTTGTGAGCTCAGTAATCACCTGGTCACCAACCATTTTGTTGACTCCACCAGAATGGTTTCTCTGGGGTCGGGTTCCCAGCGGGAACTGAAGGATGTCCGGCTCTCTCGTTATGCTTGCTATCTGATCGTACAGAATGGCGACCCTACCAAGCCGGTTATTGCCGCGGGGCAGACTTACTTCGCGCTCCAGACTCGACGTCAGGAATTGGCAGATGACGTCACCTTTCAGAAGCTAAGGGACGATCAGAAGCGTTTGTTACTGCGTAATGAACTGCGTGAGCACAACAAGCAATTGGTTGAAGCGGCGCAGCAAGCCGGAGTTGAAACAGGCTTGGACTTCGCCATTTTCCAGAATCATGGATACCAGGGGCTATATGGCGGGCTTGATCAGAAAGCCATTCACCAACGCAAAGGGCTTAAAAAGAGTCAGAAAATTCTGGATTACATGGGTTCAACTGAACTGGCTGCCAATTTGTTTCGTGCGACACAAGCTGAAGAAAAATTACGCCGCGATAACGTCCAAGGTAAGCACCAGGCCAATCAGGTTCATCTGGAAGTAGGTAGAAAGGTACGAGAGACCATTGCCGAATTGGGAGGAACCATGCCGGAGGATCTACCTGTTCCCGAAAGCAGTATCAAACAAGTGGAGTCCGCCGCGAAGAAACTTCATGGAAAGTCGGTGGAAGAGTGACCATTGAGATTCAAGCCTCCACCTGAACGTAAATGCTAATGGGCTATTCGGCTACGGGCGCCACACTCTCCAACCGATACCCATACCCGTAAATCGTCAGCAACTGCCAACCGCGATCCGCCGTCAGGCCAAGCTTGTTGCGCAGACGATAGATGTGGGTGTCCAGCGGCCGGGACGACGACATTTCTTCATGGGGCCAGAGTCGTTCGTACAGGTAATCCCGCGACAGCGGTCGACCGAGGTTGCTGAACAGGCAATGCGCCAGGCGGTATTCGCGTTCGGTCATGACGATTGGTTTGCCGTCGCGAGTGACGGTCAGTTCGGCGTCGTCGAAAACCAGATCATTGAAGCTCAACCCTTCGGCCGCCGCGCGCTGCTGGCCATGCCGGCGCAGGACCGCGCCAACACGGGCTTTCAGTTCATTGGGGCGGAACGGTTTGCTGACGTAGTCGTCGGCGCCGGCATTCAGGGCCTGAACGATATCGCTTTCGCCGTCGCGACTGGTGAGCATGATTGCCGCAGGCGGCGCTTCCATGTGCTCGCGGGTCCAGAGCAGCAATGACAAACCCGTGAGGTCAGGCAGTTGCCAGTCGAGGATCAGCAGGTCGAAAGTTTCCCTACGCAGTAGGCGCAACAGGTCTTCGCCCCGTTCGAAGCTGTACAGCGACCACGGCTGCTCTCCGGCTTCGGCCATCTGTTGCAGGGTTTGTTCGACCCGGCGCAGTTCGGCGGGCTCATCGTCCAGTATCGCAACGCGCATACAGGGTGATTCCTTGTCGCTTGGGCAGCTCTTTATCGACGATAGCGGCTCAATCGATACAGCGAAAGCAAGCGGCCCGCCGTTGGTCGCGGCGTCCGCTATGATTCTTTGAGTCGAAACCTCAGGCGTAGGAACCATGAACCCATTCACCCCGCCCTCCCCCGTTGGCCATGTTTGACCAACGCCGCCGTGAAAGCCGAGAGCCAAGCCAAGTGCAGCGATTGTTTCGGCAATTGGTGCGCGAGTGGTTGTGGATAAGTCTCGTGCTGTTGCCGCTGACGACGTTGCTGTCCTATCGCGCGCAAATCAACTTGGGCGATGCATCCCCAGGCTTGAGTGCATGGCTTTCCCTTGGTCTGGTGACGTGCGTGCTTGGGCTGTTGCTGTGGCGCCCGCGCCTGGCGCTCTGGCTGACGCTCACGGGGATGGCTTGTGCGTTGCTGATCAGCGCCGGCCTTGCGGAGTTCAAGCGCTGGTGGTGGTCACCGACGCCTGCGGTGCTGGGGATGCTGTTTGGTTATCTGATCTGGAACTGGCGGCGCCTCAGTGTGGTGCTGACCTATTTCGGTTGGGAATTGGCGCGGCTGGACAGCGAGCCGAAAGTGTTTCCGGAGCGCCGTCGTGCCCAGTATCCCGGTGGCGACCGATTGCAGAAGCAGATCATGGCGCTGGAACAAGCCATGAGCCTGACCCGCGATACCCACCGATTCATTGCCGATGGCCTGGAGTACTTGCCGGTGGCCACGTTGATCAGCGATCCCCAAGGCCAGATTCTGCTCGGCAACCGCAAGGCTCGCGACCTGTTTGGCGGGGATCTGGTCGGCGATGATGTGCTCGGGCGACTTAGACAGCTCGGTTATCCGGATATGAGCCGTGGGCCGGGCTCGTCTTTATCGACACTGCCGCTGCTGGAGTTTCGCGACCTCAAGGAACGCAGCCTGCGTCTGGAGCGTGCCGGGTTGTTGCCGGTAGACGGTGATATTCCGGTCGGCTGGCTATGGAACCTGACTGATTTGAGTGTGGAGCGCGATGCGGAGGAACAGCGCGCGGTCCTGTTGCGGTTCCTGTCCCACGACCTGCGGGCGCCTCACTCGGCCATCCTCGCGTTGCTCGACGTCCACCGTCATCAGGTGGGTGGTGATTCGCAACTCTTTGATCAAATCGAGCTACAGGTACGCCGGGCCCTGGAACTGACTGACGGTTTCGTTCAACTGGCGAGGGCCGAGTCCGAGGCTTATCAGTTTCAGCCGAGCCTGTTTGCGATGCTGGTGCTGGATGTGTTCGACCAAGCGCTGCCCATTGCGCAGTTGAAACAGATCGAACTGGTTCATCAAGTAGAAGAAGAGGCACAGGAAAGTCTGGTTCTGGCGGATCAGGCGCTGCTGACCCGGGCATTGTTCAATCTGCTGGAAAATGCCATCAAATACAGTGTTTCAGGTACTCGTATCCGTTTGCGCGTCAGTCAACGCGACGGCTGGCTGATCTGTGAGCTCATCGATCAGGGCAAAGGCATCGCCGCTGAGGAGTTACCCGAACTGTTCAGCCAATACCGACGCTTTTCTTCCGCCCAGGGTATTGATGGCGTGGGGCTGGGATTATCGATGGTCAAAGCCGTTGTGGATCGGCACGGCGGGCGAATCGAGTGTCACAGCGAGGTGGGTCAGGGCACGACATTCAGGCTGCAATTTCCACTGTTTACAGAATGAAAGCGAGCGACCCAGGTCGCCCTGTCATGTCGACAGTCTGCGATTGTTCCGGGCATAAAAAAACCGGCTATATCAGCCGGTTTTTTTACGTCCGAAAAAAACTTATGCACGCTTTTATGGTTTTTATCTCTCTGAGAAATATGTAAAAAAATCATGAAGTTACGTACAAATAACGACGGTTTTCAAGGAAACGGTACACAGGTTATCCACAGAATCTCAGACAGCCACCTGATCGTTTGAAACCGGGGCTTGCGGAGCCGGTGGCAGCGAGCCCATTTCCCGTTGCATCTGCTCGTTCCACGCCTGGACCCGGTCGTTCAATTCGGCAATGGCTCGTGGCCCGTTGCCTTCGGCATACATCGGTGCGCCAATGATCACAGTGATGACGCCCTGCTTCTTCGCCCAACCGGTTTTCGGCCAGAACTTGCCTGCGTTGTGCGCAATCGGCAGCACCGGCAATTCGGCGTTGACCGCCAATGCGCTGCCACCGCGCGAGAATTTTCCGACGGTGCCGAAAGGAACGCGCGTGCCTTCAGGGAAGATCAGCACCCAAACATTGTCCTTGAGCAGTTCATCGCCCTTCTTCGCAACATGCTTGAGTGCGGCTTTCGGGTTGTCGCGATCGATGGCGATCGGTCGCAGCATGGCCATGGCCCAACCGAAGAACGGCACATAGAGCAATTCACGTTTGAGCACCTGGCTCAGCGGTGAAAAGTAAGCAGAGAGAAAGAACGTCTCCCACGTGCTCTGGTGGTTCGACTGAATGACGCAAGGCCGTTCAGGTACGTTCTCGGCACCCTTCACTTCGTAGCGAATGCCCAGAAACACTTTGCTCAGCCACAGGGCGCAGCGGCACCAATACACGTTGATGAAGCGATAACGCGCCTTGAAAGGCAAAAACGGCGCGATAAAAAAACTCAGGCTGCACCACAGCAAGGAGCTGGTGCCCAGCAGCAGGTAAAAGAGGAAGGTTCTGATGGCCTGCAATATCGACATGGTGACGTTTACCGTTGCGGGCATTGCCCGCCTGTATAAAGCGCACTCCTGATGGGTCCTTTATCAGGAATTTCAGAAGCACTCTAATTGTGGATAAGTTCTGCGGCAATCGCCGCCAGATCGTCAAAAATCAATGTGCCAACCGGAAGGGTTTTACCCAAAGTCTTTTCGCCTTTCCCGGTCTTTACCAAAACTGGCTGTGAATCGACGGCTTTGGCGGCTTCCAGGTCACCAAGGCTGTCGCCGACGAACCAGAGATTGGTCAGCGACACGTTGTAATGAGCGGCGATGGTTTTCAACATCCCGGGTTTCGGCTTGCGGCAATCGCAGCCTTCGTCCGGCCCGTGCGGGCAGTAGACGATCAGCCCGACTTCACCGCCCTGCTCTGCCACCAGCGCGCGCAAACGCTCGTGCATGGCATCCAGGGTGGCGAGGTCGTAATAACCGCGAGCGATGCCCGACTGGTTGGTCGCGACAGCTACCGTCCAGCCGGCCTTGCTCAACTGCGCGATGGCTTCGATCGAACCGGGGAGTGGAATCCACTCCTCCACCGACTTGATGTAAGCGTCGGAGTCGTAATTGATCACTCCGTCCCGATCGAGAATCAGCAGTTTCAACAGCAATCCCTCAACCCAGCAGCGAAATGTCGGCGACGCCGAGGAACAACCCACGCAGGCGCGCCAACAACGCATAACGGTTGGCGCGGACTTTTGCGTCCTCCGCGTTGACCATCACGGCTTCGAAGAACGCATCCACCGGCTCGCGCAGTGCAGCCAGGCGTGCCAGGGATTCGCTGTACTGACGCGAGGCGGCCATTGGCTGTACAGCCTGGTCAGCCTGCTGGATCGCCGAGTACAGGGAGAACTCGTTGGCGTTGTCGAAGTACTTGGCTTCCACGACTGTCGGAACGGTGCCTTCGACCTTGCTCAGCAAGTTCGACACGCGCTTGTTCACCGCGGCCAGGGCGGCAGCTTCCGGCAGTTTGCGGAAAGCCTGAACCGCTTGCACGCGCTGGTCGAAGTCCAGGGCCGAGCCTGGCTTCAGGGCACGTACCGACAGGTAGGTCGCAACATCGACACCTTCGTCTTCGTAACGGGCACGCAGGCGGTCGAAGATGAACTCCAGCACCGATTCGTTCAGGCCGGCAGCCTTGACCTTGGTCCCGAATGCATTCACAGCGAAGGCCACCGCGTCGTTCAGGTCCAGATCCAGTTGCTTCTCGATCAGGATACGCAACACACCCAGTGCGGCACGGCGTAGGGCGTACGGGTCTTTGCTGCCGGTCGGCAGCATGCCGATACCGAAGATACCCACGAGGGTGTCGAGCTTGTCGGCGATGGCCACGGCCGCACCGGTCAGGGTGCTCGGCAACTCAGCGCCGGCACCGCGCGGCATGTACTGCTCGTTCAGCGCCAGTGCGACATCTTCCGGCTCGCCGTCGTTGAGGGCGTAGTAGTAACCGGCGACACCTTGCATCTCCGGGAACTCGCCGACCATCTCGGTCGACAGGTCGCACTTCGACAGCAGGCCCGCACGGGCTGCCCACGCAGTGTTGCCGCCGATGCGCTGAGCGATGAAGGCGGCGAGCTTGGAAACGCGTTCGGCCTTGTCGTAGACGCTGCCGAGTTTCTCCTGGAACACCACGTTCTGCAGGCGCAGGTTGAAGTCTTCGAGCTTCTGCTTCTTGTCTTGCTTGAAGAAGAACTCGGCGTCGGTCAGGCGTGGGCGAACCACTTTCTCGTTACCGGCGATGATCTGCTGTGGATCTTTGCTCTCGATGTTGGCCACGGTAATGAAACGTGGCAGCAACTTGCCGTCGGCATCCAGCAGGCAGAAGTACTTCTGGTTGTCCTGCATGGTGGTGATCAGGGCTTCCTGCGGCACGTCGAGGAAGCGCTCCTCGAACGAGCACACCAGCGGCACCGGCCATTCGACCAGCGCGGTCACTTCATCGAGCAGGGCAGGCGGAACGATTGCCGTGCCTTCCTGGCGGGTGGCCAGCTCTTCGGTGCGCTTGCTGATGATCTCGCGACGCTCGTTGGCGTCGGCCAGCACGTAGGCGGCACGCAGGTCGGCCAGGTAGCTGGACGGCGAACCGATGCGCACGTTTTCCGGGTGATGGAAGCGGTGGCCACGGGAGTCGCGGCCGGCCTTCTGGGCGAGGATGGTGCAGTCGATGACCTGGTCACCGAGCAGCATCACCAGCCACTGGGTCGGACGAACGAACTCTTCCTTGCGCGCGCCCCAACGCATGCGTTTCGGGATCGGCAGGTCGTTCAGGGAATCTTCGACGATGGTCGGCAGCAGGCTCGCGGTCGCCTTGCCGGCGATGCTCTGGCTGTAGCGCAGTTTCGGGCCGCTCTGATCGATTTCGCTCAGGTCGACGCCGCACTTCTTGGCAAAGCCCAGTGCCGCTTGGGTCGGGTTGCCTTCGGCATCGAACGCGGCCTGGCGTGGCGGGCCGTCGAGGTTGATGCTGCGATCCGGCTGCTGGGTGGCCAGTGCGGTGATCAGCACGGCCAGGCGGCGCGGCGCGGCGTAGACGGTTTTGCTCTCGTAGTTCAGGCCGGCAGCTTGCAGGCCCTTGTCGATACCGGCGAGGAACGCCTCGGCCAGGGTGTTCAGGGCTTTGGGTGGCAGTTCTTCAGTGCCCAGTTCAACCAGAAAATCCAGAGCACTCATTGTGCAGCCTCCAGCTTGGCCAGTACTTCATCACGCAGGTCCGGGGTCGCCATCGGGAAGCCCAGCTTGGCGCGAGCCAGCAGGTAGGCTTGCGCAACGGAACGCGCCAGGGTGCGTACACGCAGGATGTATTGCTGACGCGCGGTCACCGAGATTGCCCGGCGCGCATCCAGCAGGTTGAAGGTGTGGGAAGCCTTCAACACCATTTCGTAGCTCGGCAACGGCAGCGGCTGGTCGAGTTCGATCAGGCGCTTGGCTTCGCTTTCGTAGAAATCGAACAGTTCGAACAGCTTGTCGACGTTGGCGTGTTCGAAGTTGTAAGTGGACTGCTCCACTTCGTTCTGGTGGAACACGTCGCCGTAGGTCACTTTACCGAACGGACCGTCAGCCCAGACCAGGTCGTAGACCGAGTCCACGCCTTGCAGGTACATGGCCAGACGCTCGAGACCGTAGGTGATCTCGCCGGTCACTGGATAGCACTCGATGCCGCCCGCTTGCTGGAAGTAGGTGAACTGGGTCACTTCCATGCCGTTGAGCCAGACTTCCCAGCCCAGACCCCAGGCGCCGAGGGTCGGCGATTCCCAGTTGTCTTCGACGAAGCGGATGTCGTGGACCAGCGGGTCCAGGCCGACATGCTTGAGGGAGCCCAGGTACAGTTCCTGGAAGTTGTCCGGGTTCGGCTTCAGGACCACCTGGAACTGGTAGTAGTGCTGCAGACGGTTCGGGTTTTCGCCGTAGCGGCCGTCAGTCGGACGGCGGCTTGGCTGCACGTAGGCAGCGTTCCAGGTTTCCGGGCCGATGGCGCGCAGGAACGTTGCGGTGTGGAAAGTGCCGGCGCCTACTTCCATATCGTAGGGCTGAAGTACCACACAACCTTGCTCGGCCCAGTATTGCTGGAGGGCGAGGATCAAGTCTTGGAAGGTACGCACGGCTGGCGTAGGCTGGCTCACGAAATTCACCTGTTTCTTGGGCTGCGATTTAAAGAGCGGGAGTATACCCGATTCATTGCTGCGCACGCCCCCTGGAGCCTTATGCCACGCTGCTTTTGGTGTTCCGAAGATCCGCTGTACATGGCATATCACGATCAGGAGTGGGGCACGCCGCTACGCGATGCGCAGGGATTGTTCGAGTTGCTTTTGCTCGAAGGGTTCCAGGCCGGGCTTTCCTGGATCACTGTGCTGCGTAAACGCGAGCATTATCGCCAGGTGATGTTCGGTTTTGATGTCCAGCGAGTGGCGCAGATGAGCGATGCCGAAATCGACGAGTTGATGCTCGATCCCGGCATCATCCGCAACCGCCTCAAGCTCAACGCCGCCCGGCGTAATGCCCAGGCGTGGCTGGCGCTGGAGGATCCGGTGACGTTTCTCTGGTCGTTTGTCGGTGGCACGCCTGTGATCAATCATTTCAAGGATCGCAGCGAAGTCCCGGCCGTGACGCCGACCGCCGTGGAAATGAGCAAAGGCCTGAAAAAAGCCGGTTTCACGTTCGTCGGGCCGACCATTTGCTACGCGCTGATGCAGGCCTCGGGCATGGTCATGGATCACACCCGGGACTGCGACCGCTACGCGCAGTTGGCGAACGGCGGTTAGAATGGCCGCCTCGCGCACAGCACAAAATCAGGAGTGACCTGTGGATAAGTTGAAAGGCGCCTTGCTGGTAGGCGCTCTGCGGCTGTTTGCCCTGCTTCCGTGGCGGGCCGTGCAGGCCGTGGGCTCGGCGATTGGCTGGGTCATGTGGAAAACCCCGAACCGTTCCCGCGACGTGGTACGGATCAATCTGTCCAAGTGCTTTCCGGACATGGACCCCGCCGAGCGTGAGCGCCTGGTGGGTCAGAGCCTGAAGGACATCGGCAAGTCCCTGACCGAAAGCGCCTGCGCCTGGATCTGGCCGGCCCAGCGCTCCATCGACCTGGTGCGCGAAGTCGAAGGCCTCGACATATTGAAGGACGCCCTCGCCTCCGGCAAAGGCGTGGTCGGCATCACCAGCCACCTAGGCAACTGGGAGGTGCTGAACCACTTCTATTGCAGCCAGTGCAAACCGATCATTTTCTATCGTCCGCCGAAGTTGAAGGCTGTGGATGAATTGCTGCAAAAGCAGCGGGTGCAGTTGGGTAACAAGGTCGCCGCTTCCACAAAAGAAGGCATCCTCAGCGTCATCAAGGAAGTGCGCAAAGGTGGTGCAGTGGGTATTCCTGCTGACCCGGAACCGGCCGAATCCGCCGGGATTTTCGTGCCGTTCTTCGCCACTCAGGCGCTGACCAGCAAGTTCGTACCGAACATGCTGGCCGGCGGCAAAGCGGTCGGCGTGTTCCTGCACGCCCTGCGCCTGCCGGACGGTTCAGGCTACAAAGTGATCCTTGAGGCCGCGCCAGAGGCCATGTACAGCACTGACACGGCGGAGTCCTGTGCGGCCATGAGCCAGGTGGTCGAGCGCTATGTGCGGGCGTACCCGAGCCAGTACATGTGGAGCATGAAGCGCTTCAAGAAGCGTCCACCGGGTGAAGAGCGTTGGTATTGATTCAATTGGCATGATCTGTGGATAACCTTGGCATCGGGGTTATCCACAACCGTTCATTCAAGGGCGCAGAAGATGTCCGAACACCGCAAGTCGTTCCGAATCAAGATCAGTCACGAAAGCATCGGTGATTGCCTGGGGCAGACGCGCAACCTGTCGACCACCGGCGTTTACGTCAAGCATCCGCAACTGTCGACGCTGCCCCGGGGGGCGGTTGTTTACGGTCAGGTGCAGGACTTACCCACAGGCGCGCCGCGGGTACGCATGGAGGTGGTGCTGGTGGATGCCGAGGGCATCGGTTTGCGTTATCTCTGATCAGTGCGCCTGACGCTCGAGCTTCTTCAGGAACACTGTCATTTCCTTCTCGGCCTGCTTGTCGCCATGGCCGCGAGCGGCTTCCAGGCCTTGCTCCCAGGCCTGCCGCGCGGCCGCAAAGTCCGCCAGCGCCAGATGGGCCTTGCCCAGTAGTTTCCACGCCGCCGAATACTTCGGATCGAATTCGACGCAGCGTTGGAAATGCTCCGCAGCCTTGGCGTTCTCCCCCAGATCCAGATAGCCCTTGCCCAGTCCGAAGCGTAGCAAAGCGTTATCCACACCCTTGGCGAGCATTTTTTCCAGGGATTCGATCATGGCGATATTTCCGAATGGGTGTCGTTTGCAAAATCGTCTTCGCCGGCAAGCCGGCTCCTACAGGTTATGCGCGATTCTCTGTAGGAGCTGGCTTGCCAGCGAAGGCGGTCTAAAGGATCAGAAGAAGCTCAACCCCACATGGAACAACTTCTCCACATCGCGAATATGCTTTTTATCCACAAGGAACAAAATTACATGGTCGCCCGTTTCGATCACGGTGTCGTCGTGGGCGATGATCACTTCTTCGTCACGGATAATCGCACCGATGGTAGTGCCCGGTGGCAGGCCGATGTTCTCGATGGCCTTGCCGATGACCTTGCTCGATTTCGCATCGCCATGGGCAATCGCCTCGATGGCTTCAGCCGCACCTCGGCGCAGTGAGTGCACGCTGACGATGTCGCCACGGCGTACGTGGGCCAGCAAGGTGCCGATGGTCGCCAGTTGCGGGCTGATGGCGATGTCGATGTCGCCGCCCTGGATCAGATCGACATAAGCCGGGTTGTTGATGATGGTCATCACCTTCTTCGCACCCAGGCGCTTGGCCAGCAGCGAAGACATGATATTGGCTTCGTCGTCGTTGGTCAGGGCCAGGAAAAGGTCGGCGTCGGCAATGTTCTCTTCCATCAGCAGGTCGCGGTCCGAAGCACTGCCCTGCAACACCACCGTGCTGTCCAGTGTGTCGGAGAGATGACGGCAGCGTGCCGGGTTCATCTCGATGATTTTCACCTGATAACGGCTTTCGATGGCCTCGGCCAGACGCTCGCCAATCTGCCCGCCACCGGCGATGACAATGCGTTTGTAGGTTTCGTCGAGACGGCGCATTTCGCTCATCACCGCACGAATGTTCGCCTTGGCAGCGATGAAAAATACTTCGTCGTCGGCCTCGATCACCGTGTCGCCCTGGGGCAGGATCGGCCGGTCACGACGGAAAATCGCCGCGACGCGGGTTTCCACGTTCGGCATGTGTTCACGCAACTGCCGCAGTTGCTGGCCCACCAGTGGCCCGCCGTAGTACGCCCGCACTGCCACCAGTTGCGCCTTGCCTTCGGCGAAGTCGATTACCTGCAAGGCGCCGGGGTGCTGGATCAGGCGCTTGATGTAGTTGGTCACCACTTGTTCCGGGCTGATCAGCACGTCCACTGGAATCGCTTCGTTCTGGAACAATTGCTCCTCACGGGTCAGGTACGCGGCTTCGCGAACCCGGGCGATCTTGGTCGGGGTGTGGAACAGGGTGTGGGCGACTTGGCAAGCGACCATGTTGGTTTCATCGCTGTTGGTCACGGCGACCAGCATGTCCGCGTCATCCGCTCCGGCCTGACGCAACACGGTCGGGAACGAGCCGCGACCTTGTACCGTGCGGATGTCCAGGCGGTCGCCGAGATCGCGCAGGCGTTCGCCATCGGTGTCGACCACGGTGATGTCGTTGGCTTCGCTGGCCAGGTGTTCCGCCAGCGAGCCGCCCACCTGCCCTGCTCCGAGGATGATGATTTTCATCCAGTCACTCCATTGAATCCATTTAACCGCGAGCGGCGGCGATCTTGATCAGCTTGGCGTAGTAGAACCCGTCGTGGCCGCCTTCCTGGGCCAGCAACTGGCGACCATGGGGCTGCTTGATGCCGGCCGCCGTGGCGAGGTCCAGTTCACGAGCACCCGGCGTACGGGCGAGGAAGGCTGCGATGACTTCGGTGTTTTCGGTCGGCAGCGTGGAACAGGTGGCGTACAGCAGGATGCCGCCCACTTCCAGGGTTTTCCACATGGCATCGAGCAACTCGCCCTGCAGCAGCGCCAGCGCGGCGATGTCGTCGGGTTGGCGGGTCAGCTTGATGTCCGGGTGACGACGAATCACACCGGTGGCCGAACATGGTGCGTCCAGCAGGATGCGCTGGAACGGCTTGCCGTCCCACCACGCCTGAGTGTCGCGACCGTCGGCAGCAATCAGTTCGGCGCTCAGTTTCAGGCGTTCGAGGTTTTCCCGCACCCGCACCAGCCGCTTGGCTTCCAGGTCTACTGCCACGACGCCAGCCAGTTTTGGCTCGGCCTCGAGAATATGGCAGGTCTTGCCACCTGGCGCGCAGCAGGCATCCAGCACCCGTTGACCTGGGGCCAGGTCGAGCAGATCAGCGGCCAGTTGCGCGGCTTCGTCCTGCACACTGATCCAGCCCTCGGCGAAACCCGGCAGGCTGCGTACATCGGCGGCGGCGTCGAGTACGATACCGTCGCGGCTGTAGACACACGGCGTGGCGGCAATTCCCGCGTCAGTCAGCAAACCGAGGTAGGCATCACGGCTGTGATGGCGACGGTTGACCCGCAGGATCATCGGCGGATGCGCATTGTTCGCCGCGCAAATGGCTTCCCATTGCTCTGGCCAGAACGCCTTCAGGGATTTTTGCAACCAGCGTGGGTGAGCGGTGCGTACCACCGGATCACGTTCCAGCTCGGCGAAAATCGTTTCGCTTTCGCGCTGAGCATTACGCAGCACAGCGTTGAGCAATGCCTTGGCCCAGGGTTTTTTCAGCTTGTCGGCGCAACCGACGGTTTCACCGATGGCGGCGTGGGCCGGGACACGGGTATAGAGCAGCTGATAGAGACCGACCAGCAACAGCGCCTCGACATCGGCGTCGGCCGCCTTGAATGGTTTTTGCAGCAGCTTGGCCGCCAGTGCCGACAGGCGTGGCTGCCAGCGCGCGGTGCCGAACGCCAGGTCCTGGGTAAAGCCGCGATCACGGTCCTCGACCTTGTCCAGTTGGATCGGCAGTGAGCTGTTGAGCGAGGCTTTTCCGTTCAGGACGGCAGCGAGTGCCTTGGCGGCGGCCAGACGCGGGTTCATTGAGCGTCCGCCGCTTGACCGAGGACAGTGCCGGTGGCGAACTTCTCACGGCGGCTGTTGAACAGGTCGCTGAAGTTCAGCGCCTTGCCGCCGGGCAATTGCAGACGAGTCAGGCACAGGGCCTGCTCGCCGCACGCGACGATCAGACCGTCCTTGCTGGCGCCGAGGATTTCACCCGGGGCGCCTTTGCCTTCAGCGAGGTTTGCGGCCAGCACTTTCAGGGCTTCGCCGTTCAAGGTGCTGTGGGTGATCGGCCACGGGTTGAAGGCACGGACCAGACGCTCCAGCTCAACCGCCGGGCGACTCCAGTCTATGCGTGCTTCGTCCTTGTTCAATTTGTGCGCATAGGTAGCGAGGCTGTCGTCCTGCACTTCGCCCTCCAGGGTTCCGTCGGCGAGGCCGGCAATCGCCTGGACCACGGCCGGCGGGCCCATTTCGGCCAGGCGATCGTGCAGGCTGCCGCCGGTGTCTTCGGCGCTGATCGGCGTGGTGACCTTGAGCAGCATCGGCCCGGTATCGAGGCCGGCTTCCATGCGCATCACGGTCACGCCGCTTTCGGCGTCTCCCGCTTCCACGGCGCGCTGGATCGGCGCCGCACCACGCCAGCGTGGCAACAGTGAGGCGTGACTGTTGATGCAACCCAGGCGCGGAATATCCAGCACCACTTGCGGCAGGATCAGACCGTAGGCGACCACTACCATCAAGTCCGGCTTCAGTGCAGCCAGTTCAGCCTGAGCATCTTCGTTGCGCAAGGTGGGCGGTTGCAGCACCGGGATATTGTTCTCTAGAGCAAGCTGCTTGACCGGGCTCGGCATCAGTTTTTGCCCGCGACCGGCCGGACGATCCGGTTGTGTGTAGACCGCGACGATCTCGTAAGGGCTGTCGAGCAACGCCTTGAGGTGTTCGGCGGCGAATTCGGGGGTGCCGGCAAAGACGATGCGCAGTGGCTCAGTCATGGGTGACGTCTCTTGAAAAGAAAAAGGCTTGCCGCAGCAAGCCTTTGAAGATGGGCATCAGGCGTTCTGGCGATGAAGCTTTTCCAGTTTCTTCTTGATGCGGTCGCGTTTGAGCGTGGACAGGTAATCAACGAACAATTTGCCGTTGAGGTGGTCGCATTCGTGCTGGATGCACACGGCGAGCAAATCTTCGGCGATCAGTTCGTAAGGCTGGCCGTCGCGGTCCAGCGCCTTGACCTTGACCCGTTGCGGGCGATCGACGTTTTCGTAGAAACCCGGCACAGACAGGCAGCCTTCTTGATACTGGCCCATCTCGTCGGTCAGCGGTTCGAACTCGGGGTTGATGAACACTCGCGGTTCGCTGCGGTCTTCGGAGAGGTCCATCACGACGATACGTTTGTGCACGTTGACCTGGGTAGCGGCGAGGCCGATGCCAGGCGCTTCATACATTGTTTCAAACATGTCGTCGACCAACTGACGCACTTCGTCGTCCACTACGGCCACTGGTTTGGCGATAGTGCGCAGACGCGGATCAGGGAATTCGAGGATGTTTAAAATGGCCATAAGCTTGATTAGTGCACGTGTGAAGTAAGGTCGGGTCGATGGCCTGGCGGGTCCGAAGAAATGCAGGCTACCGTTGTAAAACGTAGCTCCCTTCTGTTGACAAGCAAGTTTTGACAAGCAAGCCGGGAGCGAGCCACTGAGGGCTCTGGCGTTTCACGCGAACGTACATAATAAAGGGATTCACCGCATGAGGAAATCACTACTCGCCCTGCTGCTCCTGGCTTCGGCCGGTCTGGCGTACGGGCAAGTGCAACTTCGGGAAGATATTCCCACCATAAAGCTGTCGCCTCAGGTGCGCAGCAGCCCAGTGACCGAGGCTATCCCTGGCATTGCGCTGAAATCGATCAACAGCTTTCTGCTGAGCAACCGCATCGTCGACAAGGCCGAGGAATTCGACAAGGCGCCCTATATCGTCGCCGGCGATGCCGAACGCGTACTCAGCGGCGCGGGTGACCGTATCTTTGCCCGCGGCCATTTCGATCCGTCGCAACCGGCGTACGGCATCTTCCGCCAAGGCAAGGTCTACACCGATCCGCAGAGCAAGGAAATCCTGGGGATCAACGCCGACGACATCGGCGGCGGCGAGGTCGTGGCGATCGAAGGTGATATTGCCACCCTGGAGTTGCAACGCACGACCCAGGAGGTCCGCCTCGGCGATCGCTTGTTCAGCGGTGAAGAGCACGCGATCAACTCGACCTTCACGCCGAGCGCACCGAGCCACGAAATCAGCGGTTTGATCATCGATGTGCCGCGTGGGGTCACGCAGATCGGCGAGTTGGACGTGGTTACGCTGAACAAGGGGCAGCGCGACGGCCTGGCCGAAGGCAATCTGCTGGCGGTGATGAAAACCGGCGAAACCGTGCGGGACCGGATCACCGGCCAGCCGTTGAAAATTCCCGATGAGCGCGCCGGTCTGCTCATGGTTTTCCGTACCTACGACAAGCTCAGCTATGGGCTGGTGCTCAGCGCTTCGCGCTCGCTGTCGGTGATGGACAAGGTGCGAAATCCGTAAGAGTGCTTCACAAGTTACCAACAGAGTTATCCACAGCTTATTCCCGTTTGTACGGGTGCTTATTACGATCAAGGATGATCCATGTCGCTGCCTACTGTTACACCGGTTTCCCCCGCGGAACTGGAAGCTCGATTACGTCTGCACCGTTTGCCGGAACTCGGTCCGGCACGGTTCAAGAAGCTGCTTGAAGCCTTTGGCTCGGCGTCCAAAGCGATCAGCGCACCGGCCAGTGCCTGGCGCGCGCTGGGTTTGCCACTGGCCTGTTCCGAGGCCAGGCGTAGCACTGAGATCCGTGATGGCGCCAGTCATGCATTGGCCTGGCTGGAGCATCCGGCCCAGCATTTACTGATGTGGGACCAACCGGACTACCCGGCCCTGTTGGCACAAATCAGCGATGCACCGCCGCTGTTATTTGTCGCGGGCGATCCGGGCATTCTGGAAAAACCACAACTGGCGATGGTCGGCAGCCGTCGCGCGTCCCGGCCGGGGATGGACACCGCTGCCGCGTTTTCCCGCAGCCTGGCGGGTGCCGGTTTTGTCATTACCAGCGGCCTGGCCCTGGGCATTGACGCTGCCGCGCACCAGGCCGCGCTCGACGTCGGCGGGCAAACGGTCGGTGTGCTCGGTACGGGGCTCGAGAAGTTTTATCCACAGCGAAACAGACGCTTGGCGGACGCCATGATCGCTTCGGGTAGCGCAGTGCTTTCGGAGTTTCCGCTGGATGCAGGCCCCAGCGCTAGCAACTTCCCCCGGCGCAACCGGATCATCAGTGGTTTGTCACTCGGGGTGCTGGTGGTCGAAGCCAGTGTCGCCAGCGGTTCACTGATCACCGCGAGGCTGGCGGCGGAACAGGGGCGTGAGGTGTTTGCGATGCCCGGGTCGATCCATCACCCCGGCGCCCGCGGCTGTCATCAGTTGATTCGGGACGGTGCGGTGCTGGTGGAAACCATCGAACATATCCTTGAAGCCTTGCGCGGCTGGCAACGACTGTCGTTATCTACAGAAACCTGCACCCCTACGACGACTCACCCACTGCTGAAACTGCTGCATGCCGCGCCTCACACCAGTGAAGCGCTGGCCGACGCAAGCGGCTGGGCCTTGCCGAAAGTGCTGGCGGCGCTGACGGAACTGGAAATGGATGGCCGCGCCGTGTGCGAAAGCGGGCGCTGGTTTGCGCGGGTGAGCTAGGTTTTATAAACAAGATCGGTAAACTGCGCAGAGCCTTAGTCTGGAGTGTTTTTCATGGTCAACAGTTGGCGTGTGCAACAAGCCGCGCAAGCAATTCGCGCCGGGGCGGTGATTGCCTACCCAACCGAAGCAGTCTGGGGCCTGGGTTGCGACCCGTGGGACGAGGAAGCGGTGGAGCGTCTGCTGCTGATCAAGGGCCGGTCTGTGGATAAGGGGCTGATTCTGGTCGCCGACAACATCCGTCAGTTCGATTTCCTCTTCGAAGACTTCCCCGAGTTGTGGATGGATCGCATGGCCAGCACTTGGCCGGGTCCGAACACCTGGCTGGTGCCGCACCAGAACCTGCTGCCGGAGTGGATTACCGGCGTGCATGAAACCGTGGCGCTACGGGTCAGCGATCACCCACTGGTGCGGGACTTGTGCGCGCTGGTCGGGCCGCTGGTGTCGACGTCGGCCAACCCGCAGGGACGCCCGGCGGCACGTACGCGGATTCGCGTCGAACAGTATTTCCGTGGCCAGGTGGATCTGGTGCTGGGTGGCAATCTGGGCGGGCGCAAGAACCCGAGCGTGATTCGCGATCTGGCGACCGGCAAGGTTGTGCGCCCGGACTAAAGCTGGATGGACATGTGGCGAGGGAGCTTGCTCCCGTTCGGGTGCGCAGCACCCGCAAAATCTGCAGTCGCGTTGTAACTGAAACTACACAGTTGCCGAATGCAGGGCTGCTGCGCAGCCCAACGGGAGCAAGCTCTCTCGCCATAGAGGGTTATGGCAACAAAACAACCGAACCTGTCGTGCGCCGCGCCGACAACTCGGTCTGCGCCTTCGCCGCGTCAGCCAGTGGATAACGCTGGCTGATGTCCACGGTCAGCTTGCCGCCGATGATCATCTCGAACAACTCGTCGGCCATGCGTTGCAGATTCTCGGCGTTGTTCGCATAAGTGCCCAGTGTTGGCCGGGTCACGTACAGCGAGCCTTTCCCTGCCAGGATCCCCAGGTTCACCCCGTCGACCGCGCCGGACGCATTGCCGAAACTCACCACCAGCCCGCGCGGCGCGGCGCTGTCGAGTGAGGTCAGCCAGGTGTCCTTGCCAACGCCGTCGTACACCACCGGGACTTTTTTGCCGTCGGTCAATTCCAGCACGCGTTGCGCGACATTTTCATGGCTGTAGTCGATGGTCGCCCATGCACCGTTGGCCTTGGCCAAAGCGGCTTTCTCCGCCGAGCTGACGGTGCCGATCAGCTTCACGCCCAAGGCCCTGGCCCATTGGCAAGCCAGGGAACCGACCCCTCCGGCCGCGGCATGGAACAGGATGGTTTCGCCACCCTTGAGTTCATAAGTCTGACGCAGCAGGTACTGCACGGTCAGGCCCTTGAGCATCACGCCGGCGGCCTGTTCGAAGCTGATGGCGTCCGGCAGTTTCACCAGATTGGCTTCGGGCAAGACGTGAACATCGCTGTAGGCGCCCAGAGGGCCACTGCCATAGGCCACGCGATCGCCGATCTTGAAGCGGGTCACGTCGCTGCCCACCGCCTCGACCACGCCCGCACCTTCTGAACCGACACCCGACGGCAGGGACGGCGGCGGGTACAGGCCGCTGCGGTAATAGGTGTCGATGAAGTTCAGGCCGATGGCCTTGTTGGTCACGCGCACTTCCTTCGGACCTGGCTCGGCGGGTTGGTAATCCACATATTCGAGCACTTCGGGGCCGCCATGGGCGCGGAACTGGATACGCTTTGCCATCAGAACTCTCCATAGGTCGTTTTACCAAGCTCCCTATCGGACTCCTAAGCTTGATCTTCGTCAACTGCGACGGGGTGACTTGCGATGGTATGCTACGCGCCCATTTGCGCAGGCTGAGCTCCAATGGAGCGCCGCGTTGTTTTGCCCGATTCAAGGTGATGACATGACGACCCGCACCGAGGCCGTAAAAGCCTACCTGCTCGACCTGCAAGACCGCATTTGCTCCGCCCTGGAAGCCGAAGACGGTGGCACGCAATTCGTCGAAGACGCCTGGACCAGGCCAGCGGGCGGTGGCGGTCGCACCCGTGTGATAGAAAACGGCGCGGTGATTGAAAAGGGTGGGGTCAACTTTTCCCATGTCTTCGGCAGCGGTCTTCCACCGTCTGCCAGCGCTCATCGACCGGAACTGGCCGGCCGTGGCTTCGAAGCCCTCGGCGTGTCGCTGGTGATTCACCCGCACAACCCCCATGTGCCGACTTCCCACGCCAACGTGCGCTTTTTCATCGCGGAAAAAGAAGGTGAAGAACCGGTCTGGTGGTTTGGTGGCGGCTTTGACCTGACCCCGTATTACGGCAACGAAGAAGACTGCATCCACTGGCACCGCGTCGCCGAGCAGGCCTGTGCGCCATTCGGACCGGACGTCTACCCGCGTTTCAAGGCCTGGTGCGACAGCTACTTCCACATCAAGCATCGCCACGAGCCGCGAGGCATCGGTGGGTTGTTTTTCGACGACCTGAACGAGTGGGACTTCGACACCAGCTTCGCCTTCATGCGCGCCATCGGCGACGCGTACATCGACGCTTATCTGCCGATCGTGCAGCGCCGCAAAAACGATGCGTTCACCGCCCAACAGCGTGAGTTCCAGGAATTCCGCCGTGGCCGCTACGTTGAATTCAATCTGGTCTACGACCGCGGCACGCTGTTCGGCTTGCAATCGGGTGGGCGTACCGAGTCGATCTTGATGTCGCTGCCACCGCAAGTGCGCTGGGGTTACGACTGGAAGGCCGAGCCCGGTAGCGAAGAAGCGCGCCTGACCGAGTACTTCCTGCAAGACCGCGATTGGTTGGCCGAAGCCTGAACGAGGAATACTGATGGACCGTTATGTCGTATTCGGTAACCCGATTGGCCACAGCAAGTCGCCGCTGATCCATCGCCTGTTCGCCGAGCAGACTGCGCAAAAGCTGGACTACAACACGCTGCTGGCGCCACTCGACGACTTTTCCACCTGCGCCCGGACGTTTTTCCTCGAAGGACGCGGCGCCAATGTGACGGTGCCTTTCAAGGAAGAAGCCTATCGATTGGCGAACAGCCTGACGGCGCGGGCGCAACGGGCGGGCGCGGTCAATACCTTGAGCAAACTGGCCGATGGCAGTCTGCTGGGCGACAACACCGACGGCGCCGGGTTGGTGCGCGACCTGACGGTCAATGCCGGGTTCAGTCTCAAGGGCAAACGCATCCTGCTGCTCGGTGCCGGCGGCGCGGTGCGCGGTGCTTTGGAGCCCTTGCTGGCCGAGCAACCGGCATCGGTGATCATCGCCAACCGCACGGTGGAAAAGGCCGAATTGCTGGCGGAACTGTTCTGCGATCTGGGGCCGGTCTCGGCCAGCGGCTATGACTGGTTGCTGGAGTCGGTGGACCTGATCATCAACGCGACGTCGGCGAGCCTGACCGGCGATGTGCCGCCGATTGCGTCCAGCCTGATCGAACCGGGCAAAACGGTGTGCTACGACATGATGTACAGCAAGGAACCGACTTCGTTCTGCCGCTGGGCCAGCGAACACGGGGCTGCGGTGGCGATGGATGGCTTGGGGATGCTGGCCGAGCAAGCGGCGGAAGCGTTCTTCCTGTGGCGCGGTGTGCGACCGGATACGGTGCCGGTGCTGGCTGAATTGCGTCGGCAGTTGGCCCTGTAGATTTCTCTGGTCAGACAGATTTTCTGTGGCGAGGGAGCTTGCTCCCGCTGGGCTGCGCAGCGGCCCTAAAACCTGCCATGCCATGTATCAGGCAGAATGCGTTAACCAATTTGCGGGCGCTTCGCACCCGAGCGGGAGCAAGCTCCCTCGCCACAGGGTTGAGTGGTGCTGTCAAAGAAGGTGTTCAGTCTTCGAACCGGATCGGGCACTTCTGCGCCCCTTCCAGCTTCCTCAGTTCTTCCACCACCTGCGGCCGGGCCCGGCGCAATGTCAGGCTGCGGTCCTGGCGAAGCAGGCGCCGCGCTTCCTGATGCAGCATTTCCACCCCTGAATAGTCGATGAAGTTGATCTGCTGCGCCTCGATCACCACGCGCGCGCCGTTCATGCGTTGCAGGCGCACTTGCAGGTAATGGCTGGCGCCGAAAAAGATCGAACCGCCCACCCGCAGAATGTCTTCCTCGCCATCTCGCACATGCTGCACCCGTGGTTGCGATGTGCGCTTGAGGTAGAAAAAAAGCGAGGCCAGCACGCCGGCGTAGATCGCCGTTTGCAATTCCAGCAGTAGCGTGGCGACGCAGGTCAGCGCCATGACCACGAACTCAGCGCGGCTGACCCGCAACAACGCGCGAATGCCGCGATGGTCCACCAGTCCCCAGGCGATCAACAGAATGCTCCCGGCCATGGCCGGAATCGGGATGTGTGCGATCAGGCTCGCGCCGAAGATCGCAAACAGCGCCACCCACAATGCCGAAAAAACCCCGGCCAGTGGCGAACAGGCCCCTGCTTCATAGCTCAGGGCTGAGCGAGTGAAGGAGCCGGCCGACAGCGAGCCGGAAAAAAACGCACCGACGATGTTCGATAGGCCTTGGGCACGAACTTCCTGATTCGCGTCGAGTAATTGCTGCGAACGTGCAGAAATCGAGCGGGCAATCGACAGGCTGGTTACCAGCCCGAGCATACCGACCGCCACCGCGCTGGGCAGCAGGCGCAGGATCAGATCGAGGTCCAGCGGCAACGGACTGAAGGGCGGCAGTTTGCCGGTAAAGGCGCTGACCAGTTGCACATGCCCGAACATTGATGGCCAAAGCCAAACCAGCAATGCACCCAGCACCAAAGTGATCAACAGCGTCGGCCAGCGTGGCAACCACAGCTTGAGGATCACGCCCACCACCACCGTCGCCAGTCCCAGTACCAGCGAAGGTTTGTCCATTTCGCCGAGATGGCGCAACAACGTGATGAAACTGTCCAGAGCGGTGGCCTGGCTGGGCAAGTCCAGCCCCAGCAGGTTAGGCAATTGACCGATGGCAATCACCACGGCCGCGCCCAGGGTAAAACCCAGCACCACCGAGTGCGAGACGAAATTCACCAGTGCGCCAAAGCGCAGCAACCCCAGCAGCCACTGAAAGAGGCCGGCAAGAAACGTCAGCAACAGGATCAACATGACGTAGTCCTGTGACGCTGGAACGGCCAGAGGACTGACGCTGGCGTACAGGACAATGGAGATGGCCGCCGTAGGACCGCAGATCAAATGCCACGACGAACCCCAGAGACAAGCGATCAGCACCGGGATGATTGCGGCGTACAGGCCGTATTCCGGCGGCAGGCCGGCAATCAGTGCATAGGCAATGGATTGCGGCAACGCGAGAATCGCGCCGCTGAGGCCAACGATCAGGTCACGACCGACACTGGCGCGGGTTTGCCGGGGTAGCCAGGTGAGGAAGGGGAAGAGTGAATGGCGGCTTGGCAGGGCCATGGGGCCTCTCGGTTGGGGATTTTGCGCAAGGGTAGCAGGACAAGGCGATCATTGTGGCGAGGGAGCTTGCTCCCGCTGGACCGCGTAGCGGTCCCAAAAGGGCAATCACGATATGTCTGACTCATCGAGGTAACCGGATTGCGTCTGCTGCGCAGCCGAGCGGGAGCAAGCTCCCTCGCCACAGGTAATCATCAGAGTTTGGCTTTGACCGCTGGCAACGCATCCTGCCCATCCACGGTCTTCACCCCATCGAGCCATTTATCCAGCACCGCCGGGTTGGCCTTGATCCACGCCTTGGCCGCGACGGCATTGCTGACTTTCTTGTTCACCACCTCGGCCATGATGCTGTTCTCCATGTCCTGGGTGAAGCTCAGGTTGGTCAGCAGTTTGCCGACGTTCGGGCAGGCCTGTGCATAACCTTTGCGGGTCAGGGTATGCACGCTGCCGGTGTCGCCGAAGTATTTCTCGCCACCCTTCAGATAGTGCATTTTCAGCTGCACGTTCATCGGGTGCGGGGTCCAGCCGAGGAAGGTCACGAATTTCTGTTTTTTCACCGCACGGGACACTTCCGCCAGCATTGCCTGCTCGCTGGACTCGACCAGTTTCCACTGACCCATGTCGAAATCGTTTTTCTTGATGATCTCTTGCAGCGAGATGTTCGCCGGCGCGCCGGAGCCGATGCCGTAGATCTTGCGGTCGAACTTGTCGGCGTATTTGTTCAGGTCGGCAAAGTTATGCACACCCGCGTCCCACACGTAGTCCGGAACGGCGAGGGTGAATTCGGTGCCGTCGAGGTTCTTCGCCAGTTGCGTGACATCGCCGTTGGCGACGAACTTGTCGTAGAAGCCCTGCTGCGCCGGCATCCAATTACCCAGGAACACATCGACCTGGCCATCCTTGAGCCCGCCAAAGGTGATCGGCACCGCGAGGGTGTCGACCTTGGCCTTGTAGCCCATGCCGTCCAGCAGAAACCCGGTGATGGCATTGGTCGCGGCGATGTCGCTCCAGCCCGGGTCGGCCATTTTCACGGTCTCGCAACTCTGATCGGCAAACGCCGATGCACTGCCCAGAGCCAGGAGCCCGACCGTCAGAACTGTGGATAACCTTTGCATGGACTTCCCCTTAACATTATTGGTTTTGGCAGGGTTGTGGATAACGTGCTTTACGCTCCAGATCGTCGAGGTCGATGTGGTTGCGCATGTACTGTTGACTGGCGTCCACCAGCGGCTGGTGATCCCAGCTCTTCAGCTTGCCGAGGGTCAGCGCCTCGGCGACGAAACGCCGGCGTCGCTGGCTGGCGAGCACCTGCTGGTGAATCGCCGGAATATTCCATTTTGCCCGCGCTTCGGCGAGAAAATCGTCGAAAAGTTGGCGATATTGCGGCGAATGGCTGAGTTCTTCGAGTTCGTGAGGGTCATTGTGTACGTCGAAGAGTAGGCAAGGGTCGTCTTCGCTGTAGATGAATTTGTGGGCACCGCGGCGGATCATCATCAACGGGCTGATGGTGCCTTCGGCCATGTATTCGCCGAACACTTCGTCGTGACCGCCCTGCCCTTGCAGGTGCGGGACCAGCGAGCGGCCATCCAGCGGCAAGCCCGGTTCCAGTGCGCCGCCGGCCAGTTCGACGAAGGTCGGCAACAGGTCCGCCGTGGAAACACTGGCGCTGACCCGGCCGGCGCCGAATTGCCCCGGTGCGCTGATCAGCAGCGGCACCCGTGCGGCCATTTCGTACCAGTGCATTTTGTACCAGAGGCCACGCTCGCCGAGCATGTCGCCGTGATCGCCGGAGAACACGATGACGGTGTCATCGATCAGCCCGGTATCTTCGAGGGTTTGCAGGAGTTTGCCGACGTTGCTGTCGATATAGCTGCACGCGCCGAAATAGGCGCGTCGGGCATCGCGGATCTTGTCCACAGGCAGTGGCTTGTCCCACAGGTCGTAGACCTTGAGCAGACGTTGCGAGTGCGGATCGAGGGCAAGCGGGTCCGGGGTTGCAGGCAGCGGGATATCGGCATCGTCGTACAAATCCCAGAAAGCCTTGGGAATGGTGTACGGATCGTGTGGGTGAGTCATGGAAACGGTCAGGCAGAACGGCTGGTCGCCATCCTCGCGGATATGGTCGAACAGGTACTGCTGGGCCTTGAACACCACTTCTTCGTCGAAATCCAGCTGATTGGTGCGCACGCACGGGCCCGCTTGCAGCACCGACGACATGTTGTGATACCAGGTCGGGCGCACGTCCGGTTCATCCCAGTTCACCGCCCAGCCGTAGTCGGCCGGGTAAATGTCACTGGTCAGGCGTTCTTCGTAGCCATGCAGCTGGTCTGGCCCGCAGAAATGCATCTTGCCCGACAGGGCAGTGCGGTAGCCGAGGCGGCGCAGGTAGTGGGCGTAGGTCGGTACATCGGCGGGGAAATCGGCGGCGTTGTCGTAGGCGCCGATCTTGCTTGGTAGCTGGCCGCTGACCAGGGTGAAACGCGACGGCGCGCACAGGGGGCTGTTGCAATAAGCGGAATCGAACACCACGCCTTGTGCGGCGAGGCGGCTGAGATGAGGCAGTTTGATGGGCGATGGGCCGTAGAACGGCAACATTGGCGCGGCCATTTGATCGGCCATGATGAAAAGAATGTTCTTGCGCTTCATGTGATCGCGGCATTCCATAGTGGATGTTTATGCGAGAGTGCTGGCTTCGAGAATGAAACCCTCGCACCTTGCGGTAAAGCCCATGCGCGGCAATGACTAGGATAAGCACAGCTTATGTATGACGCCCTTGGTGACCTGTCACTGGATCTGCTTCGAGCCTTCGAAGCGGCGGCCCGTCAGCGCAGCTTCACCGCGGCGGCGGTTGAGCTGGGCACCACGCAACCGGCCATCAGCCAGCAGATCAAACGCCTGGAAGAACAACTGGCGACACGCCTGTTCGACCGTATTTATCGCGGTATAGAGTTGACCGAGGCCGGGCAGATCCTTTTTGAACAGGTTCAGCTCGGTTTGCAGAACATCGACGCAGGATTGAGTGCAATCAGCGCTCAGCAACAGCATGAAGTACTGCAGGTTGCTACGGATTTTGCTTTCGCCGCCTATTGGTTGATGCCGCGTCTGCACCGCTTTCACGCGGCCAATCCACAGGTGGATGTCAGCCTGGTCACCAGTGAACGCAGCCATAACATGCTACGTACCGATATCGATGTGGCGGTGCTGTTCGGCGATGGCCGCTTCAAGCAGGGTGAAAGCCATTGGCTGTTCAGCGAAGAAGTGTTTCCGGTGTGCAGCCCGCAGTTGTTGAGTGAGCGTGCGCTGCCCTTGCCGGCCCAGGCATTGCTGGAGTTTCCGTTGCTGCACCTGCGTGGGGAACACAGCAGTAACTGGTTCGACTGGAGTGGTGTATTCCGCGAACTGGGCATCACTTCGCCCCCAGCGCCCGGGCAGTTGCGTTTCGACAATTACACTTTGTTGATTCAGGCGGCGATTGGCGGCCAGGGCGTGGCCATTGGCTGGCGCCACCTTGTGGATAACTTGCTGGCGCAAGGGTTGTTGTGCCGACCGATCGGCGAAACGGTGATGTCGAGGCTGGGTTATTACGTGGTCCTGCCCCAGCGCAAACGGCGCGGAGCGCTGATCCAGCAGTTTGTGGATTGGTTGATGGCCGAACAGGCCAGCAGTGCGCAATCGCTCAACGGCCTGACGCTGCCGTCCATTGCGGTTTAGCTGTCGGTTGCGATGAAGTTGACGTGCTCTCGGATGTGCAGGTTCAAGTGCAATTCATCGGCAATGCCCACGGCGGTGCGGGCCAGCCGTCTGAGCGGTTCGGCTAGCCCCGGCTCGAGGTTGCCCCCGATTTGGGCAAAATGTTCGATGGTCAGTCCCGGTACACCGCGCGGTTCATTAACCAGCGTCCAGTGCAAAGGACTGCTTTGCAGTGCCTCGCGGATTTCCTCGGCGGCGTGACGCTGCAAGCTGTCCTCGGCTTCCGGATCGTCCAGCACGTCGAAATCACCCACCAGAAACAATCGGGCGATGTTTGCTGCCTGCATGCCATCGATTAGTGCATCCACTGCCAGAACCTGCTCGACCGGGCCCGGTACGATGGTTTTTTCTATGTGTTCGCTGTTGAACGGTAAGCCTGGAGCGTCCAGTAAACAGATAACCACGGAGCTGCCGGCCACGCTCTGCTTGACCCTTTGCGCGTCGAACAGGTCGCCAGTCTTGGTGCGCAGCCCCGGACGGGGTGCCAGCGCATTGAGGTCATCGAGAATTGCGATCACTTCATGCTGGCGCCGCAGCATTTCAGCCATCAGCGCACTGCCCAGGCTACTCATGGCACCATAAAGCACCACTTTAACGACGGGGGTTTCGGCATTTTTCATAGCTGGGCTTCCTGTTTTCCAGCGCCTATATGATGTTTGACCCGCAGGAACCGGCGAGGGTTCGAACAGTTTTCAGAGGGGTTCAGATGCAGCAGATCACGGGTTACCACGCCCACGTTTATTTCGAGGCCAGCACGATCGGGCAGGCGCGGGCCTTGTGTGAGCAGGCAGCGCAATTGTTTCCACTGAAAATGGGCCGCGTGCACGAGCGCCCGGTCGGTCCGCATCCGGACTGGAGCTGCCAGTTGGCGTTCGAGCCGCAGGTGCTGGGCGACGTGCTGCCGTGGCTGGCGCTGAACCGCAAGGGTCTGGTGGTGTTTCTGCACCCGGATACCGGAGACGATTTGCTTGACCACACTGAGCACGCGATCTGGATGGGCGCTATTCGGCCGTTGGACCTGTCTATTTTTTGATCAGAGTGTTTCTTCGGCCTCGCCGGGCAAGTGTTCGTCCAGGTGCAGCCATGGCAAGCGGCTATCGGTCCAGATGTGCCGCTCGGCCGGTGCTTGCTCGGGATGGTCGAGGGTGGCGATGGTCAGGTCGATGCTTTCCGGACTCAGGTGCGTCATCAGCGCCAGTTGCGCCCCACAGTGGCCGCAGAAATATCGCGCGCAGGTGGATGAAGAATCGTACCGCGACGGCGTCCCGGCCAGCCATTGAAAGGCCGATGCCGGCACGGTGATCCAGGTGGTCACGATGCCGCCGCTGACCCGTCGGCATATCGAACAATGGCAGTGGGCGATATCGTGCAGCGGCCCGCTGAATTGATAGCGCAGTTGCCCGCAATGGCAGCCGCCGGTGTGAAGTTCGCCCATGTTCAACCTCCCGCCCTGTGTTCAGGGACTTGAAACCCAATCCGACGATCGGTTGCACATCCGGTCCTTGCTTTCATTGGCGAAAGCTGGCTGAAAGCTTCCCCGATTAGGATCGCCCCCACTACCGGCAACAGACCGGTTGGCCAATGCCAGCGTTTTATCGCTCGCACAGCCCATTTAACAACAACAATGGTGATTCTGATGTCCTCTTCTACCCGCCGCTTCGCTGCAACTCCGCCCGTACGTCTCGTGCTTCCCGTTCTGCGCTGATCCCGCCCGATCCGCCCATTCCCTAGCCGCGCTACGCCTGGAGTATTCCCATGCTGACTTTCCTTGGCTTCGCCATGGTCATCACGTTCATGTTCCTGATCATGACCAAGCGCCTGTCCGCGCTGATCGCCCTGATCATCATTCCGATCATCTTTGCCCTGTTCGGCGGTTTTTCGCCGAAGATTGGCCCGATGATGCTCGAAGGTATCACCAAGCTTGCGCCAACCGGCGTGATGCTGATGTTCGCTATCTTATACTTCGCCCTGATGATCGACTCCGGCCTGTTCGACCCGGCCGTGCGCAAGATTCTCAAACTGGTCAAGGGCGACCCGTTGAAAGTTTCGGTCGGTACCGCCGTACTGGCGCTCGTCGTTTCCCTCGATGGTGACGGCGCGACCACTTATATGATCTGCGTAGCCGCCATGCTGCCGCTCTACAGCCGTATCGGCATGAGCCCGCGGATCATGGCCGGCCTGATCATCCTCGCCGGTGGCGTGATGAACATGACCCCATGGGGCGGCCCGACCGCTCGCGCTGCCAGTGCGTTGCATGTGGACCCGTCCGACATCTTCGTACCGATGATTCCTGCGATGTTGGCCGGTGTGGTGGCGATCCTGGTCATCGCCTACTTCTACGGCAAGCGTGAACGTGCTCGCCTGGGTGAACTGCACCTGGTGGGCGATGAAATCGACCACAGCGAAATCAGCGTTTCGCAGTTCCCGGATGCCCGTCGTCCGAACCTGATCTGGTTCAACGGCGCCCTGACCCTGGGCCTGATGGGCACCCTGATCGCCGGCCTGCTGCCATTGCCGGTGCTGTTCATGGTGGCGTTCAGTATCGCCATGATCGTCAACTATCCTTGCCTGCAACAGCAGAAGGATCGCGTCGCGGCTCACGCCGGTAGCGTGCTGGCGGTAGTTGGGTTGATCTTTGCGGCCGGTATCTTCACCGGTATCCTGACCGGCACCGGGATGGTCGACGCCATGTCGAAAAGCCTGTTGGCGGTGATTCCGGATTTCCTCGGCCCGTACATGGCGGTGATCACTGCGCTGGTCAGCATGCCGTTCACCTTCTTCATGTCGAACGATGCATTTTATTACGGCGTGTTACCTGTTCTTGCCGAGGCCGCTAGCCATTACGGTATAACCGCGGTGGAAATGGCACGTGCCTCGATCGTCGGTCAGCCCGTCCACCTGTTGAGCCCGCTGGTTCCATCGACCTACCTGTTGGTGGCCCTGGCCGGCATCGATTTCGGTGACCACCAGCGCTTCACTCTCAAGTGGGCAGTGCTGGTTTGTATCTGCATACTGATTGCTGCACTGCTGTTGGGGACTTTCCCGGTGTTCAGCACTCTATAAGCCCAAGACTCACCACTTCGGGTCCAGGCTTCGCTGTTTGAAGCCCGGGCCCGTTGTGGTTTAACAATCGCTCAAAGGAATACACATGGAATGGCTGACCAACCCTGAAATCTGGGTTGCCTTCTTCACCCTGACCGCCCTGGAAATCGTCCTGGGCATCGATAACATCATCATGATTTCGATCCTGGTCAGCCGCATGCCCAAACACATGCAGGCGCGCACCCGGATTTTCGGTCTGGCGCTGGCCATGGTCACGCGAATCCTGCTTCTGCTGTCGATCACCTGGGTCATGCGCCTGACCGCCGACCTGTTCGTAGTATTCGGCCAGGGTATTTCCGGACGCGACCTGATCCTGTTCTTCGGTGGTCTGTTCCTGCTGTGGAAAAGCTCGCAAGAGATGTACCACGCGCTGGAAGGTGAAGATGAAAGCAACGACGAACCTTCGGGCAAGGGCGGCAACTTCCTCTACACCATCGTCCAGATCGCGATCATCGACATCGTGTTCTCCCTGGACTCGGTAATCACCGCAGTCGGCATGGTGTCCCACGTACCGGTCATGATCGCGGCAATCATCGTGGCCGTGCTGGTGATGATGTGGGCATCTGGCACAATCAGTGAGTTCATCGACAAGCACCCATCGCTGAAGATGCTGGCGCTGTCGTTCCTGTTGATCGTCGGTACGGTGCTGATTGCCGAATCCTTCGACGTGCACGTGCCGAAGGGCTACGTCTACTTCGCCATGGCGTTCTCTCTGGCAGTGGAAGCGATCAACATCAGGATGCGCACTGCCATCGCGAAAAAGAAGAAACAGCAGGATCCGGTAAAGCTGCGCAAGGACATTCCGGGCCAGTAACCCGAAAGCGCTAAATACGCAAAACCTGTGGGAGCGAGCCTGCTCGCGATGGCGGTCTGTCAGTCAACATCAAAGTTGAATCTGATGGCCTCATCGCGAGCAGGCTCGCTCCCACTTTGTTTTGGCTGGTTACATGAATCTGTTTTCATGACGGTTTTGTTTCAATCCCTTCTTTGGCTATGCGATGCTGGCGCGAAGACCGTTAGCCAACTACAGCTTAAGTACAGAACGTAGAACGTCACGCGGTACCGTCAACTTGCTCCTTTGGGGCGCTACACCACAGGGGGTCATTATGCTCACCCTGCTCAATTTACTTTCTGCCGTGGCCCTGCTGATCTGGGGCACGCACATCGTCCGAACCGGCATCCTGCGGGTCTACGGCACCAATCTGCGCCATGTCATTGGCCACAACATGTCCAAACGCTGGCTGGCTTTCGCCTCCGGGATCGCCGTGACAGCGATGGTCCAGAGCAGCAACGCCACCGCCATGCTGGTCACCTCCTTTGTCGGCCAGGGCTTGATGACGCTGACCCCGGCGCTGGCCACAATGCTTGGCGCGGACGTCGGTACGGCGCTGATGGCGCGGGTGCTGACGTTCGATCTGTCGTGGCTGTCGCCGTTGCTGATTTTTGTCGGGGTGATTTTCTTTCTGTCGCGCAAGCAGACCCGACTCGGGCAGATGGGTCGTGTCGCCATTGGCTTGGGGCTGATCATTCTGGCGCTGCAACTGATTGTCGAAGCGGCGCATCCGATTACCCACGCCAAAGGGGTGAAGGTGATTTTCGCCTCGCTCACCGGCGACATCCTGCTCGACGCCCTGGTCGGCGCGCTGTTCGCGATGATTTCCTATTCCAGCCTGGCTGCTGTGCTGCTGACCGCGACCCTGGCGGGTGCCAACGTGATCAGTCTGCCGGTGGCCATCGGGCTGGTGATCGGCGCCAATATCGGCAGCGGCGTACTCGCCTTCCTCAGCACCAGCATGCAGAACGCCGCCGGGCGCCAAGTAGCGCTTGGCAGCCTGCTGTACAAAATGATTGGTCTTTTATTGATCATTCCGGTGCTCGATCCGCTGGTGCACTGGCTCGATGGCCTGGATTTCAGCCCTCAGGAAATGGTCATTGGCTTTCACCTGCTCTACAACACCGTGCGCTGCCTGATCCTGCTGCCCAGCCTCGAACCGATGGCCAGGTTTTGTGCCTGGGTGCTGCCGGAGCGCCAGCAGGCCAACGGTACGGCCAAGCCCCGGCATCTTGACCCCACGGCATTGGTCACGCCCGGTTTGGCACTGGCCAACGCGGCCCGGGAAACCCTGCGCATGGGCGACCTGATCGACAACATGCTCGAAGCCATGCTCGACGTGTTGCGCGGCAAACAAACCGCCGTCACCCAGGAAATCCGCCGCCTGACCGACGATGTGGAAGCGCTCTACAGCGCGATCAAGTTGTATCTGGCGCAAATGCCCCGGGAAGATCTCAGCGATCAGGACAGCCGGCGCTGGGCGGAAATCATCGAACTGGCGATCAACCTGAAACTCGCCAGCGACTTGATCGAACGCATGCTGCGCAAGATTCAGCAGCAGAAAACCGCGCAGCGTCGGTCGTTTTCCGAAGTCGGGCTGGACGAATTGACCGGGCTGCATGCTCAGTTGATTTCCAACCTGCGACTCGGGATGTCGGTGTTTCTCAGTGGCGACCCGGAAAGTGCCCGCCAGCTGGTGCGTGAAAAACGTCGTTTCCGTGCACAGGAACGGCGTCTGGCCCATGCTCATGTCAGCCGCTTGCAACGTAAAATCGTGCAAAGTATCGAAACCAGTTCGTTGCACCTGGAGCTGATCGCGGACATGAAGCGTCTGAACTCGCTGTTTTGCAGCAGTGCCTACGTGGTGCTGGAAACATCGGAAACCGGCGCGCTGGTGGTCGACGATTTGAGCGACATCACACATTCACCCTGAACGTCCACAGTTGCCTGAAGTCTGTTGAACTTACGCTTGCCGTACGGAAGCTCGTTATGCGTTGTCTGTTGTTCGCCTGCCTGTTGCTTGGTTCATTCCCGTCATTCGCCCTGGATCGCTTCCAAGTCGAGGGCTACACCCTGCGCAACGGTCTGCAGTTGTTGCTCAAGCCCGGCACCGACCGCGGGCATGTGGCGATCCGACTGGTGGTCGGCGTTGGCCTGGACGATTTCAAATGCGAAGAAAAGGAGTTGCCGCATCTGCTGGAGCACCTGCTGTTCAGTGGCATCGACGCCAGCGGCGAAGGTGGCCTGGAAGAGCGCATGCAAGCTCTGGGCGGTGAGTGGAACGCGTTCACCAGCAATGCCGATACGACTTTCGTCATCGAAGCCCCGGCGAAAAACCAGCGCAAGGTGCTCGACCTGCTGCTGGCACTGCTGACCCAGACCCGTTTCGACGACAACGCCATCAACGCGGCCAAGCAAGTGGTCGAGCGTGAAGACGGCGGCCACTACTCGCACCTGCAACGCTGGCTCGATCGTCAGGACCTCGGCCACACGGCCAGCAACCAGCTGGCCGTGGAGCTGGGCCTCAAGTGCCCGGAGCGTGCGCAAGTCGATGACCTGACCCGTGAGCAACTGGAGCAGGTGCGCAAGGACTGGTATGCGCCGAACAACATGACTCTGATCGTGGTCGGCGACCTCGACAAGTTGCTGCCGGCCTATCTGGAGCGGGCGTATGGCGCGCTGGAAGCGATCCCCCCTGGAGAGCATCCGCCGCTGCCGCAAATCCAGGCCAGCGCCGCCCATGAGCGCACCCTGACCCACGGTCTGGTCGGCAACGGCGCCAAGTTGCACTGGCTGGTGCCGGAGCCGGTGCTGGACGACGGGCACGACCAAACCTTCGATTTGCTCAAGGACTACCTGGATTGGGCGCTCTATCGCCAGCTGCGCCTTGCTCACGGTTTGTCCTACGGCCCGTGGGCGGAACGCGAAGTGTTCGGCGGCGTGGGTTTCATGAGCCTCAACGCCGACCTTGAACGCGACGACGTGGCCGATGCCGAACAAGTACTCGAGGACCTGAAGGCCGGACTGCTCAAGGACGGCCTCAATGCCGACACCTTCAACCGCCTCAAGCAGGCCGCGATTGCCCGCCAGGCCTGGGCCGTGCAAGGCAACAGCGCATTGGCCGACTACTACTGGAGCGCCATTGGCGACTACGAGGATGGCCGCTTTGCCAACCCGGCCCGGGAGCTGCGAGAAGTGACGCTGGAAGAAGCGAACAAGGTCGTGCGTGAATTGCTCCTGCAACCGGGGTATTTGCGGATCGAGAAGCCGTTGTTCAGTTATGACCAGTTGATGTGGCTGGTGGTTGGGGGGGCGGGTTTGATCGTGTTGATGTTGGTGGGCTGGCGTTTGCATCGCAGGAAGTAACCACTCTGTTTGGCAAGCAAACTCCTTGCTCGCGATAGCGGATTGTCAGTCGACAAAAATGTTGGATGTGCTGGCCTCATCGCGAGCAGACTCGCTCCCACAGGTTGCGTGGTGTAACTGACCGCGAACCCTCGCCACAAGGCCGCACCAACGGTACCCTGTCGAGGTTTTTTTCCTACGACGACTGTGAAACCGCCGAATGCAAAACCTGACCCTTTTCGTACAGCGCATCCTCGAATTGATGAAGCGCTACCCTGGGGTCATTGCGCTCTGTGGGTTTATCTCCGGGGTTGGCAGTTTCATTCTGGTCGATCGCCAGCAAGGCCTGGCGAGCTGGATCACCACCATCATGCTGATCAGCTGGATCTGGCTGATGCTGGAAAACAGCCTGACCAAGCTGTTCACGCGCATTTTCAAGCGCGAAATTCCGGAACCGTTGCTTCGTTACGCAACGCAGATGATCCATCAGGAAAGCCTGTTCTTTGTCCTGCCGTTCTTCTTCATCACCACGACGTGGAACAGCGGCCAGTTGGTTTTCACCGGGCTGCTGGGTGTCGCGGCGCTGATTTCGATCATCGACCCGCTCTACTACAAATGGCTGGCGCCGCGGCGCTGGGCGTTTCTGGCCCTGCACACCCTGACCCTGTTCGCCGCCCTGCTCACCGCATTGCCGGTGATCATGCACCTGACCACCGCGCAAAGTTTCAAATGGGCACTGGGCATCTCGGTGCTGTTGTCGTTCCCGAGCCTGGCGTCGATCTTCCCGATTCGTACCCTGCGCAGTGCGCTGGCGATTTTGAGCATCACCCTGGGTATCGGTGTCGTTGGTTGGGAACTGCGTTCTTGGGTGCCACCGGCGACGCTATGGATGACTGATGTGGCCATCAGCACGCAGATGCAGGACCGCACGCCTGGCGCCAGCCTCGACGAAGTCAGCGCCGAGCAGATTCGCAATGGCGGGCTCTACGCGTACACCGCGATCAACGCCCCACGTGGCCTGGACGAACGGATTTATCACGTCTGGCAGTTCAACGGTAAAGAGGTCGACCGCATCCCCCTGGATATTCGTGGCGGGCGCAAGGAGGGTTACCGAGCCTGGACCCACAAGCAGAACTTCCCGGGCAACCCGGCCGGCAAATGGCAGGTTCGGGTCCTGACCGAAGATGGCCAGGTCATCGGCGTGCTGCGGTTCAAAGTCACGGACAGCACAGCGATCAAAGAAAAGTAATCCGGTTCGTGCTATTACGTAGAGTTGCGTAATCACTGAACAAGCACGGAGCTTATGATCAGCAGCACGATGGCCGGCAACGCCCGATTGGACACGTCGATTACCCCTGCGCGGTTGCGGGTGACGGGCGACTGGACGCTTGCCCATTACGCTGACCTCAAGCTGTTGAGCGAAAAACTCCACGGTCAGTACGACGCCAACACCCCCATCGACCTCAATGGACTGGGCGCCCTCGACACCGCCGGCGCCTCGCTATTGGTCGAGTTGCTCGGCTCCGAGCGCCTCGGTCGCTCCGCCGAACATCCTGATTGCACGCTCTGCGCCGCCGATCGCGCGTTGCTGCAAACGGTCTACTGCTCGTTGACCGATTTCTGCGTACCGATCAAGGAACCGGAAGTCAGCGTTTCCATTCAGTTGCTGACCCGCATTGGCCGCGCGGTGGACACCGTCTGGCAGGACACCCTGCAATTGCTGGGTTTCGTCGGGCTGATCATCGAAACCATTGTCCGCGGCCTGTTCCGTCCCAAGCGCTGGCGCGTCACGCCGATGATCGCCCACATCGAACAGACTGGTCTCGACGCCGCCCCCATCGTTGCGTTGCTGACTTTTTTGGTGGGTGCCGTGGTGGCGTTTCTCGGGTCGACGGTGTTGGCCACTTTCGGTGCCACCGTCTTCACCGTGGACCTGGTGGGGTTTGCCTTTTTGCGCGAATTCGGTGTGTTGCTGACCGCGATCCTGATGGCCGGGCGCACTGCCAGTGCGTTCACGGCGCAAATCGGTTCGATGAAGGCCAACGAGGAAATCGACGCCATCCGCACCTTGGGCCTCGATCCCGTGGAGTTGCTGGTGGTGCCGCGGGTCCTGGCGTTGCTGATCGCCCTGCCAATGCTGACCTTCCTGGCGATGCTGTCGGGGATTATCGGCGGTGCCGTGGTCTGCGCGGTGGCGCTGGATATCTCGCCGGCGATGTTCCTGTCGCTGCTGCAAACGGACATCGGCGTTCAGCACTTTCTGGTGGGGATCGTCAAAGCGCCGGTGTTCGCCTTCCTCATCGCCGCCATCGGTTGCCTCGAAGGCTTCAAGGTCAGTGGTAGCGCTGAGTCTGTGGGCGCGCACACCACGTCGAGTGTGGTGCAGTCGATTTTCGTGGTGATCGTGATGGATGCGATCGCCGCGATGTTTTTCATGGAGATGGGTTGGTGAGTCGTGTCCCCCGAGCGCCCTCCGAGGCGGTGATTGAAGTCCGTGGGCTGTGCAACCGCTTTGGCCGCCAGAGCGTGCACGAGAACCTCGACCTGGACTTGTACAAAGGCGAGATCCTCGCCGTGGTCGGCGGCTCCGGCAGCGGCAAGTCGGTGCTGCTGCGCAGCATTGTCGGATTGCGCCAGCCCAGCGAAGGCGTGGTGAAAGTCTTCGGGAAAAACCTGCCGACCTTGTCCGAACACGAGCGTTCGCTGGTGGAGCGGCGATTCGGCGTGCTGTTCCAGAAAGGCGCGCTGTTCTCTTCGCTGACCGTGACCGAGAACGTCGCCCTGCCGCTGATCGAACACGCCGGCTTGAGCCGCAACGATGCCGAGCACCTGGCGGCGGTGAAAATGGCCTTGGCCGGGTTGCCGCTGTCGGCGGCGGAGAAATACCCCTCGTCGCTGTCCGGCGGCATGATCAAGCGTGCCGCGCTGGCCCGGGCATTGGCACTGGACCCGGACATCCTGTTTCTCGACGAGCCCACCGCTGGTCTCGACCCGATCGGTGCCGCGGCGTTCGACCAATTGATCCTGACCCTGCGCGATGCCCTGGGCCTGAGTGTCTTTCTGGTGACCCACGACCTCGACACGCTCTACACCATCACTGACCGGGTGGCGGTGCTGGCGCAGAAAAAAGTGCTGGTGGCGGACGCCATCGACAAGGTCTCGGAAACCGACGATGCGTGGATTCACGAATACTTCCATGGCCCTCGCGGCCGCGCGGCATTGACGGCCGCCCAACAGCTCAACGAGGTCTGACATGGAAACCCGAGCCCATCATGTATTGATCGGCCTGTTCACGGTGATTGTGGTGACGGCCGCGCTGTTGTTCGGCCTGTGGCTGGCCAAGTCCAGTGTCGATACCGAGTTCAAGGACTACGAAGTCGTGTTCAACGAGGCGGTCAGCGGTTTGTCCAAGGGCAGCTCGGTGCAGTACAGCGGGATCAAGGTCGGCGACGTGATCTCGCTGCGCCTGGACCCGAAAGACCCGCGCCGGGTGCTGGCGCGAATTCGACTGGCCGGCGATACCCCGGTCAAGGAAGACACCAATGCCAAGTTGGCCCTGACCGGCGTCACCGGGACTTCGATCATCCAGCTCAGCGGTGGCACGCCACAGAGCCCGACGCTCAAGGGCAAGGACGGCAACCTGCCGACCATTATCGCCTTGCCCTCGCCCATCGCCCGCCTGCTCAATGACAGCGAGGACCTGATGGCCGGGGTGACCACGCTGATGCATAACGCCAACCTGATGTTCTCCACGGAAAACATCGAGCGCATCAGCAACACCCTGGAGCACCTGGAGCAAACCACCGGGACCATTGCCGAGCAGCGCGGCGATATTCGCCAGGCCATGCAACAACTGGCGTCGGTGGGCAAGCAGGCCAACACCATGCTGGAGCAGACCACGGCGCTGATGCGCAATGCCAACGGGCTGCTCAATGATCATGGCAAGGAGGCGCTGGGCAGCGCCGAGCAGGCGATGAAGTCGCTGCAGGAGAGCAGCGCCACCCTCAACAAACTGATCACCGCCAATCAGGATTCGCTCAACAGCGGCATGCAAGGCCTCAATGGCCTGGGCCCGGCCGTGCGCGAGATGCGCGAAACCCTGAGTTCGTTGCGCACCATTACCACACGCCTGGAAGCCAACCCCAGCGGTTACCTGCTGGGCAGTGAAAAGACCAAGGAATTCACGCCATGAAGCTGATTCGGATTGCTCTCCTCGCTGGCTTCACGCTGATCAGTTCGTGCTCGATCCTGCCCAAGCCCGAGCCCTTCGAGGTCTATCGATTGCCTTCGGCCCAGAGTGCATCGGCCAGCCATGACACACCGCAGCGCTGGTCGCTGCGCCTGAGCAAACTCCAGTCCAGCGAAGCGTTGAACAGTCCGAACATTGCCGTGATTCCCCAGGGCGATGTGATCAGCCACTACAAGGGTTCACGCTGGAGCGACCCGGCGCCGGTGCTGGTGCGCAATCGCCTGCTGGAAGGTTTCCAGCATGACGGGCGTGTGCCGTTGTTGAGCACCGATGACAGCATTTTTCAGACCGATCTTGAATTGGGCGGCAGCCTGCAGGCGTTCCAGACTGAATACCAGGGCACGAATGCCAGCGCGGTCGTGCGTCTGGATGCATTGCTGGTGCGCAGTTACGACCAGCGCATCCTCGCCAGCCGCCGCTTCGAAGTGCGCCAGCCACTCAGCGATGTGCAGGTTCCGGCGGTGGTGGTCGGGTTCGGTCAGGCGAGCGATCAGTTGACCGCTCAGGTGGTGAGCTGGGCGGTTGAGCAAGGGCAGAGGCTGGCGCCGCCGCCAAGGCCTTGAAGACTTACGCAGTCTCCTTGTAGGAGCGAGCCTGCTCGCGATAGCGGTATGTCAGACACATTGAATTTGAATGTGCGGCCGCCTTCGCGAGCAGGCTCGCTCCCACAGGGGTAAAGCCGTATCAGCGCTGCAAAAACGCCTGATGCAATACAGCCAGCGTTTCAAAGTGATACGCAGGCGCTTCGGCGCTCAACTCTTCATGGCTGCCGAACCCGTAACCCACTGCCGCTGCGTCCATGCCATTGCTGCGCGCGCCGATCAGGTCGTGCTTGCGGTCGCCGATCATCAGGGTGTTGGCCGGGTCCAGGTTTTCCTCGACCATCAGGTGAGCAATCAGCTCGACCTTGTTGGTCCGGGTGCCGTCCAGTTCGCTGCCATAAATCACCTTGAAGTGTTTGGCAAAGTCGAAATGCCGGGCGATTTCCCGGGCGAACACCCACGGTTTCGAGGTAGCGATGTACAGCTGCCGCCCTTGTCCGCTCAGGGTTTCCAGCAGCGGCGTGACACCATCGAACACGCGGTTTTCGTAGAGGCCGGTGACCTTGAAGCGCTCGCGGTAGAAATTCACCGCCTCCCAGGCCCTGGCTTCATCGAAGTCGTAGAACTGCATGAACGCCTGCAACAGCGGCGGGCCGATGAAGTGTTCGAGTTTGGTCAGGTCCGGCTCATCGATACCCAGTTTGCCCAGTGCGAACTGGATCGAGCGGGTGATGCCCTCGCGCGGGTCGGTCAGGGTGCCATCGAGGTCGAACAAAACGGTTTGGTAATGCATGTCGAGTCCTGAATAAGGGGGCCGGGTCAAAGCTGGTCGTAGCCTTCGGCCAGATGCAGGTCCTTGAGCTTCACGTAGTTCGCCGCGCTGTAGGTGAAAAAGGCGCATTCCTTGTCAGTCAGCGGGCGGATCTGCTTCACCGGGCTGCCCACATACAGGAAGCCGCTTTGCAGATGCTTGCCCGGCGGCACCAGGCTGCCGGCACCGATGATCACATCATCGTCGACGACCGCGCCGTCCATGACGATGCTGCCCATGCCGATCAACACCCGACTGCCTACCGAACAACCATGCAGCATGACCTTGTGGGCGATGGTCACGTCATCGCCGATCAGCAATGGAAAGCCATCCGGGTTGAACGGCCCGGCGTGGGTGATGTGCAACACGCAGCCATCCTGCACGCTGGTGCGCGCGCCGATGCGGATGCGGTGCATGTCCCCACGAATCACTGTCAGCGGCCAGATGGAGCTGTCTTCGCCAATTTCAACGTCGCCGATCACCACCGCCGAGCCGTCGACAAAAGCGCCTTTACCCAGCAGCGGCGTGTGGTTCTGATACTTGCGAAGGTTCACGATAGGGTTTCTCTCTGTTGCTGATAGCTGCGGTGAACGTCGATTGTAATTAAGATGGCTGCATGTTTCTCCAGCCAAGGTATCAACCGTGAGCGTGAACAACCCTCTTTTGCAGTCCTATGACCTGCCGCCGTTCTCCGCCATCCGCGCCGAACACGTACAACCGGCCATTGAACAGATCCTGGCTGTCAACCGTGCCGCCATCGTCGAGATCCTCAAGACCCAGGTCAAACAGCCAACATGGGCTGGCCTGGTGCTGGCGATGGACGAACTCAATGACCGCCTGGGCGCCGCCTGGAGCCCGGTCAGCCACCTCAATGCCGTGTGCAACAGCGCCGAACTGCGTGAAGCCTACGAGTCGTGCCTGCCGGCCTTGAGCGCCTATTCCACCGAAATGGGTCAGAACCGCGAACTGTTCCAGGCCTTCGAAGCCCTGGCCAACAGCCCGGAGTCCGCCGGTTTCGACGTGGCGCAGAAAACCATCCTGGAACACTCCCTGCGTGACTTCCGTCTGTCGGGTATCGACCTGCCGGAAGCCGAACAGAAGCGTTACGCCGAAGTGCAGAGCAAGCTGTCCGAGCTGGGCAGCCGTTTCTCCAACCAGTTGCTCGACGCCACTCAAGCGTGGACCAAGCACATCACCGATGAAGCCGCCCTCGCCGGCCTGACCGACTCGGCCAAGGCGCAAATGGCTGCCGCGGCTCAGGTCAAGGATCTGGAGGGCTGGCTGATCACCCTGGAATTCCCGAGCTATTACGCGGTGATGACCTACGCCCATGACCGCGCATTGCGTGAAGAAGTTTACGCCGCGTACTGCACCCGAGCGTCGGACCAGGGGCCGAATGCCGGCCAGAACGACAATGGCCCGGTCATGGAACAAATTCTCGACCTGCGTCAGGAGCTGGCCAAGCTGCTGGGTTTCAGCAGTTTCTCCGAGCTGAGCCTGGCGACCAAAATGGCTGAGTCCAGCGATCAGGTGCTGAGCTTCCTGCGCGACCTGGCCAAGCGCAGCAAGCCGTTCGCCGCCCAGGACCTGGAACAGCTCAAGGCCTATGCGGCCGAGCAAGGTTGCCCGGATCTGCAAAGCTGGGACAGCGGGTTCTACGGCGAAAAACTCCGTGAGCAGCGTTACAGCGTGGCCCAGGAAGCCCTGCGCGCCTACTTCCCGATCGACAAGGTGCTCGGCGGCCTGTTCGCCATCGTCCAGCGTCTGTATGGCATCGAGATTGCCGAGCTCAAAGGCTTCGACACCTGGCACCCGGATGTCCGCCTGTTTGAAATCAAGGAAAACGACCAGCACGTCGGCCGCTTTTTCTTCGACCTATACGCCCGCGCCAACAAGCGTGGCGGTGCCTGGATGGATGGCGCCCGCGACCGTCGTCGCACCGCTGGCGGCGTATTGCAAAGCCCGGTGGCCAACCTGGTGTGCAACTTCACTCCGGCCGACAGCGGCAAGCCTGCGCTGCTGACCCACGACGAAGTCACCACCCTGTTCCACGAGTTCGGTCACGGCCTGCATCACCTGCTGACCCGCGTCGAGCATGCTGGCGTGTCCGGCATCAACGGCGTGGCCTGGGATGCTGTCGAGCTGCCGAGCCAGTTCATGGAAAACTGGTGCTGGGAGCCGGAAGGCCTGGCGCTGATTTCCGGTCACTATGAATCCGGCGAACCGCTGCCGCAGGACCTGCTGCAGAAAATGCTTGCGGCAAAAAACTTCCAGTCCGGCCTGATGATGGTCCGCCAACTGGAGTTCTCGCTGTTCGACTTCGAACTGCATGCCACCCACGGCGACGGCCGCAGCGTGCTGCAAGTGCTCGAAGGCGTGCGCGACGAGGTTTCGGTGATGCGTCCACCGGCCTACAACCGTTTTCCCAACAGCTTTGCGCACATCTTCGCTGGTGGTTACGCCGCGGGTTACTACAGCTACAAATGGGCTGAAGTACTGTCCGCCGATGCGTTTTCGAAGTTCGAAGAAGAAGGCGTGCTCAACGCCGACACCGGTCGTGCGTTCCGCGAAGCAATCCTGGCCCGTGGCGGCTCCCAGGAGCCGATGGTGCTGTTCGTCGACTTCCGTGGTCGTGAGCCATCAATTGACGCACTCTTGCGCCATAGCGGCCTGAGTGAGGACGCGGCAGCATGAGTGAGGGACCTGTGATTACGAAAAAACGCTTTATCGCCGGGGCGGTCTGCCCGGCATGCAGCGAGCCGGACAAATTGATGATGTGGAACGAAGATCAGGTCCCGCACCGAGAGTGCGTGGCCTGCGGTTACTCCGACACACTCAATGAGCAAGGGCTGTCGGTGCCCAAAGAGTTGGGTACGCGGGTTAATACCAGCGCACTCAAACCAGCCGACACCAAGGTTCAGGCGGTTCAGTTCTTCCCGAACCCGAAACTGAAGAAAAAGCCGGACGAACAGCACTGAGTGAAAAAAAGCCCCCGTTGCGCCATGCAACGGGGGCTTTTCTTATTCGATATGAGCGGACTTGAACCAGCTCTTCATCGAGCACGCGGCGAACGGGCTGGTGCTGCAATCGCCGTTGGCCAGAGCCGTGCGCAGTTTTTCCACGTCGGCCTGCATCATGTAGCGGATGCCGTCCTTGAAGTGGGTGCTGTCACCAAAGCCGCCCTGGGTCATTTCGTTCAGGGCCTCTTCCTTGGTCCAGCCCTGGATGACAACCCGGTACATGGCCGCCATCAGGCCGGTACGGTCGGAACCGTGTTTGCAATGCATCAACACCGGGCCTTTGGCTTCGGCAGCCTTGATGGCACGCAAGGCCTTGAGCACATCGGCGTCATCCACATGGTTGGTGCGATAAGGCAGTTGTACTTGCGTGATGCGTGGCGTGGACAACCAACTGGAGTCCGCTTCAGGCAGGAAGTTGATTACCGTCCCGACCTTGAGTTTCTCCAGCAGCGGCACTGCCCCTTTGTCCGGCAAGGCGCTGCGATAGAGGGTTGGCGACATTTGAAAGAGGTTGTATTGCTTCTCGACCGGTTGGGCCCAGTCTGCCGGACGCTGCATCACACTGTCGTCAGCAAGTGCCGATGTCAGGTTAACGAGTGCGACCAGCGACAGGCATATTGCAGATAAAAAACGTGGTAAAGGCATGCTTGAGCGACCGTTCAGGGACGGGAAGATGGTGGCAAGGATCAGTCATGCACAGTCAAAGGCCTGTGAGCGGACCGTCAAAGAATCGTGAAGTCCGCGCTCAGGTTACAGTTTCAGTTTGATGAATGCTTTGAGCAACTCGTTCAGTGCGGTCCCATAGTCAAACACCTGTCCAGTTTCAGGGTTGCGCTCACTACCTTCAAAAGGCGAGCCGGAATCCGCAGATTTGGTCTCGTACACACCGAGGCTATACAGTTGGTGATCCACCTCATCAATGTCGAATACCTCAACATCTACTCGAAGTTTGGGTGGTTCAGCGGGAAGACGATAAAGGTACGCTATACCCTCAGGGGCAATTATTTGTTGATGATAAAAAGCGAGTGCAAGTTGTGTAAGGGCGGCAATGTCCTTTTCATCGATACTATTGTCTGGAATGACATTGATATCGGACCATGGATCAAAATCGAGCTTTGAAGTCTTGCCATCGTCTTTTATATAGAGTGTCGCGGATGGAGCAGTCGCGAGAGCATCAGCGAACTGCTCAATAGTTTTGTTAGGGTGTTCGTCCGCCCTTATTAATTTGACAATGACCTGTTTGTCTTCAGAAGTTTCTATTTGTTGTAGATAAACACCGGTTTTTATCAGCGTAGACATTTTTATCCTCGTGGTTGCCGCATGCATGCGGTTGCTCGCATGCATGCGGCAATGAAGTGTTGACAATCAGAATCCAGAGATTCGCAAGTCAGGGCTCACGGGTTGGTGATACTGGCATAGGCTTTAGCCAAGGCCAGAAGTTTTGCCTTGTCATCTGCATCGGTATCGCCGTCACCATCAATATCCTTGTTGACATTGCCGAGGCTAAAAGTCTTGCCGCCATCGCTCGAGGACGCAATGTATGTGGTGGTATCGAGCAATGCAGTAGTTATAACGCCGCTGGCATCATCCCTACGTTCTTCTTTAAGTGCGAACTGCATCGATACAAGCACTTCATCTGGATCGACTATCGTGGGACCGAGTTTCTGAAGAAAGATACCGCGAAGATTAAAAAACGACATAATTAAATCCTTTTTGAAAATATCCATGATTATATGTGCAGCGATAAAAATAGTACCGGCAGTCTTCCAAAAACAGCCAGGTTTTATATGTGTCTCTTAGTTGCAAGCCAGGACTTAACAATACAGATTAACGGGAAAGTGCCGAACGGCACTGGTCGATAGAGCGCTGTCGAGATACTGTATGTGCATACAGTCAACAGGGGCCTCCCATGCACACGCCATTGCCTCCCCGTGGCCGCGGCACCGCGACCAATCCGCACAACCGCTTTGCACCCAGCCAGTCGGTGGCCGAAGACGACGGCTGGTATCAGGAAGTGCCGCTCACCCAAGGCACCGAGGTGAGCATCGAAAGGGCAAAGACCATCATTACCCGTAACACTTCACCGGACTTGCCCTTCGACCGCTCGATCAATCCCTACCGCGGCTGCGAGCACGGTTGCATTTATTGCTATGCGCGCCCCAGTCACGCCTATTGGGATATGTCACCGGGGCTGGATTTCGAGACAAAACTGATCGCCAAGACCAACGCCGTGGATGTGCTGGAGGAGCAGCTGTCCAAACGTGGCTATCAATGTGCGCCGATCAACCTCGGCTCCAACACCGACCCCTATCAGCCGATTGAGCGTGAATACAAGATCACCCGGCAAACCCTCGAAGTGCTCCTGCGTTACCGACACCCCGTGACCATCGTCACCAAGGGCTCGCTGATTCTTCGCGACCTGGACTTGCTGACCGAGCTTGCCAGCCAAAGACTGGTGGCGGTGATGATCAGCCTGACTACCCTCGACGACGAGCTCAAGCGCATCCTTGAACCCCGCGCGGCAGTGCCCAAGGCACGGCTGCGGGCCATCCGGGTGATGCGCGAGGCGGGCATTCCGGTGGGCGTGCTGTGTTCACCGATGATTCCGATGATCAACGACAGCGAACTCGAAAGTCTGCTCGCCGAGGCTCACGGCGCCGGGGCACAAAGCGCCGCTTACATGATGCTGCGCCTGCCGCTGGAAGTGGCGCCGCTGTTCGAAGAATGGCTGGGCACCCACTATCCGCAACGGGCGGCGCATGTGCTGAGCCTGATTCGCCAGAGCCGTGTCGGTGAACTCTACGACAGTCGCTTTGGCGCTCGAATGCGCGGCGAAGGCCCCTTCGCCGACCTGCTGGCGCAGCGCTTTGCCAAAGCGATCAAACGGTTGGGACTCAATCGACGGGAAGGCTTTGACCTGGACTGCGATGCCTTTTGTCCGCCGGGTCGCCAAATGTCGTTGATTTGAGGACAATTGACCTATGGTTGAGTACTGAAGAGCGCGCTCACGCCTTAGGCTGGTCACGTTTTTTGTGACCTGGAACACGCGTCCTAGAGCGTTTTATTCAGTTTCAATTAAGATTCGGCCGCTACCTTGTTCATCGAGTGACTGATGGGTCGAGATGTTTGGCCTGGATGTTTTTTAACCAGCCACTGGCTTCACACCGGACCACACGGGATGACTCCCTGAGCCCGCCAATGAGGTGAATTGATGAGTGACAAGGATAAACAGCCGTTGGCTGCGTCGGCTTCAGCCCAACCCGAGGCGGAAACCGCCGATGCAGCGTTGCAGCATATCGTTGACGGCTTTTTGCATTTTCATCATGAGATCTTTCCCCAGCAGGAAGAGCTCTTCAAGAAACTCGCCACGGCCCAACGGCCACGGGCGATGTTCATTGCCTGCGCCGATTCGCGCATCGTTCCCGAGTTGATTACCCAGAGCTCCCCCGGCGACCTGTTCGTGACCCGTAATGTCGGCAACGTCGTGCCGCCTTACGGGCAAATGAACGGTGGTGTTTCCACGGCCATCGAGTACGCCGTACTGGCTCTGGGGGTGCATCACATCATCATTTGCGGGCATTCCGACTGCGGCGCCATGCGTGCGGTGCTCAACCCGGACAGTCTGGAAAAAATGCCCACGGTCAAAGCCTGGCTGCGTCATGCCGAAGTGGCCAAAACCATGGTGCAGGAGAACTGCAACTGCTCTAGCGAAAGCGAAAGCATGCACGTCCTCACCGAAGAGAACGTGATCGCCCAATTGCAGCATCTGCGCACCCATCCGTCGGTGGCTTCGCGCATGGCCAACGGTCAGTTATTTATTCACGGCTGGGTCTACAACATCGAAACCAGCGAAATCAAAGCGTACGACGCCGATCAAGGCTGTTTCCTGCCGCTCAATGGCAGCCTGCCAATTCCAGTGGCGACGCCCAAAGCGCGCTTCTAAATCCTCCTAAATCGTTGTGTGGTTCAGCCGAGGCTGCCGTTCAGGCAGCCTGGCTTTGCCATGCCTGAAGAAAACTTCGGGAGACTCACTATGCGTGCTGCTCGACTCAAAGCTGTTCTGCCACGGGAGCTGCTGGCTTCGGTGGTTGTTTTTCTGGTCGCCCTGCCCCTGTGCATGGGCATCGCGATTGCCTCGGGGCTACCGCCGGCCAAAGGTCTGATCACCGGCATCATAGGTGGTCTGGTAGTCGGCTGGTTGGCCGGTTCGCCACTGCAAGTCAGCGGCCCGGCGGCGGGCCTGGCCGTTCTGGTATTCGAACTGGTCCGCCAGCACGGCATCGCCATGCTCGGGCCGATTCTGTTGCTGGCGGGTTTGCTGCAACTGGTGGCTGGCCGTTTGAAGCTGGGTTGCTGGTTTCGGGTGACGGCCCCCGCGGTGGTGTACGGCATGCTGGCCGGGATTGGCGTGCTGATCATCCTGTCTCAGGTGCATGTGATGCTGGATGCCGTACCAAAACCCTCGGGCCTGGATAACCTGGCGGCCTTCCCGGCGGCGATGGCTCAGGCGTTGCCCTCGTTTGGCTGGCAAGCCGGTTTGCTCGGTTTGTCGACGATCGCCGTCATGTGGCTGTGGGAGAAACTCCGTCCGCAATCCCTGCGCTTCATTCCTGGGGCACTACTTGGCGTCGGTCTGGCCACGCTTGCCAGCCTGGTGCTGGCGTTGCAGGTCAAACGGGTTGAGGTACCGGCCAACCTGACGGAGGCCATCGACTGGCTGAAGCCCGCGGATCTGCTCAATCTGGCTGATCCGACCTTGCTGATCGCTGCGTTTGCCGTGGCCTTCATCGCCAGCGCCGAAACCTTGCTTTCAGCCGCCGCGGTTGATCGCATGCACAGTGGTCAGCGCTCGGACTTCGACCGGGAATTATCGGCGCAAGGTATCGGCAACATGCTGTGTGGCCTGCTTGGGGCGTTGCCGATGACCGGCGTTATCGTACGCAGTTCGGCGAATGTTCAGGCCGGCGCAACCACGCGGTTTTCGACCATTTTCCATGGCCTGTGGTTGTTGGCGTTCGTACTGTTGCTGTCCAGCGTGCTGCAAAGCATTCCGGTGGCGAGCCTGGCGGGCGTACTGGTGTACACCGGTTTCAAGCTGGTGGATCTCAAGGTCTTCCGTGGTTTGGGCCGGTATGGTCGAGCGCCGATGTTCACCTATGCGGCAACCGCGCTTGCCATCGTTTTCACGGACCTGCTGACCGGTATGTTGATTGGCTTCGGCCTGACGCTGGTGAAACTCGCGCTGAAAGCTTCGCGGTTGAAAATCAGCCTGATCGACCTGCCTCAGGAAGGGCAAATGGAATTGCGCCTGGCAGGAGCGGCGACCTTCCTCAAAGTGCCGGCGCTGACCCAAGTGCTGGGTAGTATTCCACCAGGCGCGACGGTGCATGTGCCGCTCAATAACCTGAGCTACATCGATCACTCGTGTCTGGAACTGCTGGAGGAGTGGGGGCGGGCGAATGCGGCCAAGGGCTCGAAGCTGTTGATTGAATCGCGGGGATTGAAGCGTAGGCTTGAGGGACGGGTGCGAACGAATACCGGCGTCGGCGCGGCCGGGTAGATAACAGTGTGGGAGCGGGCTTGCTCGCGAAAGCGGTGGATCAGCCAACTCATATGCTGAATGGTTAACCGCATTCGCGAGCAAGCCCGCTCCCACAGGGGATTGTGTTTACCGATGGATCAAGCCGCCGGCTGATCCAGTTCCAGGCCTACGCCCAAACGGCGGGACATGCACGGCCAGCGTTTCCACGCGGCGCCGGTGTCCGGGCTGTTGAGCTTCTCACGGTAGGCTTCCACCGACTCCAGTGCGAAGCTTTCGTCGTTGAGCATCTCGTCGATGGCGTGATGCACCACTTCGTCCAGTTGGTTGGCGAACGACTCACCGATCAATTGGTGAGCAATCAGGTTGGCGACAGTCATGTCCAAGGGGATCAGTGGCTGGCCGAAATGCTTGATGTACAGGTCGTTGACCTCTTCGACAAACCGGTGCGCCAGATAGGCTTCATCCAGCAGGCTGTCGAGCCCGATATGGCCGGCCATGATGGCTGGCGGCTGGAGGAAGTACTGCTCGGCGATTGCCAGCACCGGTTTGATCTGTGACGCGATGCCCGCTTCCCTGGCGACTTCATTGGCTGCATCCAGCAGATCGGGCACTTCTTCGATGTAGGCCGCGACAAATCGCGTCAGTACGCCGTTGGTATCGGTCTCCGGCAATTGGATCGCCGGGTGCAGGTGAGGCAGTTTACTTTCCAGCTGACGCGTCAGCAGGCCGGTCTCGGCTTCGTGTTGTTGGGCTTTTTGGATCTGCTCGCGCAATGCGGCGGTGTTCATGAAAACTCCAGGAAACAAGGCAATGAAATAGGGAAGACATAACTTAGCTGGCTTACGAAAAATGCTAAGACGCATTTGTCATAATTATTTCATCCTTGAGACAGCCCCGTTATATCGATTAGCCACCACTCGTCTGCATCCTTCTCCATTCGTACCCTGCAAAGCAAGCTAATGCTGTTTCAGATGATTTACGCCTTCGCATTGCGAGGTCAGAGGTGCTGTCTATACTCGGGTTGGAATGGAGTTAGCTGATGACGCCCGACTGCATATGCAGCAAGGCCCGGTGCTCAAGTTCGTAGTCTGATGCAGCCGCTCCCTTGCCGCAGGTGAAAGCCGGCGGGATAACAAGAACGATAAGGGGAACCCGCAATGATGCGACATCCACATGTCTGGATGGGCCTCCTGTTGTGGTCGATTTTCAGTCAGGCGCAAGCGGCCTGGACTGTGAATATGGCGCCTGGAGCGACTGAAATCAGTCACGCAGTATTCGACCTGCACATGATCATTTTCTGGATCTGTGTGGTGATCGGCATCATCGTTTTTGGTGCCATGTTCTGGTCGATGATTCTCCACCGCCGCTCGACCGGGCAGGTGGCCGCCAAATTTCATGAAAGCACCACCGTCGAAATCCTCTGGACCATCGTGCCCTTCCTGATCCTGGTGGCCATGGCGATTCCCGCTACCGCGACCCTGATCAAGATGTACGACGCCAGCGAGCCAGAAATCGATATCCAGATCACCGGCTACCAGTGGAAGTGGCACTACAAATACCTGGGCCAGGACGTCGAGTTCTTCAGCAACCTGACCACCCCCCAGGATCAAATCCACAACAAGGAAGCCAAGGGCGAGCATTATTTGCTCGAAGTCGACAAGCCATTGGTGCTGCCGGTCGGCACCAAAGTGCGCTTCCTGGTGACCTCTGCCGACGTGATCCACTCCTGGTGGGTGCCGGCTTTCGCGGTCAAGCGCGATGCGATTCCCGGGTTCGTCAATGAAGCCTGGACCCGCATCGACAAGCCCGGCATTTACCGTGGCCAGTGCGCCGAGTTGTGCGGCAAGGATCACGGCTTCATGCCGACCGTGGTCGAGGTCAAGGAAAAGGCCGATTACGAAAAATGGCTGGCCGATCGCAAGGTCGAGGTCGCGCAACTCAAAGAGCTGACCAGCAAGGAATGGACCCTCGACGAGCTCAAGGAGCGCGGCGACAAGGTCTATCACACCACCTGCGTGGCCTGTCACCAGGCCGAAGGTCAGGGTCTGCCGCCGATGTTCCCGGCACTCAAGGGCTCGAAAATCGCCACCGGACCGAAAGACGCTCACCTGAGCCTGGTCTTCCACGGCAAGCCTGGCACCGCCATGGCGGCGTTCGGCAAGCAACTCTCGGAAGTCGATATCGCGGCAGTCGTGACCTATGAACGTAATGCATGGGGCAACAACAAGGGCGACATGGTCACGCCTAAAGAAGTGCTGGAGCTGAAACAGGCGGAAAGCAAATGACCCGGTCTATTGCGCACGTAAGGAACCGGTCGGGGCTACGCACCCCGGCCTGCCCAGCCCATCTGTTTGCAGGAGACAGGACATGACTGCTGTAATCGATGAACATGTTCATACCGCCACCGACCACGCCCATGGCCCCGCCAAAGGCCTGATGCGCTGGGTGCTGACCACCAACCACAAGGACATCGGTACGTTGTACCTGTGGTTTGCATTCTCCATGTTCCTGCTTGGCGGTTCGTTCGCGATGGTGATTCGCGCCGAGCTGTTCCAGCCGGGGCTGCAGATCGTCCAGCCGGAATTCTTCAACCAGATGACCACCATGCACGGTCTGGTGATGGTCTTCGGTGCGGTGATGCCGGCCTTTGTCGGCCTTGCCAACTGGATGATCCCGCTGATGATCGGCGCGCCGGACATGGCCCTGCCGCGCATGAACAACTTCAGCTTCTGGCTGTTGCCGGCGGCGTTCCTGTTGCTGGTGTCGACCCTGTTCACCGCCGGTGGCGGGCCGAACTTCGGCTGGACGTTCTACGCGCCGCTGTCGACCACCTACGCGCCGGAAAGCGTGACCTTCTTCATCTTCGCCATCCACTTGATGGGGATCAGTTCGATCATGGGCGCGATCAACGTGATCGCCACCATCCTCAACCTGCGCGCCCCCGGCATGACGCTGATGAAAATGCCGTTGTTCGTCTGGACCTGGCTGATCACCGCGTTCCTGCTGATCGCGGTGATGCCGGTATTGGCAGGTTGCGTGACGATGATGCTGATGGATATCCACTTCGGCACCAGTTTCTTCAGTGCCGCCGGTGGCGGAGACCCGGTGCTGTTCCAGCATGTTTTCTGGTTCTTCGGTCACCCCGAGGTGTACATCATGATCCTGCCGGCGTTCGGTGCCGTCAGTTCGATCATTCCGGCTTTTTCGCGCAAGCCACTGTTCGGCTACACCTCGATGGTCTACGCCACGGCGAGTATCGCGTTCCTGTCGTTTATCGTCTGGGCGCACCACATGTTCGTGGTCGGCATTCCGCTGGTGGGCGAGTTGTTCTTCATGTACGCCACGCTGCTGATCGCGGTGCCAACGGGCGTGAAGGTGTTCAACTGGGCCAGCACCATGTGGCAAGGCTCGCTGACGTTCGAGACGCCGATGCTGTTTGCCGTGGCGTTCGTGATCCTGTTCACCATCGGCGGTTTCTCCGGGTTGATGCTGGCCATCGCCCCAGCGGACTTCCAGTACCAGGACACCTACTTCGTGGTCGCGCATTTCCACTATGTGCTGGTGCCGGGGGCGATCTTCGGGATCTTCGCTTCGGCCTATTACTGGATGCCGAAATGGACCGGCCACATGTACGACGAAACCCTCGGCAAGCTGCATTTCTGGCTGTCGTTCATTGGGATGAACATGGCCTTCTTCCCGATGCACTTCGTGGGGCTGGCGGGCATGCCGCGACGGATTCCGGACTACAACCTGCAGTTCGCCGACTTCAACATGGTGTCGTCGATCGGCGCATTCATGTTCGGCGCCACGCAGATCTTCTTCCTGTTCATTGTGATCAAGACCATTCGCGGCGGTCCGCCAGCACCGGCCAAGCCGTGGGACGGGGCTGAAGGCCTGGAGTGGAGCATTCCGTCGCCAGCGCCGTATCACACCTTCACCACGCCGCCGGAAGTGAAATGAACACCTTGGCCCCTGTAGGAGCGAGCTCGCTCGCGATGAATGTGAAAGCGACGCGTTTTTCCAGACAGCATGCGTTTTCGTTTACGCCCATCGCGAGCAAGCTCGCTCCTACAAGGGGCACGGTGGAGGCTGGAAATCATGGCTGACTCGATTTCGTTGAAGAAACTGGTCACGCGCCTGCTGACCGTGGTGGTGGCGATGTTTGTGTTCGGGTTTGCACTGGTGCCGATCTACGACGTGATGTGCAAGGCCTTCGGCATTAATGGCAAGACCGGCGGGCAGTACGAGGGTGAGCAAACAGTCGACACCTCGCGGCAGGTGCGTGTGCAGTTTCTGTCGACCAACACTGCCGATATGCCCTGGGACTTCTATCCCAAGGGCGAGGAACTGGTGGCCCATCCGGGGGCGGTGAACGAGATGATCTTCATCGCTCACAACCCGACCGATAAGCCGATGAGTGCCCAGGCCGTGCCGAGTATCGCGCCGAGTACTGCCGCTGCGTACTTCCACAAGACGGAATGTTTCTGCTTTACCCAGCAAGTGCTGCAGCCCGGTCAACGGATCGAGATGCCGGTACGTTTCATCGTTGACCGTGACATGCCCAAGGATGTGAAGCACCTGACGCTGTCTTACACGCTGTTCGATATCACCGCCCGACATCCACCGGTAGCTGTAAACACTGGCGGTTGAGCGTGCCCGATAAGGAGAACAATAAATGGCAACTCATGAACATTATTACGTTCCCGCCCAGAGCAAATGGCCGATTATCGCCACGCTCGGCATGGTCACCACCGTGTACGGCCTGGCTACCTGGTTCAACGATCTGAAAGCGGCGCGTCCGGAATCCCACGGGCCGCTGATCTTTTTCGTCGGCGGGCTGTTGGTGGCTTACATGCTGTTCGGCTGGTTCGGTACGGTAATCAAGGAAAGTCGCGGTGGTTTGTACAGCCCGCAAATGGATCGCTCGTTCCGCTGGGGCATGAGCTGGTTCATCTTCTCAGAGGTGATGTTCTTCATCGCCTTCTTTGGCGCGCTGTTTTATGTCCGTCATATCTCCGGACCGGCGCTCGGTGGTGAAGGCGCCAAAGGCATCGCGCACATGCTGTGGCCGAACTTCCAGTTCACATGGCCGCTGCTGAGCAACCCCGACTCGAAGCTGTTTCCGCCGCCCAAGGAAGTCATCAGCCCCTGGGGCCTGCCACTGCTCAATACAGTGTTATTGGTGAGTTCCAGCGTGACCGTGACCATTGCCCACCACGCCTTGAAAAAGGGCCATCGCGGCGCACTGAAACTTTGGCTGGCGCTCACCGTGTTGCTGGGCTGCGCGTTCCTCACGTTCCAGGCCGAAGAGTACATGCACGCCTACCGCGAGCTGGGCCTGACCCTGGGCTCGGGCATCTACGGCGCGACATTCTTCATGCTCACCGGGTTCCACGGCGCCCATGTGACCATCGGCACCATCATCCTGTTCGTGATGCTGATGCGGATCATGCGAGGGCACTTCGACAGCGAGCACCAGTTCGGCTTCGAAGCGGCGAGCTGGTACTGGCACTTCGTGGATGTGGTGTGGATCGGGCTGTTTGTTTTCGTCTATGTGCTTTAAAGCAGCTTCAAGCTTCAAGCCTCAAGTTTTGAGCTTGAAACTACCAAGGTACGTGGGAGACCAGTTGGCCGCTGAAAAAACCCCAGGCGATCAGACCGAGGGTAAGGGCGGCCAGCGTCACTCGCACACTCAAGGCAATGACGAGGCGGTTTGAGCGGCTGTCGTCCTTGACCAGAAAAAACAGGCCGCTGAACAGGCTGACAACCGTGGCAATCAGCATCAGGACGATGGCTGCTTTGAGCATGGTGAGACTCCGGGGGGACAAGCGATGCATTTGAGTATAGCTATCGCGGTGACCGAATTTCTGGCGATGCCATGAAGCGCTTTCGGCCGGGTATCGTGCCAACGCTGGTGGTCGCGTTGTTGCTGCCGCTACTGGTGTCCCTGGGGTTCTGGCAATTGAGTCGGGGCGCGGAGAAAAGCGCGCTGCTGCAAAACTACGCCGAACGCCGCGCCGCTGAGCCGATGGCCAGCACCGAACTGCAACACACGACAGACCCGGCCTTCCGCCGGGTTCGCCTGCACGGCCAGTTCGATGCCGAACACAGCCTGCTGCTGGATAACAGTCAACGCAACGGCAGGGTCGGCGTCGAGCTGTTGCAACCCTTTCACGATCAGGCCACCGGGCTTTGGCTGCTGGTCAATCGCGGCTGGTTGCCTTGGCCGGAGCGCCGCACTCCACCGCAATTCAAGACACCTGCCGAAGCAGTCAGCCTCGACGCGTGGGTCTACGTCTCCCCCGGGATGACGTTCCAATTGCACGCAGATCCCACAACGTTGACATGGCCGAAGCTGATTACGGCCATTGAGCCAACCAAGCTCTGGACAGCACTGAACCGCGAAGGCTTTGCCTACGAACTGCGCGCCGAAACCGGCCCCGCCACCTATCAGGCCGACTGGCCAGTAGTCGCCATGGGCCCGGAAAAACACATCGCTTATGCCGTGCAGTGGTTCGCCATGGCGATCGCCCTGTTCGGTCTTTATCTCTATCTCGGCTGGCACAACGCAAAGGAGAAACACCATGGGAGCAGCCATGAATCCACCCAGCATGTCTGAGGTGAAACCGTCGGCGAACCGGCGCAAAGGCCGGTTGCAACTGCTGCTGATCCTGCTCGGGGTGATCGGTCCGATGATCCTCGCCACCGGCATGTACAAGCTGAATTTCTGGGTGCCCGAGGGCCGCAGTTATCACGGCGAACTGATCGGCAACGGCCAGACCCGCGCCGATATCGGCGTGCAGGCCCAGGAAGATCGCTGGCAGATGCTGGTGACGGCGCCCAAGGATTGCGCGGTGGACTGCCAGCAACTGGTGTACCTGGCGCGGCAGATCCAGATCGGCCTCGGCCGCGATGCGTCCCGCGCCAGCCATGCATTGGCCGCCGCGCAGACGCTAAACAGCGATTACGAGACTAAACTTCAACGCGAGTACCCGCAGTTGCAACGCTATTCACTGGACTTGCCTGCCTACACAAAAGGCGCTCAGGGCAATGACGCGCCGCACCTGTGGATCATCGACCCCCACGGCAATCTGGTGCTGCGCTACGACCCGTCGGTGAAGGGCAAGGACTTGCTCAACGATCTGCGCCACCTGCTGAAACTGTCGAACATCGGATAAGGGCATCGTCATGGCCAAACCTGGATTTCGCCTCGCGCTGTTTGCCACCTTACTGGCACTGATTGTGGTGTTGCTCGGCGCCTACACCCGCCTGACCCACGCCGGCCTCGGCTGCCCGGACTGGCCCGGCTGCTATGGCTTCATCAGCGTGCCAAAAAGCGAAGCCCAACTGGCACATGCCGAATTGCATTTCCCGGACGCTCCGGTCGAGGCCCACAAGGGCTGGAACGAGATGGTCCACCGCTACTTCGCCGGCACGCTGGGAGTGTTGATCGCGGTGTTGGCCGGTCGTGCGTGGGTGCATCGCCACCATCCCGGGCAGCCGGTGAAGCTGCCGTTGTTTCTGTTGGCGGTGGTTTTTGGCCAAGCCGCGTTCGGCATGTGGACGGTAACGCTCAAGCTCTGGCCGCAGGTGGTCACCGGGCATTTGCTGGGCGGCTTCGCGACCTTGAGCCTGTTGTTTCTGCTGACCTTGCGCCTGTCCGGCGTACTGCCGGCGCTGACCGTGCCACGACGTTTGCAGCACTGGGCGACGGCGGGGCTGTTGCTGGTGATCGGGCAAATCGCCCTCGGTGGCTGGGTCAGTTCCAATTACGCCGCCGTGGCCTGCATCGACTTTCCGACCTGTCACGGCCAGTGGTTGCCATCGGCGGACTTCGCCAACGGCTTCCACCTGACCCAGCACATCGGCCCGAACTACCTCGGCGGGCAACTGGACAGCGACGCCCGTACGGCCATTCACCTGACTCACCGTATCGGCGCCCTGCTAGTGACCCTGGTGCTGCTCGGTCTGGCCTGGCAACTGAAAGCAGTCGGCATGACGCGCCTGGCAGGCCTGGTGCTGATCACCCTTGGCGCACAAATCACCCTGGGCATCAGCAACGTGCTGTTCCATCTGCCGCTGCCGGTGGCCGTCGCGCATAACGCGGGCGGCGCGGCGCTGTTGCTGACCATGGTGCTGGTCAATTACCACGCCCGAACCAGCCTGGTCCGGGTCAAGCAAGCGCGCTGGCACTTCAGCCCGCGTAAACACTCAGCCGGGCCCATAACAATAAAAGGAGAGATGCCATGGCGATTCTGATCGGCGAACGTCCCAGTCAGGCGATCTGGCGTGACTACCTGGAACTGACCAAGCCCAAAGTCGTGGTGCTGATGCTCATCACGTCACTGGTGGGGATGTTCCTCGCGACCCGTGCCGGGGTGCCGTGGACGGTGCTAATCTTCGGCAACCTGGGCATCGCCCTGTGTGCCGGTGGCGCAGCGGCGGTCAATCATGTGGTGGATCGGCGCATCGATGCGGTCATGGCGCGCACTCACAAACGGCCGCTCGCCGAAGGCCGGGTTTCTCCGACCGCCGCGCTGACGTTCGCGCTGGTATTGGCGGTCCTCGGACAAGCCATGCTGCTGGCGTTTACCAACCCGCTGACTGCGTGGCTGACCCTCGCCTCGTTGCTCGGCTACGCGGTGGTCTACACCGGATTCCTCAAGCGCGCGACCCCGCAGAACATTGTCATCGGTGGTCTGGCTGGTGCCGCGCCGCCATTGCTTGGCTGGACCGCCGCCACTGGTCACGTCAGCGCCGAACCGTTGCTGCTGGTGCTGATCATCTTCGCCTGGACCCCGCCGCATTTCTGGGCGCTGGCGATCCATCGCAAGGAGGAATACGCCAAGGCCGACATCCCGATGCTGCCGGTCACCCACGGCGAGCACTACACCAAGATTCACATCCTGCTTTATACCTTCGCATTGCTTGCCGTCAGCCTCATGCCTTATGTGATCCACATGAGCGGCACGCTCTACCTGGCCTGCGCGCTCGGGCTGGGCGCACGGTTTCTGCATTGGGCCGTGGTGCTGTACCGTGGCACTCGGCCGCACGCGGCGATCAACACGTTCAAGTACTCTATTTACTACTTGTTCTTGCTGTTTATCGCCCTGCTCGTAGACCACTACTTACTGTTGAACCTATGACTCGAACCCAGAAAACCGTCTTCATACTCGTCGCCTTGATCGCGCTGATCCTGGGCCTGACCGTCAACAAGGTGCTGTCCGGAAAAAACCAGGGCGATCCGACGGCGCTGATCGACGCCGGCATCATTCTGCTGCCGCAGAGCCGTAATCTGCCGGACATAACGATGACCAATCAGGACGGCCAGCCGGTTGCAATCAATGAATTGAAAGGCAAGTGGAGCCTGCTGTTCTTCGGCTACACCTTCTGCCCGGACATCTGCCCGACCACACTCGCCCAGTTGCGACAGATCAAGAGCGAGTTGCCGCCAGAGGCCGTGGATAAACTGCAAATCGTGCTGGTCAGCATTGACCCCAATCGCGATACGCCCAAGCAACTCAAGCAGTACCTGGGCTACTTCGACCCGCAGTTCATGGGCCTGACCCCGGCGTCGACCGATGAGCTGCAAAAGATCGCCAACGCGGTGAGCATTCCGTTCATTCCGGCGGACACCAGCAAGCCGAACTACACCGTTGACCACAGCGGCAACCTCGCGGTGATCGGGCCGGACGGCACTCAGCGCGGATTCATCCGTGCGCCGTTGAACAATGCGAAGTTGGTGGCGCAGTTGCCGGTGATGCTCAAACGCAACTGAAAACACCACCAAACCCTGTGGGAGCGGGCTTGTATTTCAAGGCACAAAAAAGGGGCGCATTCGATGCGCCCCTTTTTTTGCTGCTTTCAGTCGATCAGAACGCCGGTACCACCGCGCCTTTGTACTTCTCGAGAATGAAGGCCTTCACTTCCGGGCTGTGCAGGGCAGCGACCAGTTTCTTCATCGCTTCGCTGTCCTTGTCATCCGGACGAGCCACCAGAATGTTCACGTAAGGCGAGTCGCTGCCTTCGATGAACAGCGCGTCCTTGGCTGGATCGAGCTTGGCTTCCAGCGCGTAGTTGGTGTTGATCAGCGCCAGGTCGACCTGGGTCAGCACGCGCGGGATGGTGGCGGCTTCCAGTTCGCGGATTTTCAGGTCCTTGGTGTTTTCGGTGATGTCTTTCACAGTCGACAGGATGTTGTTCGAATCCTTCAACTTGATCAGGCCGGCCTTGGCCATCAGCAACAGTGCACGGCCGCCATTGGTGGCATCGTTCGGGATGACCACGTTGGCACCGCCAGGCAATTCAGCAATGGTCTTGTACTTGCTGGAGTAAGCGCCCAGGGGCTCCAGGTGCACGCCAGCAACGGAAACCAGGTGGGTGCCCTTGGCCTTGTTGAACTCATCCAGGTACGGCTGGTGCTGGAAGAAGTTGGCGTCCAGGCGCTTTTCCGCGACCTGCACGTTCGGCTGGATGTAGTCGGTGAATACCTTGACCTTCAGGTCCACGCCTTCTTTGGCCAGGGCCGGCTTCACGAATTCGAGGATCTCGGCGTGTGGCACCGGAGTGGCCGCGACGGTCAGGGTGTCGGCCGCGTGGGCCGAGAATGCGGCAACAGCAGCGAGGGCGACGAGTAGTTTTTTCATTCAGCTAACTCCTTGTGCGGCACCGTTTCCGGTGCCTGCCAGCGTATGGCCGGCTCATGTCTTGTCTTATTTACGGGAGAAATGCACAACCAATTTGTCGCCGACGGTTTGCAGCACCTGGACCAATACCAGCAGCAATACCACCGTCACGACCATCACATCGGTCTGGAAACGCTGGTAACCGAAACGGATCGCCAGGTCACCCAGACCACCTGCGCCCACGACACCAGCCATCGCCGTGTAGGACACCAGTGTAATGGCTGTCACCGTAATCGCCGCGAAGATGCCCGGACGAGCCTCCGGCAGCAAGGCATTGGTGATGATCTGTCGCGTGGTCGCGCCCATGGCCTGGGTCGCTTCGATGATGCCGCGATCCACTTCACGCAGGGCGGTTTCCACCAGGCGGGCGAAGAACGGCGTGGCACCCACCACCAGCGGCGGGATCGCACCAGCGACACCCAGGGACGTGCCGGTGATCAGCACGGTGAAGGGAATCATCACGATCAACAGGATGATGAACGGCAGCGAACGCAGGATGTTCACCACCAGCGACAACATCGCGTAGACGCCTTTGGCTTCCAGCAACTGGCGCGGGCTGCACAGGAACAGCAGCACGCCCAGCGGCAAGCCGAGCAGCACGGTGAACAACAGCGAACCGCCGAGCATCAGCAGGGTGTCGCCGGTGGCCAGCCAGATTTCGAACCAGTCGATATTGGCGAAGAAACTTGTCAGGGCTTCCATTAGCGCAGCACCTCCATGTGGACGTCGGCAGCGGTGAAGCGGGCAAAGGCCGCTTCCATGTCACCGCCGGTCACGGCCAGGGTCAGTTGCCCGTAAGGGATGTCTTTGATGCGGTCGATACGACCGGCCAGGATGCTGTAGTCCACACCGGTTTCCCGGGCGACGGTACCCAGCAGCGGCGCGTATGTCGCTTCGCCCTGGAAGGTCAGACGCAGGATGCGCCCCGGTACGTGAGCGAAGTCGTCACGCTGCTCGCTTTCGTCGATCTGCTCGTCTTCCTGCACGAAGCGCTTGGTGGTCGGGTGCTTCGGATGCAGGAACACTTCGGCCACCGAGCCTTGCTCGACGATCACGCCAGCGTCCATCACGGCTACCTGATCGCAGACCCGGCGGATCACGTCCATCTCGTGGGTGATCAAGACGATGGTCAATTTCAGCTCGCGATTGATCTCGGCCAGCAATTGCAACACCGATGCGGTGGTTTGCGGGTCGAGGGCGCTGGTGGCTTCGTCGCACAGCAGGATTTTCGGTTTGGTCGCCAGCGCACGGGCAATGCCTACACGCTGCTTCTGCCCGCCGGACAATTGCGCCGGGTATTTCTTGGCGTGGTCGGACAAACCGACTCGCGCCAGCAACTCGGCTACGCGGGAATCGATCTCGCTGCGCGACAGTTCGCCGGCCAGGGTCAGCGGCAGCGCGACGTTGTCGGCGACAGTCTTGGAGGCTAGCAGGTTGAAGTGCTGGAAAATCATCCCGACCTGTTGACGGAAGCGGCGCAGGCCGTTGGCGTCGAGAGCGGTGACTTCTTCACCGTCGACGGTGATCTTGCCGCCGCTGGCATTTTCCAGGCGATTGATCAGACGCAGCAGGGTACTTTTTCCTGCGCCGGAATGACCGATCAAGCCGTAAACCTGCCCGTTCTCAATCGTCAGACTGGTCGGATGCAGGGCGGGGATTTCCTTACCGGCGACGCGGTAGGTTTTATGGACGTTTTGAAACTCGATCACGTAGCGAACCTTGTGGGGCGCGTTAGAAAAGGATCAGCGGTTAGCCGGGCGCGCATTTTAGCCTGTCCGTATAGAGGTTCTTAGCATTTATTTCGCAATTGTCCTGTCATTTGGAAATAACGCGATCAAAGGTCAGAAAAAAGGAACGGCTGAAGAGGCTCGCCCAAGGCCGAAGGCAACTTCGACCTGCTGGGCAGCATCGGGTTTGGGGCAGGGAGGCGAAGGCCAAGGCGATTCAGGCCTGAGAGTTTTACTGCCAGATAGGACGCCTTCGCGGGCTTGCCCGCGAAGCTTTTCAGGGTTTCCGAGGGCTCAGAACCATCTGCGCCGGAACACTGCGCAAAATCTGCCGCTCCAGCTTCAGATCAAACTCAGGATCGAGCCTCTTCACCCGTTTGGTCAGCAAGTTAGCCAGCCAAGGGTAATCATTGGTGCGTGGAGCCTGAATGCTCACGTCGCACTGAAAATTCACCACATCGGCGGCGATGGCATCCAGTTGGCGACGCAGCTTGCCCATATCGTTGATATTCAGCACGATCGTGGTGCTTTCAGCCGTCAGGTCGATAACCTTGGCTTTTGGCTTGGCTTCGGCAGCCTTGAGGGCGGCTTCGGCTTTTTCCAGCTCGGCCTTGCGCGCCTGGGCAATCGAGCCGTTGACTCCGCCGGTCAGCGCCGGAGCCTTGGGCATCAGCGCGCGGGCACGACTCAAGGCGGTCGCGGCAGCATCCACATCACCCTTTTGCAGCACGATCTGGCTGCGGCGCAGATAGGCTTCAGCCAGCTGCCGCTGGTATTGCTCAAGGGAAGCATCGTTGGGCGATTCGGCCTGCAAGGCTGCCAATTGGTCCTCGGCGGTGGCCAGTTCATCGCTGGCGATGTTTTGCTCCAGCTGCACGATGGCCGTGGCCCGTGCATCGGCGGCCTTGGTGGCTTCCGATGGCGTGCTTTGGCAGGCGCCCAGCAGCAAAGAAAATGCGACAAGGAGCAGATAACGGGAGGCGAACGACTTCATTCCTGCGACTCTCTATTTGCGCAAAAAACGAGCAAGTCTACACCCCTCGACGGGGCAGAACAAAACTCAGCAGAAATAGCGCGGCGGCCGTCACCACAATCGACGGGCCGGCCGGGGTGTCCTTGAACCAGGACAGCGCCAGCCCGCCACACACGGCGAGTATGCCCAGCAGGCTCGCGCCCAGTGCCATCTGTTCCGGTGAGCGGGCGTGACGTTGTGCCGCAGCGGCCGGGATGATCAGCAATGAAGTGATCAGCAATACGCCGACGATTTTCATCGCCACGGCAATCACCACGGCGATCAACAGCATCAGGGCCAGGCGCAATCCCGCCACCGGCAGGCCTTCGACCCTGGCCAGTTCTTCATGCACCGTGATCGCCAGCAATGGGCGCCACAACGCAACCAGCAAGACCAGTACCGCAGCGCTGCCGCCAAGGATCCAGGCCAGATCGGTCGGACTGATCGCCAGCAGGTCGCCGAACAGATAGGCCATCAGGTCGATCCGCACTTCGTGCATGAAGCTTAGTACCACCAGGCCCAGAGAGAGCGTGCTGGGTGCGAGAATTCCCAAAAGTGTGTCGGATGCCAGCGGCTGGCGTTGTTGCAAGGTCACCAGCATCACCGCCAACAGCAAGCAGCCAACAGTGACGGCAACAGTCGGGCTGACATCCAGCAGGAAGCCCAGGGCCACCCCGAGCAATGCCGCGTGCGACAGGGTGTCGCCGAAATAGGCCATGCGCCGCCAGACCACGAAAGACCCCAGCGGGCCTGCGACGACGGCCAGGGCCAAGCCTGCAAGCAGGGCGTAGAGCAGAAAATCAGCCATGCTTGCAGCTATCTCCGTGAACATGGGGTTGGCCCGACGCGGGCGGCTTGACCACCGAGCCATGCAAGTCGTGAGCGTGGTCGTGATGGTGGTGATAAATCGCCAGGCTTTGTGCGTTTTTTCCGAACAGCTCGACGAAAGCCGGATCGCCGCTGACCTGCTCGGGATGGCCGGAACAGCAGACGTGACGATTAAGGCAAACCACTTGATCCGTGGTGCTCATCACCAGATGCAAATCGTGGGAGACCATCAGCACGCCACAACCATGGCGGTCGCGCAGGCGGGTGATCAGGCTGTAAAGCTCAGCCTGGCCGGCCACGTCGACACCCTGTACCGGTTCGTCGAGCACCAGCAGTTCTGGCTCGCGCAACAAGGCCCGGGCCAGCAACACCCGCTGCATTTCGCCACCGGAAACGCTTTGCACCGGGCTGTCGATCACCTGTTCGGCGCCGACTTCCTTGAGTGCCGCCAAGGCCATCGCACGGTCCACGCCCGGCACCAGGCGCAAGAAACGCAGGACCGACAGCGGGAGGGTCGGATCGACATGAAGTTTTTGCGGCATGTAACCGACCCGCAGTTTCGGCTTGCGCCAGACGCTGCCGCTGTCCGGTTTCAACAGGCCGAGCACGGCACGCACCAATGTGGTTTTGCCAGCGCCGTTGGGGCCGATCAGGGTAACGATTTGCCCCGGCTCGACGCTCAGCTCGATGTTGTCGAGCACCGGTTGCCCGGCGAACGTGACCGCAACCTGCTCAAGACGGATCAGCGCGTTGCTCATCAAGCCCCCTGACAACCCGAGCAGAGACCGACCACTTCGACGGTCTGGCCTTCGACGACAAACCCGACATCCCTGGCGCTGGCGATGATCGCGTCGCTGATGGATTTTTGCTCAAGTTCGATGGCCGCGTGGCACATACGGCAGATCAGGAACTGACCCTGGTGAACATGTTCCGGGTGATTGCAGCCGATGAAGGCGTTGAGCGAGGAAATCCGATGGACCAAGCCGTTCTCCAGCAGGAAATCCAGCGCGCGGTACACCGTCGGCGGCGCAGCGCGGCGACCGTCCTGCTCGCTGAGGACCGCGAGAATGTCGTAGGCACCCAGCGGCTTGTGGCTTTGCCACACCAGTTCCAGCACCCGCCGGCGTAACGCGGTCAGGCGCAGGCCTTGACGTGCGCACAGGGCATCGGCCTCGGACAAAGCGCTGTGAACGCAATGTGAGTGGTCGTGGGGACGGCTGGCGATCGGTGTTTTTAGCATGAGCGGCGACGAGTTTTGTGAGAGACGTTATTATGTTACCCGTTCTAGCCTCTTCGAGTGGTCATCGTGTCCCGACTTTTTTCTGTTTTTGTCGCATTTATCGCAAGTTTTCTACTGATCGGTTCGGCGCAGGCCGAGGTCAAGGTCCTGACCAGCATCAAGCCCCTGCAGTTGATCGCCGCGGCGGTGCAGGACGGCGTGGCGATCCCCGAGGTTTTGCTGCCACCGGGTGCCTCACCGCATAACTATGCGTTGCGCCCTTCCGATGTGCGCAAGGTGCAATCGGTGGACCTGTTGTACTGGATCGGCCCGGACATGGAAGGTTTCCTGCCACGCGTACTCAATGGTCGTACGTTGCCCAACGTGGCCGTGCAGGATTTGCCAGGCATGAAACTGCGCCGCTTTGCCGAAGATAGCCACTCCCACGCCGAAGAAGCCGACGAACATGACCACGATCACCGCCCGGGCAGCCTGGATGCGCACCTGTGGCTGTCGCCGGTCAACGCCCGGGTCATCGCCACGAAAATGGCGGCGGACCTGAGTGCCGCCGATCCTGACAATGCCGCGCGCTATCAGAGCAATCTGAAAGCCTTCGACGAGCGTCTCGATGCGTTGGATGCGCGCCTGAAGAAACGCCTGGCCGATGTTCAAGGCAAGCCCTACTTCGTGTTCCACGAAGCCTTCGACTACTTCGAAGACGCCTACGGCCTCAAGCACGTGGGTGTGTTCAGCGTCGCGGCCGAAGTACAACCCGGTGCCCAGCATGTCGCGGCGATGCGCGCGCGTTTGCAGGAAGTCGGCAAGACCTGCGTGTTCAGCGAACCGCCGCTGCGGCCGCGTCTGGCGGAAACCCTGGTGGCGGGTTTGCCGGTGAAACTGGCTGAACTGGACGCGCTGGGCGGGTACACGCCGGCGACTGCTCAGGGCTATGAGCAGGTGTTGGAGAAATTGGGGAATGATCTGGCGGGATGTCTGGATTCGTTGTAACCGACACCAAACCTGTGGCGAGGGGGCTTGCCCCCGTTGGGCAGCGAAGCGGCCCCCATGGATCTGCTTGATAGATCGCATGGGAGCGCTGCGCGCTCCAACAAGCCCCCTCGCCACAATTTTTAAAGAGCGAAAGGCAACGGCGTATTGACCGTCTGCCGCTGCGCCAGGCGCAGCTGGAACTCCATCGGATCGTGAATCAGCACATCCTGCCCGGCGAACGACTCCGCCGCGATCAAGCGTGACAACCAGAACCGTACGCAAGCTACCCGCAGCATGGTCGGCCACAGTTCGGCTTCGGCAGCGGTGAACGGTCGCAAGGCCGCGTAAGCGCCCAGCAAGGCCCGCGCTCGCGGTCCATCGATCACGCCATCATCGTCCGAGCACCAGTCGTTCAAGGCAATCGCCACGTCGTAGAGCATCGGCCCGGAGCAGGCGTTGTAGAAATCGATCAGTCCGGTCAGGTGCGTGCCTTCGAACATCGCGTTGTCGCGGAACAGATCGGCGTGAATGTTCGCCCGCGGCAGTGCCAGGATTTTTTCTTTCTGCCGGGTGATTTCTTCCAACGCCCGTTGCAGCAGGTCTTTCTGCTCGGCACTGAGATGCGACAGGAACTGCGTACCCTCTTCCAGCATCCAGTCCAGGCCGCGATCGGTTTTGCGCTTGATCATATTGGCCTGGGTCGCCAGGTGCAGATGGCCGAGCAACTCACCCACCTGCGCGCAATGCTGTGCGTTGGCTTGCTGGATGTGCTTGCCGGCCAGGCGAGGTTGCAGCAGCGCAGGTTTGCCCGCCAGTTCGCGTAAGGCCACGCCGTCTGTGGTGCGCAAGGCGTAAGGCACCGGCAGGTTGGCACCGTGCAGCACGTCGAGCAGTTCGATGAAGAACGGCATTTCCTGAACCGGACCGCGCTCGATCAGGGTCAGGACAAATTCGCCCTGCTCCAGGCTGATAAAGAAATTGGTGTTTTCGCTACCGGCGGCAATCCCCTGGAAATCAAGCAGGCGGCCGAGGCCATAAGGGGCGAGAAAAGCTTCCAGCTCGGGCCGAGCCAGGGGGGTGAACACAGACATGTTTAAACTGCCAGTACGGGCGCCGCTCGTGAGCCAGCGCCAATTGAAATTAGGAAACTATTTCCACTCAAAGATCTTCCACGCCGGAATCAGCATATCCGGGTAATCCGAGCGGATGTAGTTTGCATCTGTACCGTCCGCACGCACCAGAAAGTATGGCTTTCCGCCCTTGGGCGTGACTTTGATGGCATACAGAAAACCGTTTTGGCGGTACTCCTGAATGACTTTATCCCCTTCCGTGCGGATCGTGACTTCCGGCTCGGGTGTCGGCGCATCGTCCGCCGCCATGACGGCCAGTGGTGTGATTGCAAACAAGCCAGCCAGCAACAGGCGATTTAGTGTGCGCATGATAACCTTGTCCCTTTGTCGTCAACGGTCCCGCTATTCTAGCGCCGGACCCGCCGAAAAGGTTGATCCTGCTCATGAGCCAAGCCCCCCTCGTCCTGGTGGACGGTTCTTCTTACCTGTACCGCGCCTTTCACGCGCTGCCACCGCTGACCACGTCCAAAGGTCTGCCGACCGGCGCGGTCAAGGGCGTCTTGAACATGCTCAAGAGCCTGCGCAAGCAATATCCGGACAGTCCGTTCGCTGTGGTGTTCGACGCCAAAGGTGGGACTTTTCGCGATGACATGTACGCCGAATACAAGGCCAACCGTCCGAGCATGCCCGACGACATGCGCGTGCAGATCGAGCCGCTGCACCAGAGCGTGATCGCCCTGGGCTTCCCGCTGCTGTGCGTAGAGGGCGTCGAGGCCGATGACGTGATCGGCACCCTGGCCCGCAGCAGCGCGGCGGCGGATCGTCCGGTGATCATCTCCACCGGTGACAAGGACATGGCGCAACTGGTCGACGGTCACATTACCTTGGTCAACACCATGACCGGTAGCAGCATGGACGTGGAGGGCGTGAAGGAGAAATTCGGCGTCGCTCCGGAGCAGATCATCGATTATCTGGCGCTCATGGGCGATTCTTCCGACAACATTCCGGGTGTTCCGGGCATCGGTCCGAAGACGGCTTCCGGCCTGCTGGTCGGTGTGAACGGCGGCCTGACCGAGCTCTATGCGCAGCTCGACATCGTGCCGACCCTGCCGATTCGCGGCGCCAAGACCCTGCCGGCCAAGCTCGAAGAGCACAAGGAAATGGCTTTCCTTTCCTATCAGCTGGCGACCATCAAGGTCGACGTGCCGCTGGACGTTGGGCTCGACGACTTGCAAATGGGTCCTGAAGATCCGGCCAAACTCTACGAGCTGTACACCCTGCTGGAATTCAAGAGCTGGCTGAACGACCTTGATCGCGACGCCAAACGCCTGGAACTGAGTGCTGCCGCCGAGCCTGCACCGGCCGCGGATCTGTTCAGCGAAGCAGAGGCCGAAGCGCCGGTCGCCGCTGCTGAAGCCGCCTATGAAACCATCCTCGATCAGGCGCGGTTCGATGCCTGGCTGGAAAAACTGAACAACGCCAAGCTGTTTGCCTTCGACACCGAAACCACCGGCATCGATGCGCAGCAGGCGCAACTGGTGGGCCTGTCGTTCGCGGTTCAGGCTAACGAGGCGGCCTACATCCCGTTGACCCATTCCTACATCGGCGTGCCGCATCAGCTGGACCGCGACACAGTCCTGCGCGCACTCAAGCCGATTCTGGAAGACCCGAACAAGCTCAAAGTCGGCCAGCACGCCAAGTTCGACATGAACATCCTGGCCAACTGCGCCATCGGCGGCGATCAGGACAACGGCATTACCGTGCGTGGCATCGCCTTCGACACAATGCTTGAGTCATACGTGCTCAATTCCACGGCCACGCGCCATGACATGGACAGCCTGGCGCAGAAGTATCTGGACCACACCACGGTGAGTTTCCAGGACATCGCTGGCAAAGGTGTGAAGCAGCTGACGTTTGATCAGATCGCCCTGGAGCAGGCCGGGCCTTACGCCGCCGAAGATGCGGATATCACCTTGCGTCTGCACCAGACCCTGTTCGAAAAGCTCTCGGCCATTCCGAGTCTGGCCAGTGTGCTGACAGACATCGAAATCCCGTTGGTACCGGTATTGGCGCGTATCGAGCGCCAGGGCGCGTTCGTTGACGCCGCCTTGCTGGGCGTGCAAAGCATCGAACTGGGCGACAAGATGGTGGCGCTGGAGCGTGAAGCCTTCGAGATTGCCGGCGAGGAATTCAACCTCGGTTCGCCCAAGCAACTTGGTGTGATCCTTTACGAGAAGCTCGGCCTGCCGGTATTGAAAAAAACCGCCAAGGGCCAGCCGTCCACCGCCGAAGAAGTGCTGGCCAAGCTGGCAGAAGACGACTATCGATTGCCCAAGGTGCTCATGGAATACCGCTCCATGAGCAAGCTGAAAAGCACCTATACCGACCGCCTGCCGGAGCAGATCAACCCGCGTACCGGGCGGATTCATACCTCGTATCACCAGGCCGTGGCGTCCACCGGGCGGCTGTCCTCCAGCGATCCGAACCTGCAGAACATCCCGGTGCGCACCGCCGAAGGGCGTCGCATCCGCCAGGCGTTCGTGGCCCCGGCCGGTTACAAGCTGCTGGCGGCGGACTATTCGCAGATCGAACTGCGGATCATGGCGCACTTGTCCCGGGATGAAGGGCTGATGAACGCCTTCCGCCACAATCTGGACGTACACACCGCGACCGCCGCCGAAGTGTTCAAGGTCGAACTGGCCGACGTGACCTCCAACCAGCGCCGCAGCGCCAAGGCGATCAACTTCGGCCTGATCTATGGCATGGGTGCGCAGAAGCTCGGCAAGGACATCGGCGTCGACACCAAGACCGCCAAGGCCTACATCGATACCTACTTCGCCCGGTACCCCGGCGTTCGCCAGTACATGGACCGCACGCGTGCCCAGGCCGCCGAGCAAGGTTATGTCGAGACGTTCTTCGGCCGTCGCCTGTACCTGCCGGACATCAACTCCAACAAGCCGCAAGAGCGCGCCGCCGCCGAACGCACGGCGATCAACGCACCGATGCAAGGCACCGCTGCGGACATCATCAAGAAAGCCATGGTCGCGGTGGATAACTGGCTGACCATGTCTGGCCTCGACGCCAAAGTCATCTTGCAGGTGCACGATGAACTGGTGCTCGAGGTGCGTGAAGACCTGATCGACCAGGTTCGCGATGAAGTTCGCGTGCACATGAGCGAGGCGGCGAAACTGGATGTGCCGTTGCTGGTCGAAGTGGGTGTTGGAAATAACTGGGATGAGGCTCACTGAGCCTTCTTGTAGGAGCGAGCTTGCTCGCGATGGAGTGTCAGACACATCGATTTCGACTGATATTCCATCGTCGGAACGCCGCCCGGAGCAAGCTCGCTCCTACAGAAAATTGTCGTGTTCTGCTGCGGCATAGTGCCGCGGCAGAAGGGCGCAAACAGCTTAGTCCGGAAAGCTATTAGAGTTATTTCAAAGCTATTTGAAAAAAATCTGAACTAATCTTGCGAACCACCACTCAGAGTTACTGAATGGCTGGTGAAGCCCTTCGATGCTCCTATGTTGTGTTAAGTGTTGGCAGATATCTGGACCCCGCCCTAGCGGTCTAGAGCTTGAACCCCGGAACTTCTCCCTCCCCATATGAAGCCCGGGGTTTTTTTTGCCCCGAGAAAACTGCCTGAGTGCGCCGCAGGCAGTTTTCGGCACTTACTGAGCTTCTGCTTCGGCACCCTTGTCCGCCAGTTCCATCCAGCCAGCCAGTACGGTGTAGGCATCTTCCAGGCCCATGCGTTTCGGGGCCGAAAACAGCTGGATTGTCACGAGATCGCCCCAGCCCTTGCGGATTTCCGTCTGAACCTTGAGCAGCGTGTTCTTGGCCGCGCCATAGGTCAGCTTGTCCGCTTTGGTCAGCAGAATGTGCATCGGCATGCCGGCAGCTACGGCCCAGTCGAGCATCAGCAGGTCGAAATCGGTCATCGGATGGCGGATGTCCATCATCAGGATCAGACCTTTCAAACTCTCGCGACCACCCAGATATGCCTCCAGGTGACGCTGCCAGTGTTGCTTGAGCGGGATCGGTACTTTTGCATAACCGTAGCCCGGCAGGTCGACCAGACGGCGTTCATCGTCTAGCTTGAAGAAGTTCAACAGCTGTGTGCGCCCCGGGGTTTTCGAGGTGCGCGCCAGGCTGGCGTGGGTCAGGGTGTTCAAGGCACTCGACTTGCCGGCGTTGGAACGCCCGGCGAAGGCGACTTCGAAGCCTTCGTCATCCGGACATTGGTCGACTTTGGCGGCGCTGAGCATGAAGGTGGACTGTTGGCACAGACCGAGAATGGGATTCTTGAGTTGCATGGGATTTCCGATGTGGGCGGCGCCAGGAATGGGTGCGGCAAGCAGTGTCGCTTCCGTTTCAGTGACGCCAGTATATAATGCCGCAGATTTTGTGTGCGCTTTGTCCCAGCGTAGGATGAAGTTCACGAGAGCGACAGACCTTGATTGCGCACTAGAACGCAGCTCGCTCTCAACCCTGAAAAGGTCGTTTTATGACGAAATGGCTGCTAGCTGCCGGTGTCTTGATGCCGCTTTACAGCGCTCAGGCTACACAGGATCCGGAAGCTGTGTACAACCGTGTTTGTGGTGCCTGTCATTCCGGCCAACTCCCCATGGCGCCGAAAAAGGGCGATCAGGAAGCTTGGACGCCGAGGTTGGCGAAAGGTATGGAGACGCTGGTGCAACACGTGACCCAGGGTTTCAAGGCGATGCCGCCGCGTGGTTTGTGCATGGACTGCAGTGCCGAGGATTACCAAGCCACCATCCTTTGGATGAGCGAGTAAGCCCGGTCCATAACTCTTAACCCTTAGCCGTAGTTGGATTAGCTGATGAAGAAATTGATCGTGAGTCTGCTGTTGACCGTGGGCATCTCCGGCATGGCCCATGCTGCAGGTGAGGCAGTACAACCGGGTGATGCAAAAGCCGGCCAGGCCAAAGCCGCCGTATGTGGCGCCTGCCACGGCCCGGATGGCAACAGCATGGCGCCAAACTTTCCGAAACTGGCGGGTCAGGGTGAACGCTACCTGACCAAGCAATTGCACGACATCAAGTCGGGCAAGCGCACCGTTCTGGAAATGACCGGTCTGCTGACCAACCTGAGCGATCAGGATCTGGCGGACATCGCCGCCTACTTCGCCAGCCAGAAAGGCAGCGTCGGTGCCGCTGACCCGAAAGTCGTAGCTCGCGGTGAAGCCCTGTTCCGTGGTGGTGACCTGGCCAAGGGCCTGCCAGCCTGCACCGGTTGCCACTCGCCAAATGGCGCAGGTAACGCGGCTGCCGGTTTCCCGCACCTGGGTGGTCAGCACTCTCAATACGTCGGCAAGCAACTGATCGATTTCCGCAAGGAAGAGGGCGGCCGCAACAACGATGGCGATACCAAACCCATGCAGACCATTGCCAAAAAGCTGAGCGACGAAGACATCGCCGCGGTGTCCAGCTACATTCAAGGCTTGCACTAAGGTCGGCGGATCGGGCGTTGAACGGGGTGCTTATCGCCTGCAACGTTAACGCTCGATTAATCCGTCACAGCAAGTATAAAAAGGGTGGCCTTGGCCGCCCTTTTTTGTGGCCGCTGCCGCTACACTACAGAACTCAAACCCGCCAGGATCTGTCTGATAACAAGTCGCGCGAGGCGATAAAATTTGTCCAGGAGTAAAGCATGCGTAATCTGATCATCAGCGCCGTTTTTGCCGCTGCCAGCCTGTTCGGCATGACTGCCCAGGCCGCTGACGCCCCCGCCGCACCTTATGTCGAGCTGAGCAATCCGGTTCCGGTCGCCGTGCCTGGCAAGATCGAAGTGGTAGAGCTGTTCTGGTACGGCTGCCCGCATTGCTACGCCTTCGAGCCAGTGATCAATCCGTGGGTCGAGAAGCTGCCTTCGGACGTGAACTTCGTGCGCATTCCAGCCATGTTCGGCGGCCCGTGGGACGCACACGGTCAGATGTTTCTAACCCTTGAAGCCATGGGTGTCGAGCACAACGTTCACGCCGCGGTGTTCAACGCGATTCAGAAAGAACACAAGAAACTGACCGACAAGGATGACATGGCCGACTTCCTCGCTACCCAAGGCGTGGACAAGGACAAGTTCCTCGCGACTTTCGACTCTTTCGCTATCAAGGGTCAGATCGTCAAGGCTCGTGAGCTGGCCAAGAAGTATGAGATCTCCGGCGTTCCAACCATGATCGTCAACGGCAAGTATCGCTTTGACGTGGGTTCTGCCGGCGGTGCCGAACAGGCCCTGCAACTGGCCGACAAACTGATCGACAAAGAGCGAGCGGCTAACAAGGCTGCCGCCAACTAAGGGCAGTCACTGCCATGCGCCGATGGGGTACTGAACGCATCGTTGGCCTGCATGATCCGCGGGTCAACGAGCATCATCTGGAGTCCACGGGCCTGCCCGCAGACAGTCGTCTGCGCTTGCTCAGTTTCAATATCCAGGTCGGCATCAGTACCGAGCGCTATCGGCATTACCTGACCCGGGGCTGGCAGCATCTGCTGCCGCACACCGGGCGTGCCGATAATCTGCAGAAAATCGGCAATCTGCTGGGCGACTTCGATCTGGTCGCCTTGCAAGAGGCCGATGGCGGCAGCCTGCGGTCAGGCTACGTCAATCAGGTCGAACACCTGGCCCAGCTCGGCGCTTTTCCCTACTGGTATCAACAACTCAATCGCAATCTCGGTCGCCTGGCCCAGCACAGCAATGGCGTGCTCAGCCGATTGCGCCCGTGGGCAATTGAAGATCATCCGTTGCCGGGGCCAAAGGGGCGCGGAGCCATTCTGGTACGGTTCGGCGAAGGTCCGGAAGCGCTGGTGGTGGTCATGATGCACCTGGCGTTGGGCGCCCGTGCGCGCAGCCTGCAACTGGCCTACATCCGCGATCTGATTGGCGATTACAAACACCAGGTACTGATGGGCGACATGAATACCCATGCCAGTGACCTGCTGCACAACTCCGCGTTGCGCGATCTCGGTCTGCTTGCGCCACAACTGGAAGCGACGTTTCCCAGCTGGCGCCCACAGCGCTGCCTGGACCATATCCTGCTGAGCCCGAGCCTGACCCTGGAAAAGGTCGAGGTGCTGGCACAGCCCATTTCCGATCACCTGCCGGTCGCGGTAGAGATTCGTTTGCCGGGTTCGCTCACGGCCGATGCATTGCCCGCGTTGAGTCCTGCCCTTCGCGGAACCCATGAATGAGCGACGAAGCACAGCGCTGGAAAGAGAAATACCTCAAAAGCATAGAACAACAGGAAAAGCTCGAACGTCGCTGGGACGCGCGACTCGACTTGCTGCGTCGCGGGCTGGTGCGCAGCACCCTGGCGGCGGAAGGTACTGACCGCGCCGTTGACCAATGCATGAAGGAAATGCGCGAGGTCGTGCGTACCGACGACATGGACGTCGGCCTGGCCGCGCTGATTCCGCGTCTGGAAAAAGCCGTGCTCGACTCCGAACAGCGTCGGGAAACCCGGGTCAACCAGACCAGTGCTGCCCTGACTGCGCTGGTCACGCAACTGCAAACATTGCCGTTGCCACGGGAGGTGAGTCGGCCACTCAAGAGTTTCGCCAAGCAGCTGGATGCGCGGGTCAGTCAGGCACGTGAGATACCCTTGCTGCTCAGCGAGCTGAGTGGCCTGCAGGGCAAGGCCCTGAGCCAGCTGGAGACCCCGGCGGAGAACGGCCGGCCGGGCTTGCTGCAGCGGTTGTTCGGCGGTCGTGAAGCGCAGGAGACGGTGGATTCAGCGGCTACTTCTCCTGCCCTGGCCTTTGCCTCGCAGCCGGCAGCAGCGCCGGCTGCCCCTGTAGCCGAGAACCCTGCGGCGATCATAGGGTCGGCCCCGGTCGTGATTGAGCCGGCAATCTCCGAGGTACCCGCAGCTGAGCGAGTTGAAGGCGAGTCCTCGCTGACCGAGCCAGCGGTGGCTTTTGCCCCCCCGGCTGCGGAGCCTCAACCGGCCAGCGCCGCCGCGGCAGAAGTCGAATTGGCCGAGAAACCGACCCCGGAAACCATCGCGACGCCTCCTGAGCCGGAAACAAACCCCGACGAGCTGACCGCGCAAGCATCGCCGGATAGCTTGCCTTTACCTCCGATACCGACGCAGGACGTGGCCGCCATTGATCAGGCGCTATCCGACCACGACATTCTCTATGCGCTCCCGGACTCCCCCGAGCCCTCCTACAGTTCGGTGGCCAGCCACATCGAAGACACGCTGCTGGGGCTGCTCGACGACCTGACATTGCCCGAGCGTCATCGCCCGCAAGCCGAATCCATGCGCGATCGTTTGAAAAACGGTCTGAACTGGTACGAATTGCTGCCGATCCTCGACGACTTCGCCACCTTGATGCTGGCCATTACCGACAGCGGCCAGCATGAGTTCGAAGCCTATCTGCAACGACTGAACGAGCGTCTCGAATCGTTCCAGAGCAACTTGCAGGCCGCCACCGCAGGACACGCCGACAACCGTTCGGCGGCGCGGCAGATGGACACGCAGATCCGCGAGCAGGTCGATGGCCTGCAAAGCAGTATGCAGGAAGCCGCGGACCTGGAAGATCTCAAGCACGTACTGGAAAACCATCTCGAAGTCTTGCTGGGCACTATGGACCAGCACCAGAAACAGCGCGATGAGCGCGAGCAAGAGGTCGCTGCGCGCCTGCACAGCCTGGCCGAGCGGGTCGCCCATATGGAGCAGGAGGCCCAGGGTTACCGCGAGCACCTTGAAGAGCAACGACAGAAGGCATTGGTCGACCCGTTGACCGGGCTGCCCAACCGTGCGGCCTGGAGCGAGCGCCTGGATCATGAAGTCACACAATGGCAGCAACATGGCAACACGCTGTTGCTGGCCATGCTCGACCTCGATCATTTCAAGCGCATCAACGATAACTACGGGCACCTGGCCGGTGACAAAGTGCTGAAAATCATCGCCAGCGTGTTGCGCAAGCGACTGCGCGGGACGGATTTCATTGCCCGGTTTGGCGGCGAAGAGTTTGTGCTGTTGATGCCATCCACGGTGCCGGCGGCGGGGCTGAAGCTGCTGGACAGCTTGCGTGCCGCCATTGAGGCCTGTCCGTTCCACTTCAAGGGAGAGCCGGTGACCATCACCGTGTCTATCGGGATGACAGCGTTCAGGCCGGGTGAACACGGCGATCAAGTGCTTAAAAGAGCCGATCAGGCGCTGTATCGCGCAAAAAATGCCGGCCGCAACCGCGTGGAGCCGGGCTGATCGTCAATTGTTCCATTTTGTTTGATTGCCGTCAGCCCGCCAGGCATTACGTTACACTGTTGCATTATTGTCTTGTGTGTACTGCCTTCCCATGAAGTATTTTGCTCTGATCGCGTCACTGATTCTGCTGGCCGGCTGCGCCAGCGGTCCCCGTTTCGACACCAGCCACCCTTCGGCCAATTACGACAGCCGCGTGCAATTTGTGGTGGTGCATTACACCAATGCCTCGCTGGAGCGTTCGTTGCAATTGCTTACCCGCGGCGAAGTCAGCAGCCATTACCTGATCGGCGACGACAAGGGCGCCACCATCTACAAGCTGATGGATGAAAATGTGCGGGCCTGGCACGCCGGGGAGAGCGAGTGGAATGGCCGGACCTGGCTGAACTCCAGTTCCATCGGTATCGAAATCGTCAATCCAGGGTTCAAGGACACCCCGACCGGACGAGTGTGGTATCCCTACACAGAAGATCAGGTCCAGTCGTTGATCGTGTTGCTCAAGGACATCAGCAAGCGTCACGGCATAAAGCCTCGCGACATCATCGGCCATAGCGATATTGCACCCTTGCGCAAGCTGGACCCGGGGCCGCTGTTCCCTTGGAAGCGTCTGGCCGCCGAAGGCTTGGGCCTCTGGCCGAATGAACAGGCGGTGGCGCGCCAGCAAATGCTGTTCGCCGAACAGTTGCCGAGCATCAGTTGGTTTCAGGCGCAATTGGCCCGTCTGGGTTATGCCTCGCCACAAACCGGCGAGCTCGATGTCGCGACACGACATGTGATAGCGGCATTTCAGATGCATTTCCGTCCGGCGCGCTTCGATGGCACTCCGGATGCGCAAACTGCCGCGCTACTTTTGGTGTTGAATCAGACAAAATAATGACGCCCGCCCGACGGTCAGGGCTTTTTTCCAATCAGCAGCTATAACTCATTGGTAATCCTTCGGATATTACACAATGATCGCTGCTCGAGAGACCTTCCGTAGTTGGTTCCATCGCCCCTGGTTCCTGGGGCTGATGTCTACTGTCTTGAGCACAACGTTATTGATGGCCGGCAGCCTGTTCGTCGCCATACACCAGGTCGAGCAAAACGAAAGCGAAGAAATGAATGCTCAGGGTGAACGTTTTCTCGCCCGCCTGGAACAGCTCTTCGGGCAACTGCGTGAAAGCCTTGACGACCTTGAAGCGCAACCGTTGCGCGGTTGCGATGCTGAAATGATCGCAACCTTGCAACAGGTTTCGTTCAATTATCGCTTCGTCTACGAAGCCGCCTACATGGACTCCTCGCGAATCTGCTCCAATCGCCCTCGCCAGGAAGGGCTGTCGCTGAGTCGATCGCCAGACATCAAGGGCCCGACTTACAGCTATTGGCTCAACACCACCACCGAACCCGATGAAAACCGCGCCGCGCTGATGCTCGGGCGCGGGAATTTCCGGGTGGCGACCTCTCGCGGGCATTTGACCGATATGGTCGACCTGTCGCCGGGCAGCAGCCTGCTGGTGGTCCTTGACCATGGCGCGCGCGCGATTCCGGTGCTGGGCGCTTCTCAGGTCTGGCCGCCGGCCGAGGCCTGGCCACCGAGAAACCGTGATGCGCTGCAGATCACCCAGGCACGCCTGATATACCGCATGCCCACCGACAACCCGGAATATCAATTGGTGTTGATCAGCCCACGCACCGGCATGCATATCCCGGCGGTCTGGTGGTGGTTGCTGCCGGCCAGCCTCGCGCTGGGCATATGCGTTGGGTTCCTGGTGTTTCTGCTGGTGCGCCAGCGGCAGTCACTGGACGCCGAACTGACCGGCGCGATTCGTCGTGGCGAGTTGCAGGTGCTGTATCAACCGATCTTCGACCTCGATAGCCGCAACTGTGTCGGGGCTGAAGCACTGCTGCGCTGGCGCAGGCCGGACGGCACCCTGACCAGTCCCGACCTGTTCATTCCGATGGCGGAGAACACCGGGCAGATTCGCCAGATGACGGACTTCGTCCTGCAACGCCTGCTCGAGCAACTCGGCCAGTTGCTGCGTGCCAACCCGCAACTGTACATCTCGGTGAATCTCGCGGCGTGTGATGTGATGGTTCCGCGGATCGGCCAGGTGATGGCGCGGTTGCTGACCCTGCACCGCGTCGCTGCGCGGCAAATTGCCTTTGAGGTCACCGAGCGGGGGCTGGTCGATGTGGTGGTGGCCCGGGAAAACCTGCAAGCGCTGCGGGATGTCGGGCACCAGGTGTTGATCGATGACTTTGGCACCGGCTATTGCAGCCTCGCCTATTTGCAAACCCTGCCGGTCGATTGCCTGAAAATCGACAAGGCGTTCATTGATGCGCTGGGCCATGACGCCGCCAGCAGCGGTGTGGCTCCGCACATCATTCACATGGCCCAGTCGCTGCATCTGAAGGTGATTGCCGAGGGCATCGAACATGAGGCCCAGGCCGAGTTCCTGTGCAGTGAAGGCGTGAAGTTCGGCCAGGGCTGGCTGTTCGCCCGCGCGTTGAGCGCAGTGCAGTTCACTGAATTGATTACCCGGGGGCGGCGTCGGGCAGGCCGGCGCCTGGATGACGAAGCGTGAGGGTGACCTAAACGGTCAGCGCCATGTAGAACTGAGTACCCTGCCCTGGCCGTGAATAAACGCCCATCCGCCCGCCATGCAATTGCACGATTTCCTTGCACAGCGCCAGGCCGAGCCCGGCCCCGCCCTTTTTGCGTCCGACTTGCACGAACGGCTCGAAGATCCGCCCTTGCTGACCGTAGGCAATACCTTCGCCGTTGTCCTCGACACTGATGATGACCCGGTCACCATGGCGTCGGGCCTGCAAGCGTATCCGCCCGCCGGAGCCGGTGTGACGCAAGGCGTTGTCGAGCAAGTTGTCGAGTACCCGCTCCAGTTGTGGCTGGTCGGCCTGTAACCGCGGCAAAGGTCCCTGCACTTCCACCAGCAGATTGATTTCCTTCTCTTCGGCCGATGTGGCAAAGCGTGACTGAGCCTGTTCCAGCAATGCCTCGATGGAACACGGCGCCAGGGTGAGTTTCTGCAAACCGTTCTGGTAACGGGAGAAATTCAACAGGTCATTGATCAACTGCATCAGCCGCTGCATCTCTTCATTCACCGTGTCCAGCAAATCAGCCTCCCGGGAGTCCGGGGCAAAGTGCGCGCGCTCACGGAACAATCCGAAGGCCATGTGCATGCCGGTGACCGGTGTGCGCAATTCATGGGAGGCGCGCAATACGAACTCGCTGCGTACCCGTTCGAAGGCACGCTGTTCCGTGACGTCATGCAGCACCATCACGGCACCGAGAATATGGCCCTGGGTATGGCTGACCGGGGTCAGGCTATAGGTCAGTAGTCGCGACTCGCCGTCGACTTCGACACTCAAGTCTTCCGGCGCCCGTTCCAGCGTGCCGCCGCGCAGCACCAGTTGCAGTTGCTCATCGAGTTCGGGGCGCTCCAGCGCCGTACCCAATCTTTGACCCAGACGATCGGACTCCCAGCCCAACTGACGCTGGGCCACGGGATTAAGGTGTTCCAGATGACCCTGACGGTCGATCATCAGCAGTCCGTCGTCGATGCTGTCGAGCACGGCCTGCAAACGCTGCTGACCGGCCAGCAGCTCATCGACATTGGTGGCCTGATGTTCACGCAGCGCTTGGGCCATGATCCCGAAACGCCGGGTCAGCTGGTTCAGTTCCACCGCCGAAGAGATCGGCAGGGTGACATCGAAATTGCCCTGGCCGATATTGTCCGCCGCCTTGGCCAGCGCCTCGATGGGCTCCCCAAAACGCCGGGCGATGGCCTGCGCGGTCACGAAGCCGATGATCAGCACCGCCAGCCCCACCAAGCCAAGCAATCCGGCAATCAGCAGTGCCCGTTCCCGGGCCTTGCGCTCGGTATCGCTGATGTTATCCAGTGCTCGCTTGTGCTCGGCGATCAGACCATTGCGTAGCGCGTTGAATTTTTCCGTCAGGTTGTCGTGGCTGCTAAGCACATTCGACGGGTCCGGGGACGTTTCATAAGCCTGGATAAAGCTCTCGTAGTCGGCTTTGGCTTTTCTGAAGCCGTAGTCGCTTGCGGTTTCTGCCGGCTCCTGGGCGATGCCTTCCTCCAGCAGTTCGAAGTAATGCTGCTTCGAGGCGGCGAAAGCGGCGGAGTCAGGCTTCTCGCTGAGCATGATGATCAGTTGATCACCCAGGGTCTGACGCAGCTTGAGCCCAAGGTCCAGGGTGATGAAGTTACTGCGGATCAGTGCTTCCTGGCTGCCGGCCATCTGCATCACGCTGACCAGCCCGAGCAAGAGTCCGAGCAACGCGACGGTGATCAGTGCGGAGATGCTCAGGAAAAGCCGGGTCCGCAATTTCAGCGCCAGTTTCATCGGCTATTGCTCACAAGTTGTACTGTTTGCGTTTGCGGTACAGCGTTGAGGCGTCGATGCCCAGGGTTTTCGCCGCTTGATCCAGCGTGTCGGCGGTGGCGAGGACTGCGCCGATGTGGGCCTTTTCCAGCTCCTCCAGGCTCAGTGCCGCGCCGATGTGCGGTGCATTGTTGACCGGGGTTTCGGCCATGCCCAGATGACTGATCTCGACCCGCTCCTGTGGACAGATGATGCTCGCCCGCTCGATCACGTTGCGCAGCTCACGGATGTTGCCCGGCCAGCGATAGCTCAGCAGTGCCTCCCGAGCCTCGTCGCTGAAGGCGCGCGCGGGACGGGCGTACTCCTTGACGAAGCGCGCCAGGAAACGATCGGCCAGGTTGAGAATATCTTCGCGGCGTTCGCGTAGCGGTGGCAGGTGCAAGGTGATGACATTCAGGCGATAGAGCAGGTCTTCACGGAAACGACCGTCGCGGACCATATCCTCAAGGTTGAGGTTGGTGGCCGCAAGGATGCGCACATCGGCACGGCGGGTCACCGGATCACCGACGCGCTCATATTCCTTGTCCTGAATAAAACGCAGCAACTTCGGCTGCAACGTCAGGGGAAAGTCGCCGATCTCGTCGAGAAACAGCGTTCCGCCGTCAGCCTGGTTGACTCGCCCCAAGGTGCTTTCGCTGGCACCGGTGAAGGCGCCGCGACTGTGGCCGAAGAGTTCGCTCTCCATGAGCTCGGTGGTCAGCGACGGGCAGTTGATCGTGACGCAGGATTTTTTCGCGCGTTTGCTCCAGCCGTGAATGGCTTGGGACAGTTCGCCCTTGCCGGTACCGGATTCGCCCAGAATCAGGATATTGGCATCGGTCGTGGCAACCTGGCGGGCGGTTTCGAGTACCACTTTCATGGCCGGGCTGTGGGAGTCCAGACCATCCTTGGGCTTGCGCACTTCACCTTCCAGGGCTTCCAGTCGCGCGGACAGTTGCCTCACTTCCAGTTGCTTGGTGGTTGCCAGCCGCAATTGATCGGGGCTGCACGGTTTGACCAGATAGTCGGCGGCGCCGGCCTGAATCGCATCCACCGCCGTGTCGACGGCCGAGTGGGCAGTGACGATCACCACCCGCATCCAGGGCGCCTGGATACGCATCTGGGCCAGCACATCAAGGCCGTTGTCTTCACCCAGACGCAAATCGAGGAAGCACAGGTCGAAGACCTGCCGCTGCAACAGGGCTTCTGCCTGCGCGGCGCTGGTGGCGGTGGCCACGCTGTAGCCTTCGTCTTCGAGGCAATAACGGAAAGTACGCAGGATGGCGGACTCATCATCCACCAGCAGAATGCGGCCTTGATGCTCAGTGGCTGATTCCATTTTCCTGCGCTCCTTAATGACTGATCTTTATTTAGTCCCGGAGAAATCGGGCAAGTTGCATGATTGATTCTGAGCCATTCCTGTCATGGCAGGGTAGCTCTCATCCGATGTATCGGTTAGCCACCTGATTTTGCGGGTCTTTTAACAGATGCCCGGTTTCTGACAGCGACCAGCGTGAATTTCTGACATCCGCGCCCTCCTCTCAATTCAAAAAATTTACGTCTTCCTTCAAACGAATCGTGCAATACGCACGACTGCATCAGTGGCATCGTGCAGGATGCGCGCGAAGTGATTTCTTTGATGATCATAAGATATTGATATTAAAGGTAATTAATTCGATTCAAAGCTGGCATGCGCTCTGCAATTGTCTGGTTGACCAAGGCATTCAAAAACTAACGCCCGCTATCGAATACCGTCCCGAGTGGTAGGAGTTCCAGGATGAATCGTCAACGTGTCGCCCACCTGCATCTCTCGCCTGCGCATATCCAGCAAGGCCTGTTTGCTGTTCTGGCGCTGTTGATCACCCTGATCGGCAGTCAGCAGTTTCTGCGCTGGGAGCAGAGCCGGCAGCCGGAAGCGCCATGCCTGTCGATTCCGCATTCGACCCAAACCCATTTCAGCGCTGTCAGCAGCGGTCAGGCCGATAGCACCCCGATGCGCATGATGGATGTCGACCAGGCCGGGCCTGTGGGTGAGATGCGTCATCAAGAGCGTTGGGTGTTCTAGGCAAAACTTCCGCCGCACCCCATGCGCCGGGAAACGCAGCACCTCTAAACACAAGCGTAAGGAGAATCACCATGTTGAGCTGGGCAATCACATTCCTGATCATCGCCATCATCGCCGCTGTATTGGGCTTCGGTGGTATCGCGGGCACTGCCACGGGTATCGCCAAGATTCTGTTTGTCGTGTTCCTGGTGATGTTCGTTGCCTCCTTCTTCTTTGGCCGTCGCGGTCGAGGCTGACATGAGAGGGTTGTTCAAGAAACTGGCAGCCGCCCTGCTGTTGGGCGGTAGTGCCATGGCATGCGGGCTGGCGTTTCCCCGACATGCCTGACCTGCGAATGCAGGGCTTGTTGATAGGGTATTTGAATTTGTACACGAAGGAGGCCACAGCGCCTCTTTCCACCTGCGCCACCTGAGGAAGGCCGGCGCATGACCAAGGGGTCGGGACGTTATGCCTGTTTCAGGGGCGCAGTGACCTACGGGTACAGGGAGTACCTGCGCAAGGGCCGGGTCAGGAAAAGCTGCTGCGCAAGTTCGTCGGACCGCCATGGCTCGGCGGGCTTGCGAAGGGCTTGATCACGCAACACATTGAAATAGAGAGCTCGCCCCGGTTTCATCACTGTTTTCTCGTCCTTGTCCTTGTTGCGTCGGAAAATACTTTTCCCGGTGTTTCACCAGCGACCGTATATCGAGAAAAATCATCTTTCTTTGGCCGCAATTTTTCGCTTCGTCCGTGGGATTTTGCTGAAAAATCAACGCTCGGCCACTACTCAAAAAACATTCAATCTGCTCTGTGATGGCCGGTTCACGGCACTTATGCCTGCCGAAATGTCGTATTCGAACCGGTTGGGACGCGCGTTTCGCTAAAAAAACCTCATGCCGATTCGGCATAGGGTAGGCGTTTACGGCATTAGACGGCGCTCCCTTGCATCGGAATAGTTGCGCCTTTTTTCGCCTGCCAGAGAGCCGCAAACACGCGTTCCGGGGCACCTTATACGGGGGGCAGATGCACTAGACTTTTTCGCCATAAGCGTTCCAGTTCGCGCATCTCCCTGAGTCAAACAACAAGTAAGGGTAAAGATATGAAGAAGGCAAAGCTTAGCCTCGCCTGGCAGATCCTCATCGGTCTGGTATTGGGGATTGCAATCGGTGCGCTGCTCAACCATTTCAGTGCCGAAAAAGCCTGGTGGATCAGCAACGTCCTGCAACCAGCAGGCGATATCTTTATCCGTCTGATCAAGATGATCGTGATCCCGATCGTCATCTCCTCTTTGATCGTCGGCATTGCCGGCGTCGGTGACGCCAAGAAGCTGGGGCGCATCGGCTTCAAGACCATCATCTACTTCGAAATCGTCACCACCATCGCCATCGTGGTCGGTCTGCTGCTGGCCAACCTGTTCCATCCGGGTGCCGGCATCGACATGAGCACCCTGGGCACGGTGGACATTTCCAAGTACCAGGCCACGGCGGCCGAGGTTCAGCATGAACACGCGTTCATCGAAACCATCCTCAACCTGATCCCGTCGAACATCTTTGCGGCCATGGTTCGCGGCGAAATGCTGCCGATCATCTTCTTCTCTGTATTGTTCGGTCTCGGTTTGTCGAGCCTGCAGGCGGACCTGCGCGAGCCGCTGGTGAAGATGTTCCAGGGCGTATCGGAAAGCATGTTCAAGGTCACTCACATGATCATGAACTACGCCCCGATCGGCGTGTTCGCACTGATCGCGGTGACTGTGGCCAACTTCGGCTTCGCGTCGCTGATACCGCTGGCCAAACTGGTGATCCTGGTTTACTTCGCCATCGCCTTCTTCGCATTCGTGATCCTGGGCCTGATCGCTCGCCTGTTCGGCTTCTCGGTGATCAAGCTGATGCGCATCTTCAAGGATGAGCTGGTACTGGCCTACTCCACCGCCAGCTCCGAAACCGTGCTGCCGCGCGTGATCGAGAAGATGGAAGCCTACGGCGCGCCGAAAGCCATTTGCAGCTTCGTGGTGCCGACCGGTTACTCGTTCAACCTCGACGGTTCGACCCTGTACCAAAGCATCGCGGCAATCTTCATTGCCCAGCTGTATGGCATCGACCTGTCGATCAGCCAGCAACTGCTGCTGGTACTGACCTTGATGGTCACCTCCAAAGGCATCGCCGGCGTACCGGGCGTGTCCTTCGTGGTACTGCTGGCTACCCTGGGCAGCGTCGGTATTCCACTGGAAGGCCTGGCGTTCATTGCTGGCGTCGACCGCGTCATGGACATGGCCCGTACCGCACTGAACGTGATCGGCAACGCACTGGCTGTTCTGGTTATCGCTCGTTGGGAAGGCATGTACGACGACGCCAAAGGCCAGCGCTACTGGAACTCCCTGCCGCACTGGCGCAGCAAGGAAAAACTGCCGGTGGGTGAAACCTCCAAGATCTGACACAAAACCCCTTGTGGGAGCGAACATCGCACAGACAAACCCCGGAGAAATCCGGGGTTTGTCGTTTCTGGCCACCCCGCTATCATTCGCGGATCTTTTGGGGGGATTTGACTGATGCTCAATGGCCTGTGGCTTGGCTTCTTCATCGTGGCTGCCGTATCGGCGCTGGCCCAGTGGCTGATTGGTGGCAATGCCGGGATATTCGCGGCGATGGTGGAAAGCATTTTTGCCATGGCCAAGCTGTCGGTCGAAGTCATGGTGCTGCTGTTTGGCACTCTCACTCTCTGGCTGGGTTTTTTGCGCATTGCCGAGAAGGCCGGGATCGTCGAATGGCTGGCCAAGGCCTTGGGGCCACTGTTTTTGCGCCTGATGCCTGAAGTCCCGCCGGGTCATCCGGCCATCGGCCTGATCACCCTGAACTTCGCCGCCAATGGCCTGGGGCTGGACAACGCCGCCACGCCGATCGGCCTCAAGGCCATGAAAGCGCTGCAAGAACTCAATCCCAGCGCTACCGTCGCCAGCAACGCACAGATCCTGTTCCTGGTGCTCAACGCCTCCTCGCTGACCCTGCTGCCCGTGACCATCTTCATGTATCGCGCCCAGCAAGGCGCGCCTGACCCGACGCTGGTGTTCCTGCCGATCCTGCTGGCGACCAGTTGCTCGACCATTGTCGGCTTCCTGTCGGTGGCGTTCATGCAGCGTCTGCGCATCTGGGACCCGGTGGTGCTGGCCTACCTGATCCCCGGCGCCCTCGCCCTCGGTGGTTTCATGGCGTTGCTGGCGACCCTTTCGGCGACTGCGCTGGCCGGCCTGTCGTCGATCCTCGGCAACGTGACGCTGTTTGGCCTGATCATGCTGTTTTTACTGATCGGCGCGCTGCGCAAAGTGAAGGTCTACGAGGCCTTCGTTGAAGGAGCCAAAGAGGGTTTCGATGTCGCCAAGAACTTGCTGCCCTACCTGGTGGCGATGCTCTGCGCGGTGGGCGTACTGCGCGCGTCCGGGGCGCTGGACTTTGGTCTGGATGGCATTCGCCATCTGGTGGAATGGGCCGGCTGGGACACGCGCTTCGTCGATGCGCTGCCGACGGCGATGGTCAAACCCTTCTCGGGTAGCGCCGCCCGGGCAATGCTGATCGAAACAATGAAGACCTCGGGCGTGGACAGCTTCCCGGCGCTGGTGGCGGCAACGGTCCAGGGCAGTACCGAAACGACGTTCTATGTGCTGGCGGTGTACTTCGGCGCCGTGGGCATCCAGCGCGCACGACATGCAGTCGGTTGTGCATTGCTGGCGGAGCTTGCCGGGGTGCTGGGCGCGATCGGGGTTTGCTACTGGTTCTTTGGTTGATCGGCCCCGCCAGCCAATGCTTTCAGCGCGGCCTTGCGCTTGTCCGTCGGCAAGGCGCCGAGCTTTTCCACGGCAGCGTAAAACTTGAGCCAGTCGCCATCCTCCTGATGGAACAGCGTGGCAAATGCCGGAACCCATTGGTCGTACAAACCAAACGGCAATAGCCGGGCATTATTCATGGGGGCATAGATCCAGGCATCGTAGCGTTTGTCTGCGGCCCACTGACTGTCGCGCAATTGCCGGTATTCGCTGCGCAAGCGCTCGAACTCGGCCGCCTTGCACTGGCGCATCTGTTCGGTTGGCAACGGCAAGGTGTAGAGCTTTTCCAGTCGGGTGCGGGTCTTGAGTACCAACTCAGTGAACTGGTCGCGTTGACGCGCCTGCGCATTGTTATCCGGTGGCAGTTGGCGGTAGGCGCGCCATTGGCGAGTACCTTCCTGCTCGACGAAGGTGGCGAAGGATTCGTTGAACTCCGTGTCGTCCTTCACATAGAAACGCTGATGGGCCAGCTCGTGAAAGATCAGCGTGGCCAGTCGCTCATCCCCCCAGCCCATCATCGAACTGATGATCGGGTCGTTGAACCAGCCGAGTGTCGAATAGGCTTCGACACCGCCAATCGACACGTCCATGCCCTGCAAGCGTTGCAAAGCTGCTTCGCCGCGGGCTGCGCTCTGGCTGTAGTAACCGCGATAGGCCACGCAACCGGCGATGGGGAAGCAGTGGTTTACGGGTTTTAGGGAAAATTCCGGCGTGGCGAAGACATTCCAGACGACGAAGGGGCGCCCAATGTCCGCGTACAAGCGGTAACTCTGGTTATCCGGCAGGTGCAATTGCTGGCTGGCGAACGTTCTGGCCTTTTGCGATTGCTCCAGGTGTGTACGCAGTTTTTGATCGCGCGCCGGGTCGGCAACCACGCTGGAAACAGGCTCCCTCGCCCGCAGCAACTGCAGTTGGCCGCTGGCCAGTTGGTTGTAATAGCTGATGCTGGCGCAACCGTTGAGCAACAAAAACAACACACCTGGAAACAAAACGCGAAAAACGCGATCAAGTAACCCAAGGCTAGGAAGCGGCCTGATCACAATAATTCTTCCTTGGAGAGTCTTTCCACAAGACTATCCCGCCTGACTGGAGCTCCGCTATGCGCATGATGATACTGGCAGGAGGCCTGCTGATGCTGGCCGGCTGTGCTTATTTCGGACTACCCCGCCCTGATCCTGCGCAAGCCTGGATCGACCTGGACTCGAAGCAAGAAGATACGAAGCTGCAAGCGCTGGAGGTCGATGACAAGGCCACCGACGATAAACGCTATTTCCAGGTCCAGCCTGGTAGCCATGAGCTGACGGTCCGCTACCAATTCTCGGTCCAGCCCACCAACATCGGCCCTAACGCCGAGCCGTTGTGGCGCGATTGCCAGTTGAATGTGAAATTCAACGACTTCAACGCGGGCGAGCGTTATCGGCTACAGGCGGGGAACATCGGCTTTCGGCCTTGGGCGAAACTCTACGATCAACAGCGAAAAGTGATTGGCCAAGGCACGCCTGCGGGCTGTCAACACTCCTGATCGGCGTTATGCTGAATGCATAACCCCTTGGGACATTCATCATGTACAGGTTGATGCTGTTGCTGGCTGCCAGCGTTGTCGCTGGCTGTCAGAGCCCGATGCCGACGGCTAATCCAAAGATGGCCTGGGTCGAATTTTCCACGCCCTTCCCTAACGATAAATTGCTGATGGCCGAGCGTCTGGATAAACAGCGCTTGGCCGACGGGCGTTATTTTGAGGTTATGCCCGGCAGCCATGAACTGATCGTCCGCTTCGACTTCGAAGTACCTGGTGGCGGGGGCTTGAACATGATGGGCGGCCCTTCTGAACGCATATGTTACTTGACCATCAACTTCGATCATTTCGAAGCCGGCCAACGTTATGTGCTTGAAGGCCGCTCGATTGCCTTCATTCCTGAAGCCAGGCTATACAACGCCAAGCGGGAGATCGTTGCAGAAGATCGGGAGTCTTACTGCTTGATGTGAGGTGTCAGCGGTCGTTCTTCTGGTAGATGATTTTCTTGGTGCCGTTTTCGCACGAGCCAACGACCATGTTCTGGTCATGGACCTCGTCGTTGGTGACGATTTCAAGCGTGTAGGCGGTGACGCCACTGGCCTGGATCTTGGCTTCGATCTCGGCCTTGAGTTCTTCGCAGGGTTTCGGCGCTGCGAGGGCCGAAGTGGTCAGTGCGCAACAGATAACCGCCAGGGCAAAACGTTTCATGTTTGAAGCTCCTTTGAAGCAGCACGCACAGTCATGGGTTTTCGCTGCTGTCATTTATTCGACCACAGTTTTAGCGCGCAAGTCTGTCGCGACGCAAAAAAGATCGCAGTCTTGAACATCTTCTACCGAATGATCACGGCATTTTGCTCAAGGCTGCGATCTTTTGTTTTCAACGAAAATCTAGCCGACCAATGTTGCCTCCAGGCTGATCTTCGCCTTCAGCACCTTGGACGCCGGGCCGTCCTGTCCGATCAATCCGCTTTTTTCGCGGGATTTTTTACCGGGCTATTGAAACTCGGGTATATGCCCACATTGCATGAACACGCTTTTGGATTCGGCAGGTTTGCGTTCGCAAGAACAAACCTGCGCCCTCAATTGGAGAAGCAGGTTTATGAAACGACTGTCCGATATCAAGTTCTCGACCCTCGATCTGGTGCCGGTGCGCGAGAACGGCAGCGCGGCCCAGTCGCTGCGCAATTCGCTGGACCTGGCACAGCATGTCGAGAAGTTCGGTTACAACCGCTTCTGGGTGGCTGAGCACCACAACATGGATGGCATCGCCAGTTCCGCGACTTCGGTGCTGCTTGGTTATCTGGCTGGTGGTACGTCGACCATTCGAGTCGGCTCGGGCGGGGTGATGTTGCCCAACCACGCACCGTTGGTGATCGCCGAACAGTTCGGCACCCTGGAAAGCCTTTATCCGGGCCGGATCGACCTGGGCCTGGGTCGCGCCCCCGGTTCCGACCAGATGACCGCACGTGCGTTGCGCCGTGAACGCTCCGGCAGCGCCGACGACTTCCCGGAAGATGTGGCGGAACTGGTGCGCTACCTCGGGCCACGTACACCGGACCAACGCATCATCGCCATGCCGGGCACCGGGACCAATGTGCCGGTCTGGTTGTTGGGGTCGAGCCTGTTCAGCGCACAGCTGGCGGGTGAACGCGGTTTGCCCTACGCCTTCGCCTCGCATTTCGCACCGCGCTACATGCATGAAGCGATTCGGGTCTACCGCAATCACTTCAAGCCGTCAGCCGTTTTGGACAAACCCTACGTGATGCTCGGTGTGCCTTTGGTGGCAGCCGATACCGACGAGCAGGCCGAGTACCTGGCGACTTCGGTGTTCCAGCGGATTCTCGCCCTGATGCGTGGCCAAAGCCTGGTACAACGTCCGCCTGTGAAGACCATGGATGGCCTGTGGCTGCCCCATGAGAAAGAGGCCGTGCACGATTTCCTTGGCCTGGCCATGATCGGTAGCCCGCAGAAAATCCGCGCCAAACTCGAAGTCCTGATCGAACAGACCCAGGCTGACGAGCTGATTTTCACCTGTGACCTGTACGAACATGCCGATCGCGTGCATTCCTACGAACTGCTGGCGCAGGTCATGCGGGGTTGATACTCAAACGGCAGGCATGAAAAAGCCGGCGCCACGGCGTCGGCTTTTTCATTCGGGCGAGAATCGGCCTACTTTTTATAGACGATCACTTTGGCGCCCTCTTCGCATTTGCCAACAACTTTCCCGCCGGCAGCGGCACCTTTGTCGACAATCTCCAGCGAATAACCGGAAACGCCCTTGGCATCAAGTTTCGCTGCGATTTCGGCTTTCAGCTCTTCGCATGGTTTGCCGCCCGCCAATGCGCTCCCCGCAAGGCTCAACAATCCTACTGCCAACATAAACTTCTTCATCGGTTGCATTCCCTGGTCGGATCATAGGGGTAACCAGCCGTCAGCCGGACGCACTCATGGAGTGCTTTGCCATTCCCTATGGCATTCGACCGGCGTGCAAGTTCAGAAGACTAGCCCAAAGTCAGCTGCTGGCAATCCGGAATCCGACTTTCAAGGTCACCTGAAAGTGTGCTGCCTTGCCGTCCCTGATGTGCCCGCGGGTCTCGGTCACTTCAAACCATTCCATGTACTTGATGCTTTTGCTGGCTTCGGCCAGCGCGTTATTGATCGCATCTTCGATACTGCTGGTGGACGAGCCAACCAGCTCGACTTTCTTGTAGGTGTGATGATCAGACATGGCGTTCTCCTCGGCGTGTGAATTACAGCCTAGCAGTGATTTTTCCTATTTCTTCTGTTGGCCGTTCTGAGGGTGAAGTTCATATTTTCTGCACTTTCTCGAGCCCATGAAGTCCCAACCAACACACGCCACTCATCACCAATGCAGGAGAGCCACCATGGCCAACACCTCGTTACGCAAAGCCTCATTGCAAAGCATGGAAGCCGAGATCGAGAGTCTGCTCAAGTCTTTGGAAAGCCTGAAGGACGACGCCTCGGATGAGTCGCGTAAAACCCTCAAGACCCTGAAAAGCAACGCCGAGAATGCCTTGAAACACTCGCGCCATCTGCTTGCCGATGCCTATGAAGAGGTCAGGGTCAAAACCCGCGAAACCGGAATCGCCACCCGGGACTACGCACAGGAACACCCCTGGACAACAGCCGGTGTCGCCGTGGGCGCATTGGGCCTGCTGGCCGCGTATCTGTTGTGCAGGCGTGATTAATCCGCTCGACGCAGCTCGTTCTTGAGCCACTGTGCCAGTTGCCGGGCGCGCCCGTCCGCGGCGCGCTTGGGTAGCCACAACGCCAGTTGCGCCGGGGTTTCACTGAAGCCCCAAGGTGCAACCAGGCGGCCGGCCTTCAAGTCCTCAGTCACCAAGGGTTCGGGGGCAATCGCCACGCCCAGACCCGCGACGGCGGCTTCCAGCAAGTAATACAAATGCTCAAATCCCTGACCGTACTTCAGCGCCCTGGCGTCGAGGCCCCGTGGTTGCGCCCAGTTCGGCCAGGCTTGCGGGCGTGAGGTGGTGTGCAGCAAGGGTTCGTTCAGCAGTGCGGTTTCCGGCGCTTGCTTGAGCCGTTCATAGCCGGCGAACCGAGGGCTCATGACCGGGCCGATACGTTCGCTGGTCAGCTCAAAAACCTGCATGTCCGCCGGCCAGGGTGGCTCGGCAAATACCAGCAAGGCATCCAGACCCGGTCTTCGCGGATCCAGATCGCCTTCTCCGGCTGACAGGTGCAGGCGCAAGTCCGGCAGGTCGGCATTGAGCCGCCCCAGACGAGGGATAAACCAGCGCGCCAGCAGGCTTCCTGAGCAACCGAGCACGAATGGCGCATCGGCTGTGCTTTGTGTGAGTTCGGCGCAAACGCTGCGCAGGCGCTCGAAAGCTTCGCTGCTGGCGTCACGCAGGCGTAACCCGGCATCTGTGAGTTTCAGGCCGCGACCGTCCTTGATGAACAGGCTTACGCCAAGGTGTTCTTCAAGCACCTTGAGCTGCCGGCTGACCGCGCCGTGGGTGACGTGCAACTGTTCGGCCGCCTGACTGACGCTGTTCAAGCGGGCAGTGGCTTCGAAGGCGCGAAGCGCGTTCAGCGGAGGAAGGTCATGGCTCATTTGATCTGTGAGTTTTCCTGACAGGTTGTGGCGATCTTATCGGTTTTCAGGCCGGGGCGTCAGGGGTAGAGTGAAGCCCACTATCTCTTTATGCATCACTTCACGCATTCAACTGGAGCGCCCCATGACCCAGACTAATCTGCGCAACGGCCCTGATGCCAACGGCCTGTTTGGCGCGTTCGGCGGCCGCTACGTTGCCGAAACCCTGATGCCGTTGATCCTCGACCTGGCCCGCGAATATGAGTTGGCCAAGGAAGATCCTGCATTCAAGGAGGAACTGGCCTACTTCCAGCGTGACTATGTCGGACGTCCAAGCCCACTGTACTTCGCCGAGCGTCTGACCGAGTTCTGCGGCGGCGCGAAGATCTACCTCAAGCGTGAAGAGCTGAACCACACCGGCGCGCACAAGATCAACAACTGCATCGGCCAGATCCTGCTGGCGCGGCGTATGGGCAAGAAGCGCATCATCGCCGAGACCGGCGCTGGCATGCACGGTGTGGCCACTGCCACCGTTGCTGCGCGTTTCGGTCTGGATTGCGTGATTTACATGGGCACCACTGACATCGAGCGTCAGCAGGCCAACGTGTTCCGCATGAAGCTGCTGGGTGCTGAAGTGATCCCGGTGGTAGCCGGTACCGGCACGCTGAAAGACGCGATGAACGAAGCCCTGCGTGACTGGGTGACCAACGTCGACAGCACCTTCTACCTGATCGGTACCGTGGCCGGTCCGCACCCTTACCCGGCAATGGTTCGCGACTTCCAGGCCGTGATCGGCAAGGAAACCCGCGAGCAACTGCAAGCCCAGGAAGGTCGCCTGCCGGACAGCCTGGTGGCGTGCATCGGCGGTGGTTCCAACGCCATGGGCCTGTTCCACCCGTTCCTCGACGACAAGAGTGTCGAGATCATCGGCGTTGAAGCCGCCGGCTACGGCATCGAGACCGGCAAGCACGCAGCCAGCCTGAACGGCGGCGTACCCGGTGTGTTGCACGGCAACCGCACCTTCCTGCTGCAGGACGATGATGGCCAGATCATCGATGCCCACTCGATCTCCGCTGGCCTGGACTACCCGGGCATCGGCCCGGAACACGCCTGGTTGCATGACATTGGCCGCGTTCAGTACACCTCGGTGACCGACGACGAAGCCCTCGCTGCATTCCACCAGTGCTGCCGCCTGGAGGGGATCATCCCTGCCCTGGAAAGCGCCCATGCCCTGGCTGAAGTATTCAAGCGCGCACCGATCTTGCCAAAAGATCACCTGATGGTGGTCAACTTGTCCGGCCGTGGCGACAAAGACATGCAGACCGTGATGCACCACATGGAACAATCCAAGCAGGAGAAACACTGATGAGCCGCCTGCAAACGCGTTTTGCCGAACTCAAGGAACAGAACCGCGCCGCCCTGGTGACCTTCGTGACCGCCGGCGACCCGAGCTACGACACGTCCCTGGCCATCCTCAAGGGCTTGCCAGCGGCTGGTGCCGACGTGATCGAGCTGGGCATGCCCTTCACCGACCCGATGGCTGACGGCCCGGCCATCCAGCTCGCCAACATCCGTGCCCTGGGTGCCAAACAGAATCTGGCGAAAACCCTGCAAATGGTTCGCGAGTTCCGCCAGGACAACAACGAAACGCCGCTGGTGCTGATGGGATACTTCAACCCGATCCACATGTACGGTGTCCCGCGCTTCATTGCCGAAGCCAAAGAGGCCGGCGTTGATGGCCTGATCGTGGTCGACCTGCCGCCCGAACATAACGGCGAGCTGTGCGACCCTGCACAGGTCGCGGGCCTGGACTTCATTCGACTGACCACGCCAACCACCGACGATGTGCGCCTGCCGACCGTTCTCAACGGTAGCTCCGGCTTCGTCTACTACGTCTCGGTGGCCGGTGTGACCGGCGCCGGTGCCGCCACGCTGGAACACGTCGAAGAAGCGGTCGCCCGTCTGCGCCGCCATACCGACCTGCCGATCAGCATCGGTTTCGGTATCCGGACACCGGAACAGGCAGCGTCCATCGCGCGTCTGGCCGACGGTGTTGTGGTGGGTTCGGCGTTGATCGATCACATCGCCAATGCCACCTCCCCGGAACAAGCCGTGGATGGCGTGCTGAGCCTGTGCTCGGCGTTGGCCGATGGCGTGCGTAAAGCCCGCGTCAGCTGAAGGTAAAGTTCCTGATACAGAGGAATTAGAGCCTCGCGGCACAAATTAAACAGCAAGGCCGAGGGCTTCAGGACTGCGTTCTGAAGCCCTTTTTGCTGTGTGTGTGGCTAAACGCTGTAAACCTTGTGGGAGCAAGCTCGCTCCCACAAGGTTGCGGTATCAAGGCAACTCTATCCCGCCTGACGCCTTGTGCAGTTTGCGCAGGTGCTCACCAATCTGCTTCACGTTGGCCTCGTTGGCGGCCATTTCGGCGGCACGGCCCGGTTCAAGCAACGCTCTCACTTCCTTGTCCAGATCCCCGGACAGCGCCAGGAGCTGCTTCTGGCGCTGGCTGCTTTCCGATTCCAGATGCTCCCACTCGCTCGGCTGTGGCAAGCCATAACCGTTGGTGCCCAGCAGCTCCGCCGGCCGGCTGAGGAAGCCACTGTTGGCGAGAATGTCCTTGAGCGTCTCGTTGGCCTTGTCCATGCCGCCATTCTTCAGCTCTCGGGCGCCCAGATAGCGCTGCTTCACTTCATCCTGGGCCAACAGCAACTGCCGACGGAAACTCGCTTGCTCCAGCAGAAGCAAGGCCGCACTGGTACGCAAGTCAGCCTGCTCGAACCATTGCCGGCGCTGTTCGGCCTTCAAGTCGAGCCAGTCTTCGACGGTTTCCTGTTTGATCGGCAAGTGCTTTTTTAGTATTTCGAACATCGCCTGATAGCGATCGCGGAAGGAATCGAAACGATAACCCAGACGCAAGGCTTCCCGCGGATCGTCCAGCACGCTGGTGTCCGCCAGTCCTCGGCCCTTCAGCACTTCGAGCAAACCGTTGGGCATGATGTTGTCGAGTCCCACCAATTGCGGGTTATTGGTGCCACCGCGCAGTAATTTCAGCTCTTCCACCGCGCAGTTGTTCGACAGGAAGAAGTAGTTGCCGTCGTAGCTCCAGTGCATCTCGGCGGCACGTCCCACCACGTCTTCAATCTCTCTGCGCGAAAGGTTCAGGGGCACGGAGGCCAGGCTGCGCAGTTCGGTCTTGGTGTATTCGTCGATGACCTGGGACAGCGGCAGGATAAACAGCCGCGACGGGTATTTACCGACCAGGCCATCCCAGCTCGACAGCTGTACGTCGCCGACGAAGGCGCGGTAAGACAGCACCAGATGCTGGTCCAGATCCAATCGGCAATCCGGTCCGCGTGGTCGGCCTGGCGCGCAGATCACCAGGCGCAACATGCTGTGGCCCCAGCGGCTGAACAGGTTCTGGTTGGCCTCGGCCAGCAGATAGTCAACGGCATAGACCCGCTCCGGATCGACCTGGCCCAAAGGTGTCTTGGCGAAGTCGTTGCCGGCATTGAGGAATGCGAAGGTCTTGCCGCAGGTGTCTTTGGTGGCGGGCGCCCAGCTGAAATGTTCCTTGTAGTAGCGGTACAGCGCGGGGCGGCGGCAGGCGTAGCTCGGGTCGAGGAGGAAATACTCCATGTTGACCGCGACGAACTCCTTCGCACTGCTGGTCTCGTAGATGTCCGGGCTGCGGGCAATCTGGCGATTGTGCTGTTCGCGTTCACCGCGACGGCCTACGTATTGCTGCCAGCCGGCGAGGTCGAGCAGGCGCGGATCGTCACTGAGGGTAAAACGCCGACCGGACTGGCCCCGGCATTGGTCGGGAATGCCAACCAGCCCTGAGGTGTTGTTGCGCTGGGTGCAGCGCTGGATCAGCTTGCGGTCAGCATCCGCCCACAGGCGCGAGCGATCGTAGATGTGAGTCAGCTCGTGCAACACCGTGGCCAGCATTTCCCGGCGTACGGTGCCATGGGGGCGATGGGTTTTCTTGGTCGCGGCGCTGCCATCGGTGAGGCCGGCCAGCAGGTTGCGGTTCAGATCGAGTTCGGACACCTGTGATGCCTGACCGTAGGCGTTGCTCGGCATGTCACTGGTCCAGCCGACATCGATGCGTCGATCGAGTTGCTCGATAAAGCGTGGCGGCAGTGCCTGCATGGCTTCATCGAGCAACGCCTGGCTGGCTTGCTGTTGCGCGGGAGTCAGACCTTCGGTCTTGAGCTGTAATTGAAGGCTTGCGTGGGCCGTGTTGCCGAGCAGCAACAGGGCCCCGACCAGCAGCCAGGCGCCTGGACGCTTCACAGTGCGAGGATGGCTTCGGCGAGATCCTGGTCACTGGCGTCACGGGCTTCCGGCACGCGAGTGCGCAGCAAATCGAAGGCGGACTCCAGGTGAGCGCCGCGAATGTCGCCATTGCTGGCAACGAAACTGGCGGCGTCGTCCTGGGCTTCGCGAACGATTTTCGAATCGCGGATGGACGTGGTGGTATCGGAGGTGAAATCGAGGGTGCGCTGGGTAGCACGGATCAGCATATTACTGGTGGCAACCAGAGTATGTGCCTGGGCCACATCGGCCAACAGCAGTAGGCCTAAGGTGGCAGCAATCAGCGGGTTACGCATGGAACGACTCCAGAAAAACAGGGATAACTATTGGACGAGAATTGCTTGTGCCAGTTCAAGGTCGCTGGCATGAAGTTTTGCCTGGGTTCGGCGCAGATACCGCAGGGCCGACTCCAGTCGTGCGCCTCTCAGTTGGCCGTCACTGGCAATGAATGCCGCAGCGTCATCCTGGGCGGCGAGCAGCAGTTTATGGTCGAAGGGGGCGCTGGTCACCAAACTTGTGGCGTAACCGCTGGCGACGATGCCTTGGGTGGACAGATTGAAGGCGTCATAAGCGTGGGCCGATCCGCAGCAAACAAGGGTAAGAAAGGCTGGAGCGATCAAGAGATTTGAAGGAAAACGCATGAGACTCGACAGTTGAAAGTGAGTCACAAGGCTAGCGCAAGGCCCGTTCTAGGGCCAGCGCCGAAACATTGGGACACGTCGGGTGTGCCCCATGTCTGTGCAGTCGTTTAGATCGTCAGAATCGCTTGCGCCAGTTGGGCGTCGCTTGCGTTCAGCTGTGGCACCTGGTGGCGAATATGGTCGAGTGCGCTTTCCAGTTTCACGCCGCGGATGGAACCTTCACTGGCGACGAAGCTGGCTGCGTCGTCACGGGCCGCGAGGACGATCTTGTCATCCTTGAACGAAGACGAGACGACATCGGTAGTCGCATCGGACGTGGCTTTGAGCGCATTGACGACAGCATCCGTGGTCACGATGAAGCTGCTGGCTTGGGCACTGGCAGCTACGGCAAACAAGGCTGCAGCGCTGAGCAGACGGAGACGGGACATGGGTAACTCCTTTGGGTAAACCAATTGAAAAATGGCGCAGTGTCTGCAAAGTCAGACGCCAGGCGCTTGGCGCTCGCCACGTTCTGATTTGATATTAGGCCTGAGTGTGTCAGTTCGAACAGTCCGTCATGCAAACAGGCAGTCAGCGCCAGAACGGTTTATCCAATTCATTGATGCGGTCGGCGTGGCTGATGCCAAGGTCTGATAGCTGACGATCATCGAGTTGAGCCAGTAAACGTCGTGTTCTCGCCCTTTCCAGGCTAGCGAAGAGCCCTGTCAGCAGATCTCTGACCCAGTGCAAGCAAGGTCTCGATTGAACTGAGGGGGTGGAAACATCCTGTAAAGAATTCATGGCGCGGTCCCTGTCCTGATAAGTAGAGGGCTCCATGCTGACACCGGCCGAACATCCACTACAGACACACTGCGACGATATTGTACTCATTCAGTTTGTATTCTTATCAAACTGTACTGGTCTTTAGGTTTGTCTACTGTAAGACCGGATTTGACAGGCCAAAACGACAAAACCCGTCGTGGTTTCCCACGACGGGTTTTGTTTTTTCAATTCGGGTTGCTGGCGGTGGACCTTCAGGTCAGAGCCAGCGACGCTAACTTAGCGCCAGAACGGCTTGCTCAGCTCTTCGTAGCGTTGTGCTTCGCTAATCCCGGCGTCAGCCAGCAGACGCGAATCCAGGCGAGCCAGTTGATGGCGGCTGGTAATGCGGCGCTGCCACAGCATCAGGTTGGCGATGACGCGCAGAGGCATGGAAGCCTGGGTTTTTGCAGCAGTGTCTTCGAAGAACAGTTCGGAACTGAGTGTACGTTCCATGGTTGACATCCTTCCGCTTATGGCGGGATTAGGTAGTGGTTTAACTGGTGCCCATGATCCTCTCGTTTGCCTAGTCTCTGTAGATACAGTTCATCTGTATTGTGAGAGCTCAGTTAACTGTTTATAGGGGGTGTACTGGTCGAAATTGAGGCAACTGTACCTATGCGCACTATTAAGGTGCGTAATTGCTGTTTTTGCTCGATAAGGTAGGAATTTTCCCTAGGAAATGACCAGTACAGCAGTACAGTTTTTTTCATATTGCGAAGAGGCAAGAGCAAGCTGACGAAACTGTGTTTGCGCCAGCTGCTATCTGTACCAATTACTTCTTCAGCATTTGCCCGGTTTCTTCCAGGTTGATGTGCCAGCTCAGGGCGTCACGCAGGATGTGCGGGGTGTGCCCGCCGATGGCGCACGCGGCGGTGAAGTAATCATTCAGCGCCTGGCGGTAATCCGGGTGCACGCACTTGTCGATGATGATCCGGGCGCGCTCCCGGGGCGCCAGGCCGCGCAAGTCTGCCAGGCCCACTTCGGTCACGAGGATGTCGACGTCATGTTCGGTGTGGTCAACATGGCTGACCATCGGCACCACGCTGGAGATTGCACCGCCCTTGGCGATCGACTTGGTCACGAACACGGACAGGTGCGCGTTGCGCGCGAAGTCGCCCGAGCCACCGATGCCGTTCATCATCCGCGTGCCGCAGACGTGAGTGGAGTTGACGTTGCCGTAGATGTCGAACTCCAATGCCGTGTTGATGCCGATGATGCCGAGGCGGCGCACGACTTCAGGGTGGTTGGAGATCTCCTGCGGGCGCAGAACCAGTTTGTCCTTATAGCGCTCCAGATTGCCGAACACATCGGCATTGCGCCGGCTCGACAGGGTGATCGAACTGCCCGAGGCAAAGCTCAGCTTGCCCGCGTCGATCAGGTCGAAGGTCGAGTCCTGCAGCACCTCGGAATACATCGTCAGGTCTTCGAACGGCGAGTCGATCAGGCCACACATCACCGAGTTGGCGATGGTGCCGATGCCGGCTTGCAACGGGCCGAGCTTGTTGGTCATACGCCCGGCTGCCACTTCTTGTTTGAAGAAGTCGATCAGGTGGTCGGCAATGGCTTGGGTCTCGACGTCCGGCGCCAGCACAGTGGAGGGCGAGTCAGCCTGGTTGGTGACGACGATGGCGACGATTTTTTCCGGTGGAATCGGGATGGCGGTGCTGCCAATGCGATCGTCGACCTTGACCAGCGGAATCGGCGTGCGGGTCGGACGGTAGGTCGGAATATAGATGTCGTGCAGACCTTCGAGATTCGGGTTGTGCGCCATGTTGATCTCGACGATCACGTGCTTGGCGAAAATCGCGAAGCTGGCCGAGTTGCCGACCGAGGTGGTTGGCACGATATGCCCTTGCTCGGTGATCGCTACGGCTTCAATCACGGCAATGTCCGGCAGTTTCAATTGCTGGTTGCGCAATTGCTCCACGGTTTCCGACAAGTGCTGGTCGATGAACATGACTTCACCGGCATTGATCGCCTTGCGCAGGGTGCTGTCGACCTGGAACGGCATGCGTCGCGACAACACACCGGCTTCGGTCAACTGCTTGTCGAGGTCGTTGCCCAGGCTAGCGCCGGTCATCAGGCTGATCTTCAGCGGCGTGACCTTGGCACGCTCGGCCAGCGCCTGGGGGACGGCCTTGGCCTCGCCGGCGCGAGTAAAGCCACTCATGCCGACGGTCATGCCGTCCTCAATCAGAGCGGCAGCGTCGGCAGCGCTCATCACTTTGTCCAACAACGAAGGCAGGCGAATACGGTCACGGTACATGGATTGTTATCTCGGGCAACAGGTAGCAGGACGTGCAGTCTAGTGAATTGCGCCAGCTTCTGTCCCGCTACCAAGGTCGCAATCCAGGCGTCTATTTCGGGCCTTTCGAGCAAAACACCGTTACAGGATCGGTAACAAAAGAATAGTTTGTCCGACGATTTGCGCAAACAAAAACGCCCCGACGAGTCGGGGCGTTCCGTGTGCCGTAGAGGGTTAGTCGACGGCTTTGACCATGTCTTCGATGACCTTTTTCGCGTCGCCGAACACCATCATGGTCTTGTCCAGGTAGAACAGCTCGTTGTCCAGGCCGGCGTAGCCGCTGGCCATCGAGCGCTTGTTGACGATGATGGTCTTGGCCTTGAACGCCTCGAGGATCGGCATGCCGGCAATCGGCGATTTCGGATCGTTCTTCGCGGCCGGGTTGACCACGTCGTTGGCGCCCAACACCAGCACCACGTCCGCCTGGCCGAACTCGGAGTTGATGTCGTCCATCTCGAACACCTGGTCGTAAGGCACTTCGGCCTCGGCCAGCAACACGTTCATGTGGCCGGGCATACGACCGGCAACCGGGTGGATCGCGTACTTCACGGTCACGCCACGATGGGTCAGCTTCTCGGTCAGTTCCTTCAGCGCATGCTGAGCCCGCGCTACCGCCAGGCCGTAGCCCGGCACGATGATCACGGTGTCGGCGTTGGTCAGCAGGAAGGTCGCGTCGTCAGCTGAGCCGGATTTCACCGGACGCGCTTCTTTCGAACCCGCCGGGCCGGCCGCATCCGCCGTATTGCCGAAGCCACCAAGCAGCACGTTAAAGAAGGAGCGGTTCATCGCCTTGCACATGATGTACGAGAGGATCGCACCGCTTGAACCTACCAACGAACCGGCGATGATCAGCATCGAGTTGTTCAGCGAGAAGCCGATACCCGCCGCTGCCCAGCCGGAGTAGCTGTTGAGCATCGACACGACCACTGGCATGTCCGCGCCACCAATCGGGATGATGATCAGCACGCCGAGCACGAAGGCCAGGGCCAACATCACGGCGAAAGCGGTGTAGTCACCGGTGAGCATGAAGGTCACGCCCAGGCCTAGTGTGGCCAGGCCCAGCAGCAGGTTCAGCTTGTGCTGGCCACTGAACTGTACCGGTGCACCCTGGAACAGGCGGAACTTGTACTTGCCGGCCAGCTTGCCGAAGGCAATCACCGAACCGGAGAAGGTGATTGCACCGATGGCGGCACCGAGGAACAGTTCCAGGCGGTTACCGGCCGGGATCGCGTCACCGAGTTGCGCAACGATGCCCAGCGACTGCGGCTCGACCACGGCAGCCACGGCGATGAACACCGCTGCCAGGCCGATCATGCTGTGCATGAAGGCGACCAGTTCGGGCATCTTGGTCATTTCGACGCGTTTGGCCATGATCGAACCGGCAGTGCCGCCGATCAGCAGGCCGACGATCACGTAGACGATACCGTCCTGGGCCAGCTCGGCACCGAGCTTGTAGATCAGACCGACCGTGGTGAGGATCGCCAAGCCCATGCCGAGCATTCCGAACAGGTTGCCGCGGCGCGACGTGGTGGGGTGCGAGAGGCCCTTGAGCGCCTGGATGAAGCAGACCGAGGCGATCAAATACAGGGAAGTAACCAGGTTCATGCTCATGCTTGCTGCACCTCAGCCTTGGCTGCTGCGGCTTTGGCTGCCGGCGCTTTTGCCGGAGCCGCTTTTTTCTTGAACATTTCCAGCATGCGCCGGGTCACCAGGAAGCCACCAAACACGTTCACCGCGGCCAGGGCCACGGCCAGGGTGCCCATGGTCTTGCCCAGCGGGGTCACGGTGAGGGCGGCGGCGAGCATGGCGCCGACGATCACGATGGCCGAGATGGCGTTGGTCACCGCCATCAGTGGCGTGTGCAGTGCAGGGGTGACGTTCCAGACCACGTGGTAGCCGACATAGATAGCCAGCACGAAGATGATCAGGTTGTAGATACCGTGAGAGATCAGCATGTCTTCCATTGTTTTTATCCTCAGCCGTTCTTGCGCACGATCTGGCCGTCGCGGCACATCAGGCACGCGGCGACGATATCGTCTTCAAGGTTGATCACCAGTTGTCCTTCTTTATCGAACAACAGTTTCATGAAGTCCAGCAGGTTGCGTGCGTACAGCGCCGAAGCGTCAGCCGCCACGGCGCTGGCCAGGTTGGTCGGGCCGACGATGGTCACGCCATTCTCGACAACCACCTGATCGGCCACGGTCAGCGGGCAGTTGCCGCCCTGGGCCGCCGCGAGGTCGATGACCACCGACCCCGGCTTCATCTGGGCCACGGTTTCCGCGCTGAGCAGCGTTGGTGCCTTGCGGCCCGGAATCAGCGCGGTGGTGATCACGATGTCAGCCTGCTTGGCGCGTTCGTGCACGGCCGCGGCCTGGCGCTGCATCCAGCTGGCCGGCATCGGGCGGGCGTAACCGCCGACACCGACGGCGCATTCACGCTCTTCATCGGTCTCGTAAGGCACGTCGACGAACTTGGCGCCGAGGGATTCGATCTGCTCTTTCACCGCAGGACGCACGTCAGACGCTTCGATCACCGCCCCCAGGCGTTTCGCGGTAGCGATGGCCTGCAAACCGGCCACGCCGGCACCGAGGATCAGCACGCGCGCCGCTTTCACGGTGCCCGCGGCGGTCATCAGCATCGGCATGAAGCGCGGGTAGTAGTGCGCGGCCAGCAACACGGCTTTGTAACCGGCGATGTTGGCTTGCGAGGACAGCACATCCAGGCTTTGGGCGCGGGAGGTGCGCGGCGCCGCCTCCAGGGCAAAGGCGGTAATCCCGCACTCGGCCAGCTTGGCGATGGTTTCGTTGCTGAACGGGTTGAGCATACCCACTACAACGGTGCCGCTTTTAATCAGCGCCAGCTCGCTGTCGCTGGGAGCGACCACCTTCAAAATCAGCTCTGCACCAAACGCGTCATTGGCGCTGCCAATGGTTGCGCCTGCCGCTTCATAGGCACTGTCGACTACGCTGGCATTAACGCCGGCGCCGCTTTGTACAGTGACCTTATGACCCTGGCTGATCAGCTTCTTGATGGTTTCCGGGGTTGCAGCAACCCGTGTTTCACCGGTCTGGGTTTCGAGAGGAACACCAATGTGCACGTCAAATCTCCTGCGTGATCTTATTGAGTAAACCCATGCACTACGGATGGTGCGGCTGGGGCGGCCGATCAGCACGATCCCGCCAAATCAGGGCGGGGCGCGGCATTTTGCAGGCGAACTTTGTGCCCTTCAAGGGATTATGACGGGTGACGGAAAATTAACTACAAGTCACCCCGTGACCGAATGTCGCAACCAACCGGGTCAATCCCTTGCAGACCGTGCTTTGCGAGGATTCTGGCCGAAATTGAAGAATTTACACATCGGCCGTATGAATGATGCGGCATCGCTTCGAAATAGTGGCGCAAAGCCGCGTGGTCAGCCGCTTGTGGGACGTTTGTACGACTTTTCGATACAGTTTGCTGGTATGCGACAAATACGTATATCTGTAGGGCTTTGATTTTACTGACTACGGGGTCAAGTAACGTTGAATAACCTTTATCCCTCTAGGCTGTAGCTGTGTGCTTGATTTACCAGCCAGTCACGAAATGCCCTTAAGGATGCGGATTCGACCTTCCGCTCAGGAATCATCAGGTAATAAGCCTTGATGCTGGACAGTGCTTGCGGGTTGGCGATCACCAGGCGTTTTTCTTTCAGCTCCCTTTGAATCAGGAACGGTGGAATCAGGGCAATGCCCATGTCGTGCATGGCCGCTTGGGCGAGCATGGAGAATAGCTCGTAGCGGGGGCCTGTCATGTCTCGCGGGACATTTATGTGTTGGGAGTCGAACCATTGGCGCCAGGCATAGGGGCGGGTGGTTTGTTGCAGAAGGGGTAAGTCGGCGATTTCTCCGGGCGTCAGACTAGTCTTGTTTCCGAGCAGGTTGGGGCTGCAAACGGGCATTGGATTTTCACCCATCAGCCTGTGGGATTCTGTACCCGACCAATCCGCGTCACCGAAGTAGATGGCGGCATCAAAATCAGTGTCGGCGAACAGGAACGGGCGCGTGCGGTTGGTCAGGTTGACCGTTACTTCCGGGTGCTTTTGCTGGAAGTCCTTGAGTCGCGGCAGCAGCCATTGGGTGCCGAAGGTCGGAACGACGGCCAATTCGATCACGTTGGTGCCTTGCTGGCCCATGACTGACAAGGTGTCGCGCTCAACCGCGTCGAGTTGAGTGGCCACTCGACGGCTGTACGAGAGACCAGCTTCCGTCAGCTTGACCCCGCGCCGCGAGCGTCGGAACAGTTCCACGCTGAGGAACTCTTCAAGGCTGGCGATCTGTCGGCAAATCGCTCCTTGGGTCAGCGAAAGTTCCTGGGCGGCCTTGGTGAAGCTCTCGTGGCGCGCCGCGGCCTCGAAGCTGATCAGGGCGGTGGTGCTGGGTATCTTTCTGCGCATGTACGTCAACCTCACTAATACATCGCATAAAGGCTCTTTTGCGACGTTTCGGAGTGAGAAATTAGCACAACAGTATGCGAAATCCTCGTTTGCCGTAGCGCCGATCCGGGCCTAGGATCAGTCCACGTTATTTGACCCGATTCGAGAGGACACACTCATGGGCGGTAAAGCTAGCTTCAACTGGATCGATCCCCTGCTGCTGGATCAACAGCTCACTGAAGAAGAACGCATGATTCGCGACACAGCTGCGCAGTTTGCTCAGCAGAGCCTTGCGCCGCGCATCCTCGAAGCTTTCCGTCATGAGAAGACCGATCCGGCGATCTTCCGCGAAATGGGCGAGATCGGTCTGTTGGGCGCAACCATCCCCGAGCAGTACGGTGGCAGCGGCCTGAACTATGTCAGCTACGGCCTGATCGCTCGTGAAGTCGAGCGCATCGACTCTGGCTATCGCTCGATGATGAGCGTGCAGTCCTCGCTGGTGATGGTGCCAATCAATGAATTCGGTACCGAAGCGCAGAAGCAGAAGTACCTGCCGAAACTGGCGTCGGGTGAGTGGATCGGCTGCTTCGGCCTGACCGAGCCTAACCACGGCTCCGACCCGGGTGCGATGATCAGTCGTGCGCGCAAAGTGGAAGGCGGCTACAGCCTCACCGGCAGCAAGATGTGGATCACCAACAGCCCGATCGCCGATGTGTTCGTGGTCTGGGCCAAGGACGATGCCGGTGACATTCGCGGCTTCGTTCTGGAGAAAGGCTGGAAAGGCCTGAGCGCTCCGGCGATTCACGGCAAGGTGGGCCTGCGGGCATCGATCACCGGTGAAATCGTGATGGACAACGTGTTCGTGCCAGAAGAGAACATTTTCCCGGATGTCCGTGGCCTGAAAGGTCCTTTCACTTGCCTCAACTCGGCACGTTACGGCATCTCCTGGGGTGCGCTGGGTGCAGCCGAGTTCTGCTGGCACACCGCTCGCCAGTACACCCTGGATCGTCAGCAGTTCGGTCGCCCGCTGGCCGCCACTCAGTTGATCCAGAAGAAGCTGGCCGACATGCAGACTGAAATCACCATGGCGCTGCAAGGCTGCCTGCGTCTGGGTCGCATGAAGGACGAAGGGACCGCTGCAGTCGAAATTACCTCGATGATGAAGCGCAACTCTTGCGGCAAGTCCCTGGACATCGCGCGCATGGCCCGCGATATGTTGGGCGGTAACGGCATCTCCGATGAATTCGGTGTTGCGCGTCACCTGGTCAACCTGGAAGTGGTGAACACCTATGAAGGTACTCATGACGTCCATGCACTGATCCTCGGTCGTGCGCAAACCGGCCTCCAGGCGTTCTATTAAGGAGAACGTCCATGGGCGCGCTATCGCATCTACGGGTACTGGATTTATCGCGGGTGCTGGCCGGGCCTTGGGCCGGGCAGATCCTGGCCGACCTTGGCGCTGAAGTGATCAAGGTCGAGCGTCCGGGTAACGGCGATGACACGCGCGCCTGGGGGCCACCGTTCCTTAAAGACGCTTATGGCGAGAACACCAGCGAGGCTGCCTATTACTTGTCGGCCAATCGCAACAAGCAATCGGTCACCATCGACTTCACTCGCCCTGAAGGGCAGAAGCTGGTGCGTGAGTTGGCGGCCAAGTCGGACATTCTGATCGAGAACTTCAAGGTCGGCGGTCTGGCGGCTTATGGCCTGGACTATGAGTCGCTGAAGGCGATCAATCCGGATCTGATCTATTGCTCGATCACCGGGTTCGGCCAGACCGGTCCTTACGCCAAGCGTGCGGGTTATGACTTCATGATCCAGGGGTTGGGCGGCCTCATGAGCCTGACGGGGCGACCTGAAGGCGAAGAAGGCGCGGGGCCGGTAAAGGTTGGCGTGGCGCTGACGGATATCCTGACCGGGCTGTATTCGACTGTCGCGATCCTGGCTGCGCTTGCGCATCGGGACCACGACGGCGGTGGTCAGCATATCGATATGGCTCTGCTGGACGTGCAGGTGGCTTGTCTGGCCAACCAGGCTATGAACTACCTGACGACAGGCAATGCGCCTAAACGCCTGGGTAATGCTCATCCGAACATCGTGCCCTATCAGGATTTTCCTACGGCGGATGGCGATTTCATCCTTACCGTCGGGAACGATGGTCAGTTCCGCAAGTTCGCGGAAGTGGCCGGGCAACCGCAGTGGGCGGACGATCCGCGTTTTGCGACCAACAAGCTGCGGGTGGCAAACAGGGCATTACTGATTCCGCTGATCCGCCAGGCAACGGTGTTCAAGACTACCTCTGAGTGGGTGGCGCAGCTGGAACAGGCTGGCGTGCCGTGCGGGCCTATCAATGACGTGGCGCAGATGTTTGCCGACCCTCAGGTGAAGGCGCGTGGGTTGGCTATCGAGCTGCCGCATGCGCTGGCCGGGATGGTGCCTCAGGTGGCGAGCCCGATTCGACTGTCGGAAACGCCGGTGGAGTACCGTTTTGCACCTCCTCTGCTGGGTGAGCACACGCTGGAAGTTTTGCAGCGGGTGTTGGGCCTGGATGCCGGGGCGGTGTCCGCATTCAAGGCTTCGGGCGTTCTCTGACTGGTCTCTTCTATATAGAGGGGTGTTTCGGCTCCTCTATATAGGCTTCCTTTGGGCGGTTTTGCTGCATTCTGCAGCTTATTGATAGAAAACCTAAATCAACGCTTGACGGCAGATTCTGGAAGCCTATAATTCGCCCCACTTCCGGCGCAGTCGAAACGGAAAACTCCTTGGTAAACAACGAGTTGCGCAGTTTTCGGCAGCAGGTTGCTTCAGGTCATCGAAGCCGAAAGGGAGTTGAAAAAGAGGTGTTGACAGCGGCGTGTAACGCTGTAGAATTCGCCTCCCGCTGACGAGAGATCTGAGGCGCAAGTGGTTGAAGTTGAAAAGGAAACTTGGAAAACTTCTGAAAAATACCACTTGACAGCAAATGAGGCTGCTGTAGAATGCGCGCCTCGGTTGAGATGAAAGATCTTAACCAACCGCTCTTTAACAACTGAATCAAGCAATTCGTGTGGGTGCTTGTGGAGTCAGACTGCTAGTCAACAGATTATCAGCATCACAAGTTACTCCGCGAGAAATCAAAGATGTAACCAACGATTGCTGAGCCAAGTTTAGGGTTTTCTCAAAACCCAAAGATGTTTGAACTGAAGAGTTTGATCATGGCTCAGATTGAACGC